>JAYQGE010000009.1:8814-98414 GCA_038140435.1 Rhodospirillaceae bacterium | reverse complement strand
CATAATTGTAAATTTCCATAATATCGTTTTTGCACGCTGTCGCATCTCTACTCAGAGCGCATCGCTAATAGACCTGAAATAACCGCAGTCCTTTTTTGTGAAATTCGTTTTGTAGATATGATCTCCCTGGCATAAGACGCCGTTTTCTTTTTCTACGAATACAGCGTGTTTTATAGAAAAACGTTTGTTTGATCTAGAATACTGATCTAACCATATATAATTGTCAATAACGCGGAAATAGACAACCGCTTTTTCAATTGCAATAGCATTATTTTGAATTAATTCAATTAATTGATCGTGCAAAAGTATGCCTGCATTTTTGGATTTAGTATTTTGCGCCCCATAATTTTCCTTAACATATGCCTCTAGAGAGCTCGCGGGTATTAAGATGGCGTCGATCACCGGGCGCATCTCGGACTCGTAGCGGGCCAGGCCGGCATCGATGCCGTCGCGCGCGATGGCGCGCCCAAGCCGGCTTGCGCCGGCGAATGCGGCCGAGGCACTGCGTCCGGAGAACAGCGTTAGTGCATGCGCGGCATCGCCAAGCAAGACGATGCGGCCAAGGCACCAGCGGGGCATTTCGATCTGGGTGGGGACGTCGAAATAGAAGGGGGTGGCATCCGGGCATTCCTCTAGAACACGCGCGGTTTGATGCCCGGTGCCGGCGAAGGCGATCTTGAGATCCCGTGCCTGATCGCCGCGCGCAGGCGGGGTTAGGTCATCTGCGGTCCAGATGAAGACATTCCCCAACATGCCGTCGCGAGTCGTGAACGTGGCCATGTAGCGATTCGGTTCCATGTGGGTTTCGAACTTGCGTTCCAGTCCGAGCACATTGGATGAGCGGAACGCCGCGCATTTGAGTCCGAGCGTATGTCGCCGAATTTCCGCCGGAGGGAAAGCCAGGTCGCGCACCGCAGAATGCAGGCCGTCCGCGCCGATCACCAGGTCGTAGGTCTCCGACATACCGGACCGAAATCCGACTTCGACCTGCTCCGCAGCCTGTGTGATCGATGCAACGCGTTCGGCAAATCGGATTTCGGCTGCATGCCGGACTTTCTCATAGAGCACTCGGGCCAGGTCTTCGCGCATGATCTAGATGATCCGAATGCCGTCGAACATTCGCGCGCAATCGAGTTCCAGCAGATTTCGGCCCGACGACGCGTGGTAACTCGTTCGGGCGATCTGCAGGTCGTGCGGCTGAAGCGAGCTCAGGAGGTCCAGTTCACCGGCAAAGTCGTATGCATGGTGGCTGAGTGCAACCAGGTAGCCGCCCGGGCGAAATCCTTCGGTTCGCTCGACTACCGTGACCGCATATCCGGCGCGCGACAGCCAGAGCGCCGCACACAAGCCCGCCACGCCGGCACCTGAGATCAAAACTCGTTGCGACATTCCCGATTCCCGTCGGCGTCAAACTAGCCATGTTCTCCGCGCCGCGACAGGGAACATTACCTGGATTGGCCGCGCCCGCCGAAGAAGGCGGAATCTTCCCTGGGAGTACGTGATTTTTGGCTCTTTTCGGGGTCTTTGAGCGGTTGACACGCGGTGCAGGCGGCGTATAGTCCGCCCGCACTCGACGGACCGCCGGATTTCTTCGCGGTCCGCCTTGTTTTTGCTGGAACATTCGGCGTTCGACCTACCGCGCCAGCGCGTGGGGTGATTGCCGCGAATAAACGGATGCGGAACATGTACGCAGTCATTCAAACCGGCGGGAAGCAGTATCGCGTCGCCAATGGCGATGTGATCACCGTCGAAAAGCTCGATGGCGAGGCGGGCAGCACGCTTGCGATCGAGCCCGTGCTGATGGTCAACGACGGCAAGAACACTCAGGTCGGCACGCCGATCGTCGAGGGTGCTGCCGTGACGGCCGAGGTCGTCGAGCAGACCCGCGGCAAGAAGATCGTGGTCTTCAAGAAGAAGCGCCGCCAGGGCTACCAGCGGACCCGCGGCCATCGCCAGGAGCTGACCGTGCTGCGCGTGGTAGACGTGACGGGCAAGGCGAAGAAGCCGGCCGCGAAGAAACCTGCGGCCAAGAAGCCCGCAGCGGACAAGGAGTAGTCAGCGATGGCACATAAGAAGGCAGGCGGCAGTTCACGTAACGGCCGCGATTCCGCGGGCCGGCGGCTCGGCGTCAAGAAGTATGGCGGCGAGGTGGTCATCCCCGGCAACATCATCATTCGCCAGCGCGGCACCAAGTTCCATCCCGGCGACAATGTCGGCATCGGCAAGGACCACACGATCTTCGCCATGAGCGAAGGCAAGGTCGAGTTCACCCGCAAGCGCGGTGGCCGGACCTATGTGTCGGTGGTCCCGCCGGCCTAGAGGGTCTGCCGCGAGACTGGATTCTTCGGGGAGATTGGCCAGCCGATCTCCCCGTTTTTCGTTCTGAGACCGGATCATGAAATTTCTCGACCAGGCGAAGGTGTATCTGCGCTCCGGCGACGGCGGCAATGGCTGCGTCAGCTTTCGTCGCGAGGCGAATGTGCCGCGTGGCGGGCCCGACGGCGGTGACGGCGGGCGCGGCGGTGACGTCGTCGCGGTTTGCGTCGAGGGTCTCAACACGCTGATCGACTATCGCTATCGCCAGCATTTCAAGGCGGCGCGCGGCATCGACGGTATGGGCAAGGCCCGTTACGGTGCCGGCGGCAAGGACGCGGTCCTCGAACTTCCCGTCGGGACCCAGGTCTTCAGCGAGGACGGCGAGACGCTGATCGCCGATCTGACGGCGCCCGGGGAGCGGATCGTGCTGGCCGAGGGCGGGCAGGGCGGTCGCGGCAACATCCATTTCAAGAGCTCGACCAACCAGGCACCGCGCCGGGCGGACCCGGGAAACCCCGGTCGGGAGAAATGGGTCTGGCTGCGCCTCAAGCTGATCGCGGACGCCGGCCTGGTGGGGCTGCCCAATGCGGGCAAGTCCACGCTGCTGTCGGTCGTGAGCGCGGCGCAGCCGAAGATCGCCGACTATCCCTTCACCACCCTCTATCCCGGACTCGGTGTCGTCGAAACCGACGACCGCGCATTCGTGCTGGCGGACATCCCCGGGCTGATCGAGGGCGCGCACGAAGGCAAGGGACTGGGCGACCGGTTCCTCGGCCATGTGGAGCGTTGCCGCGTGTTGCTGCACCTGGTCGATGTGACCCAGGGTGCCGACGGCGTGGCGGAGGCCTACCGCACCGTGCGCGAGGAGCTCGTCGCGTATGGCGGAGGATTGCCCGGCAAGCGCGAGTTGGTGGCGCTGAGCAAGTGCGACGCGGCCCTGCCGGAGGACATCGACGCATGCCGCGCGGCGCTCGCGGATGCGGGTGCCGAAGCCGTGTGCGAGATATCGGCCGTTGCCGGGGACGGTGTGGCCGAAGTGCTGCGGGCGCTCGCCAACGTAATCGACGAGGCCAGGGCGGCCGAGGCCGACGCGGCGGAGACGGACGTGTCCGGGGACGTGGCGCAATGAGCACCGCGCGCACTCTTACCGGCGGCAAGCGGATCGTCGTGAAGATCGGCTCCGCGCTGCTGGCCCATGACGATGGCCGCCTGCGCGCCGAATGGCTGGATGCGCTGGCCCAGGACATCGCGAAGCTGCGCGACGGCGGGGCCGAGATCCTGATCGTTTCGTCCGGCGCCATCGCGGTGGGGCGGCGGCTGCTGGGGCTTGCCCGGGGTCCGCGCAACCGGGCGCTGCGGCTCGAGGAAAGCCAGGCCGCGGCGGCGGCCGGGCAGGTGCGTCTCGCCCACGCCTGGCAGGAGACGCTTGGGCGATACGACGTTCCCGTCGCGCAGATCCTGCTCACGATCGAGGACACGGAGGATCGCCGGCGGCATCTGAATGCGCGGAACACCATCGCGACCCTGTTGCGTCTCGGGGTCGTGCCGGTGATCAACGAGAACGACACGGTGGCGACCGACGAGATCCGCTTCGGCGACAACGACCGGCTCGCGGCGCGGGTCGCGCAGATGATGGGCGCGGACACCTGCGCCATCCTGTCGGACATCGACGGGCTCTACACCGCAGACCCGACCACGGACCCGGCGGCGAAGCATGTGCCGGAAGTGGACGCGATCACGCCGGAGATCGCTGCGATGGCGGGCGAGACCGCGGGCGATGACGGTTCGGGCGGCATGATCACGAAGATCGAGGCCGCGCGGGTGGCGCTGCAGTCGGGCTGCCGGCTGGTCATCGCCGACGGCCGCGAGGCGCACCCGCTGGCTGCCCTCGATGCCGGCGCTCGGGCCACCTGGTTCGTGTCCCATGCCGAGCCCCACACCGCGCGCAAGCGCTGGATCGCGGGAACGCTCAAGCCGGAAGGCCTGGTCACGGTGGATGCCGGTGCGGCCCGGGCGCTCGCGCGCGGCACGAGCCTGCTGCCGGCCGGGGTGACCGCCGTCGAGGGCAATTTTGAGCGCGGCGACCCAGTGATCGTATGCGACGAGCAGGGCCGGGAACTGGCGCGTGGTCTGATTGCCTACGACAGCGCGGATGCGAAGCGCATCCTCGGCCGCCAGTCCGGTGAGATCGAGACCATTCTCGGATATCGCGGCCGCGAGGAGATGATTCACCGCGACGACCTCGTCGAGAGCTGAGGCTCGTCCGATGGCCGCCGCGCGCGCCGAACACCCCATGACCTATGCGGTTGTCCTCGCGGCGGCCCTGATCGCCGTGGCCCACGCGGCGATCTTCGTGCGACTGGCCGATGCCGATCCGCTGGTCACGGCGGCCTGGCGCATGCTGATCGCATCGCTCGTTCTGCTGCCGCTGGCGCTTGCGACATCGCGGACGGACATCCGGCGGCTGACCGGGCACGAGTGGAAGCTGATCGCCGGCGGCGCGGTCTTTCTCGCGCTGCACTTCGCAACCTGGATCGCCTCACTCGACTACACATCGATCGCCAACTCGGTCGTGCTCGTCACGCTGACGCCGGTTTGGCTGGCGGTCTGGGCTGTCGTGGCGCTGCGCCGGCCGCCCGGGCGGAAGACCTGGCTGGCGGTCGGCCTCGCGCTGGCCGGAAGCATCGTCCTCGGTTCGGGCAGCGCGCGTCTCGGTCTCGCAACCCTCTGGGGCGATGCGCTTGCGCTGGCGGGCGGGATCCTGTTCGTCGGTTTTCTGCTCCTCGCCGAGAGCGCACGGCGCACCGTCGCGCTCGTCCCCTTCGTGACGCTGGTCTATGCCGGCGCGGCACTGCTGCTCTGGGTCACCGTGCTCGCGCTCGGGCTGCCGCTTGCCGGCCTGTCCCTCGAGACCTATCTGGCGTTCATCGGTCTGGGGCTCTTTAGCCAGATCATCGGGCACACCGGTTTCAACTGGGCGGTCAAGGCGATCCCGCCGATGGTGCTGGCGCTCCTGTTTCTGGCCGAGCCGCTCCTGAGCGCGGGGCTCGGTTGGCTCTATTTCGGTGAGGGGTTTGCGCGCGAGACCGCGATCGGCGGGGGGCTGATTCTCGCCGCCATCTATCTGGGCGCGCGCGCGAGCGCCACGCGCCCCACGGAGCAAACGGGATGAAATCCGGCGGCAAAACGACTATCGTCGCCCGCCGGGCCGGACGAACGGTCGGAGATGAGGCATGACGGCAGCACATGACATCGCGGCGGACGGCGCCGACATTCAGGAGGTGATGCACGGCATCGGGGCATCGGCCAAGTCGGCCGCGCGCGAGCTCGCCAGCGCCACCCCCGACGCAAAGAACGCCGCACTCCATGCGGCGGCGGCTGCCATTCGCGCGCGCAAGGATGAGGTTCTGGCGGCGAACGCGAGTGATGTGGCCCGCGCAGAAGCGAAGGGCGTCAAGGGGTCCTTCCTCGACCGGCTGGTCCTGAACGACGACCGGGTCGAGGCGATGGCGCGGGGCCTGGAGGAGGTCGCCGCGTTGCCTGATTCCATCGGCACCGTATTGGCGGAGTGGGATCGGCCGAACGGGCTGAAGATCGCCCGCGTGCGCGTACCGCTCGGGGTGATCGGGGTGATCTACGAATCGCGGCCCAACGTGACGGCGGATGCGGGCGGCCTGTGCCTCAAGGCCGGCAACGCCGCCATCCTGCGCGGCGGTTCCGAGAGCTTCGAATCATCGCAAGTCATCCTGTCCTCCCTCCAGGATGGGCTGGCGGGAGCCGGCCTGCCCGCGACGGCGATCCAGGCCCCGCCTACGACGGACCGGGCGGCGGTCGGTGCGATGCTGACCATGGTCGACTTCATCGACGTGATCGTGCCGCGCGGCGGCAAGTCCCTGATCGAGCGGGTGCAGACCGAGAGCCGCATTCCCGTGTTCGCCCATCTCGAGGGGCTCTGCCATACCTATGTTCATGCCGCCGCCGAACCGCAGATGGCGCGTGACATCGTGCTCAACGCGAAGATGCGCCGGACGGGCATCTGCGGCGCGACCGAGACCGTGCTTATCGACCGTTCGGTGGCGCCGTCGCTGCTCGTCCCGATCGTGGACGACCTCGTCGGTGCCGGCTGCGAGGTGCGCGGGGATGCGGCGGCCCGGGAAATCGACGACCGTGTTGTCCCCGCCAATGACGCGGACTGGGATACGGAGTATCTCGATGCCATCGTCTCGGTGCGGGTGGTCGACGGCATCGACGACGCCATCGATCATGTGAACAGCCATGGTTCCAACCACACGGACGCGATCGTCACGGCGGATGCCGAGACGGCCGAGCGTTTCCTTGCGCGCATCGACAGCGGCATCGTGCTTCACAACGCCTCGACCCAGTTCGCCGATGGCGGTGAGTTCGGCATGGGCGCGGAGATCGGGATCTCGACGGGCAAGATGCACGCGCGCGGGCCCGTGGGCGCCGAGCAGCTCACCAGCTACAAGTATGTGGTGCGCGGCGCCGGACAGACCCGACCCTGAGCTTCATGACGTCACTTCCATCTGCGGTGACGCGCGCCGGCGGCTTCGATCATGCGGGGCGGCGGATCGGTCTTTTGGGGGGATCGTTCAACCCCGCCCATGACGGGCACCGCTACATCAGCCAGGTGGCGCTGGCGCGGCTCGGGCTCGATGAGGTCTGGTGGCTGGTCTCGCCGCAGAATCCGCTGAAGCCCGAAGCGGGAATGGCGCCCTTCGAGTCGCGGTATGAAAGCGCGGTTTCTGTGGTGCGGGATCGGCGAATCCGCGTTTCCGCGATCGAGGCCGAGCTCGGTACGCGCTACACGTCCGACACGCTCAAGGCCCTGCGAATCCGCTATCCCGCGGCACGTTTCGTATGGTTGATGGGGGCGGACAACCTGATCCAGATTCCCCGTTGGCGGGCCTGGACACAAATATTTAACACGATCCCCATTGCCGTGATCGCGCGCGATTCATATGATTCAAGGGCGTTGTCGGAACTCGCGGCTGTTCGTTTTCGTCACGCGAGACTCCCGGAACGCGCGGCACGCCTGCTGCCCGCCGCGGTGACGCCCGCCTGGGCCTTTCTGCGGATTCGGCCGCACCCGGCGACCGCAACCGATCTGCGTCGCAGCGGCGTGTGGCCGGTCGACGCGAACTGAGCGAGTGCACCGGCGTTCGGTGCGAACCGGAGGCGTAGTTTGAGAACGAGGATCTCGTCATAGCACGCACAGAAAAGGCTCCTCCGCGGCCCACAGCGGAGACACTCCTGGCTCTCGTCGAAAAATCCCTCGATGACGACAAGGCCGATGACATCAAGGTCATCCCCCTCGCGGGAAAATCAGATATCGCAGACTTCATGGTTGTTGCCAGCGGCACGTCGGGCCGACGGCTCGATTCGATCACGGAGCATCTTCTCGAACGCCTGAAATCGGCGGGCGTGAAGGGCACCCACGCGGAGGGCCGCCGCTCGGGAGAGTGGGTCCTGGTGGATGCCGGCGATGTCATCGTCCACCTGTTCCGGCCGGAATCCCGCGAGCATTACGCGATCGAGAAGCTCTGGGAGGCGGAGTTTCACGACCGCGCCTCGCAGGAGGCGATGCCCGCCTGACCGGAGGGGCGAAGGTTGGAGATAGTCATTGGCGCGATCGGCCGCCTGCGCGCGGGGCCCGAGGCAGCGCTCTTCGAACATTTCAGCAAGCGGATCACCGCTTGGCCGGTGGTCGTGCGCGAGTTCGAGCTCAAGCGGAAGGTTGCGGCCGGCAGGCTGCGCGACGCAGAGGGCGAACTTCTGCTGTCTGCGGTGCCGGACGGCGCCCATGTCATCGCGCTCGACGAGACCGGCAAGCTCGCGACCAGTGCCGGGCTTGCCGATGACGTCGGCGCGCTGCAGGACGGCGGGTGCCGCGCACTCGTCTTTCTGATCGGCGGGGCGGACGGACATGCGGACGCGGTGCGCACGCGCGCAGACCGAACGCTCGCCTTTGGGCGCAACACCTGGCCGCACCTGCTGATGCGGGCCATGCTCGCGGAGCAGATATACCGCGCGCAGCAGATCATCGCGGGGCACCCCTATCACCGCGCGTGATGCTGGCGAACCGACGTCGAATCGGGCACAACCACGACACATGAATCGATACATCGCGCACGAATAGGACTTGGCAGATGAACTACCTGATCATCATGCGCCACGGGCAAAGTCAGTGGAATCTCGAGAACCGGTTTACCGGCTGGGAGGATGTCGACCTGACCCCGGCCGGCGAGGACGAGGCGCGGCGCGCCGGCGTGCTCATCAAGGACTACCCCATCGACGCGGTCTATTCCTCGACCCTGAAGCGGGCACGCCTGACCGTCGAGATGGCGCTCGATTCGGCGGCCGAGGCGGGCGCGGATCTGTCGGCGCTGCGCGACGGGGACGGTTGGCGGATCACTCGTGACGACGCGCTGCGCGAGCGCCACTATGGCGACCTGGTGGGACTGAACAAGGCGGAGACCGCCGAGAAGTACGGCGACGAGCAGGTCCATCTGTGGCGCCGCGGGTTCGAGGTGCGGCCGCCCGGCGGTGAGAGCCTCGCGGATGTCGTCGAGCGGGTGCGCCCCTATTTCGACGCCGAGATCGGACCGTTGGTGAGGACCGGGCAGAATGTCCTCGTGTCGGCGCATGGCAACAGCCTGCGCGCGTTGTTGCTCATCCTCGGGGAGTACACGGCCGAGGAAATCCCCGATGTCGAGTTGCCGACCGGACGTCCGCTCGTCTTCGAGTTCGCCGATGGCGCCAAGCAGAAGAGCTATTATCTCGGCGAGTAGTTGCACCGCGCCGGTGCGGCGCGCCGGCCTTTCTGCGGCCGTCATAACGGCTGCCTGTTTTCTTGTTCTTGCCGCTGCGGGAGACGCCGACGCGCAATCGGACCGGCCGGAGGCGGTCGATGATCGGCTGCAATCCGTGCGCGACGCCATCGCCGACGACGAGAAATCCGCCGCCGCGCTGGCGGACGAGGCCGCGGCGCAGGCGCGGGCGCTGGAGACACTGCGCGCCGAGCTCCGCGCGGCCGCGCGCGCCGTACAATCCCACGAAGCCGCCCTCGACACGATCGAGACGGAGCTCGCCGGGCTCGAACGCGCCGCCGCGGAAAAACACGCGGCCCTCGATGAACGCCGGAGCCAGCTGGCGGGCACGCTTGCCGCGCTCCAGCGTCTGTCCCTCCGGCCGACCGCGGCGCTTCTGGTCAGCCCGGGCGATCCCAACGACGTGGTGCGCAGTGGTCTTCTGCTACGGACGGCGGTGCCGCAGATCGAGCGACTGGCAAGATCGCTGCGCGAGGACATTGCCGTGCTCGCGAACCTGCGGAACCAGATCGAGGTGCGCCGCGGCGCCCTGCAGCGCGCCGCGGTCGATCTGCGCCGCGACCGTGAACGGCTTGAGGCGTTGTCGAAATCGAAGAACGAGGTGCTCCGGCAGACACGCGAGGCGCGGGCCGCTGTCGATGCCCGGGTCGCGCGTCTGCGCGAGGAGGCGCAAACCCTCGAGGAATTGTTGTCACGTCTGCGTGAGAGCAATTCCGCGGCGGTGCCGGCGCCGCGCCCACGCCCGGGCGCGCCGCCCGCGAATTTCGTGTCTCCGACCCTCGCACCGGCAGGGCCATCGATCGCCCTGGCCCGCGGGAACCTCACGCCACCCGCCCATGGCCGCATGGTTCAGCGTTTTGGAGACCGGACGGATGCCGGGCCGCGCGCGCGGGGGATCACCTGGGAGACGCGGGCTGAAGCGACGGTGGTGGCGCCATGGGACGGCCGGATCGCGTTCGCCGGGCCGTTTCGGCGCTTCGGCCAAATCTTGATCATCGATCATGGCGAGGGATATCATACACTTATCGCCGGACTGGGGCGTATCGAGGCCGATGTCGGTCAATGGGTTCTCGCGGGAGAACCACTTGGCCGAACAGCGGACGGCACAGCCCGGGGGCGCGATACCAGCGCGGGTGCGACAGGCGGGGGGCAGGCCGAGACGGCCGAAGACCCGGCGCGCGGAAGCAGGCTTTATGTCGAGTTCCGCCGCGACGGACAACCGATTAACCCGTTGCCCTGGTTGGCAGCGCAAACGAACAGGACACAAGGCTAATGCGTAAACTGATCACCGCGTTTGCATTTTCGGCGATGCTGACGGCCGTTCCCGCTGCCGCGATTGCGGCGGAGTCCGACGAAGAGACCTTCCGGCAGCTCGAATTGTTCGGCGACATCTTCGAACGGGTGCGGTCCCAGTATGTCGACGAGACCACGGACAAGGAGCTGATCGAGTCCGCGATCAACGGCATGCTGCAGGCGCTGGACCCGCACTCGAGCTACCTGAACGAGGAGAGCTTCCGCGACATGCAGGTGCAGACGCGCGGCGAGTTCGGCGGGCTCGGTATCGAGGTCACCATGGAGCAGGGGCTCGTCCGGGTGGTGTCGCCGATCGATGATACCCCGGCGGCGCGCGCCGGCATCGAGGCGGGTGATTTCATCACCCATCTCGATGGCGAGACGGTGCTCGGTCTTACTCTCTCGGAGGCCGTGGACAAGATGCGTGGGCGGATCGGCTCGGACATCCGGCTGACCATTCGCCGCGAGGGCCAGGAAGCCTTTGATGTGTCGGTCACACGCGATGTGGTGCGCATCAAGTCGGTGCGCAGTCGTGTCGAGGGCAAGGTCGGTTATGTCCGGATCACGACCTTCAACGAGCAGACCAACGACGGCCTCGAGACCGCGATGGCCGACATCAAGGAAGAACTCGGCGACGAGATGATCGGGCTCGTCCTCGATTTGCGGCGCAACCCGGGCGGACTGCTCGACCAGGCCGTGAAGGTGTCCGACGCGTTCCTCGACCGTGGCGAGATCGTCTCGACGCGTGGACGCGACAAGGACGATTCCCAGCGCTTCAACGCGCGTCCCGGTGATCTGGCGAACGGACTGCCCATCGTGGTTCTCATCAACGGCGGCTCCGCTTCTGCCTCCGAGATCGTCGCGGGTGCGCTGCAGGATCACAAGCGCGCGGTCATCATGGGCACGGAGAGCTTCGGCAAGGGGTCGGTTCAAACCATCATGGCGATCCCCGGGCATGGCGCGATGCGCCTGACGACGGCGGCCTATTTCACTCCGAGCGGCAGGTCCATCCAGCAGACAGGCATTGCGCCCGACATCGTGGTCGAGCCGGCGACGATCGAGACCACCGACACTCCGCAACGGCTGCGCGAGCGCGACCTGCGCAATGCCCGTGACAACGAGGGGGCGGACAGCGACGGCGGCACCGCGGATGCCGCGGAGGAGACCGCGTCGGCGCGGCAGGACTACCAGCTCGCCCGCGCGCTCGATCTGTTGAAGGGTATCGCGACCTACAACGTTCGAGCGACGAACTAGTCGGCACCTGGATGGCTCACGGGTGCCAGGCAGGATCATGAACGACGCGGCCGACGAGACTTCTTCCGGGCGTCGCCTGGGCGCGATTCTGCCCTGGGGCCTCGCCGCAGCGCTCCTGGTCGTGCTGGGCGGCCTCGTGGCGGCCGTCGTCGTGGGGCTGAAGACGGAACCGGCGCCGGACGTCGCGGATGCGACACCACAAATGGCGCCCCCCCCAGAAACGCCGGAACCCCGAGTTCCGCCTGTCGCCGACAGCCCTGAACCGGTACCAGAGACATCTCCCGAAACCGCCCCGGAAACGACCGAGGCCGCACCGGCCGGGCCCTCCCCGGCCAAATCTCCACCGGCCGAACCGGATTCGGCCGGACCCGCGCCGCGCGAAACGGTCTCTGCACCGGAGCCTCCCGCCGACCCGGCACCCGCGCCAGCGACACCCTCTCCGGAAACGGTCGAGACACCGACGCCCGAGGTTGCCGCGGCGCCCCGTATTCCGGTCCCGCCGGTGGCCGCGCCGAGCCGGGACGCGCTGCCGCCGGCCCCGGATCCTGCGCTGGTCGAACCGTCGAGTTTCGGCCCGCTGCCGCGAATTGGCCCGACGGGCCGCGAGCCCTGGCAGGCCTATGCGCGACCCTTCGACAAGCGGGACGATCGCCCCCGCGTGGCGGTAATTCTCAGCGGGCTCGGCTTGTCGAGCGCGGCGACGGAGGCGGCCATCCAGGGGTTGCCCGGCGAGGTCACCCTCGCGTTTCAGCCGTTTGCCGACAATATCCAGCAATGGATCCGGCTTGCGCGCGCCGCGGGGCACGAGGTGCTGCTCAATCTGCCGATGGAACCGCTGGACTTCCCCGAGAATGACCCCGGCCCCCGCGCGCTGTTCGTGACGCTCTCGCCGGATGAGAACGAGGAGCGGCTACGCTGGGCCCTGTCGCGGGTGACGGGCTATGTGGGTGTTGTGAACCATATGGGCTCCCGGTTCACGACGTCGCGCGACGCGATGCAGCCGATCCTCGCTGAGATCAAGGCCCGGGGGCTTCTCTACGTGGATGCGCGCTCCTCGGCACGCAGCGTTGCGACGGTCATGGCGACCCAGATGCAGGTTCCGCGCGCGATCAACGATCGTTTTCTCGATGCGCGCGAGGTCTCGCGAACGACCATCGATGCGCGGCTGACGGAACTGGAGCGAATTGCCAAGGATGCCGGCGTCTCGATCGCGATCGGGCAGGCCTTTCCGGTCACGATTGAACGGGTGCGCGAGTGGGCACGGACGCTTGACCGAAAGGGTATCGCCCTGGTTCCAGTCTCCGCCGTGGTCAACGCCCAGGCCGACCGGTGAACGCGCTGATCGCGCGCGCGGAGGATGCCGCGCATTACCGACCATGCGCCGGCGTGATGCTGGTCAGCGAGGAGGGCCGGGTCTGGGTTGGCGAACGCAACGATTTTCCCGGCGCCTGGCAGATGCCCCAGGGCGGAATCGATCATGGTGAGGACCCGCAGGTGGCCGCGCTTCGGGAACTCGAGGAGGAGACCAGCGTGTCCAACGTCGCCTTGCTGGCCGAGGCGCCCGACTGGTTGAAGTACGAACTGCCATCAGACCTCAGGACCCGTGCCTGGAAAGGCCGCTGGCGAGGTCAGATGCAGAAATGGTTTGCCTTTCGGCACCTCGGCCGCGACGCGGACATCGATGTCGCGGGGGTTGCATCGCCGGAATTTGCGCGTTGGCAGTGGGTGGACCTTGACGAGGTGCCGGAGCTCATCGTCGCGTTCAAGCGTCCCGTTTACGAGGCCGTGGTCGAGACCTTCCGGCCCTACATCCGCTGATTTCAGGCCGTCGCGGGCTCGTTGCGCCCGGCGCGCAGGTTCATCACCCAGCAGGCACCGCGGGCGATCCAGTTCGAAATCTTTCCGTGGGGCGTGAATCCGACGGCCTTCAGGATCAGGGTCACCGCGCGCTCCACGTGGCGCGTCTCGTAGAAGCCGTAAGCGCGTGACATGTAGGCCCGGATGCAACGCTTGCGGTCGTAGGGCTCACCGTTGTTGTTCGCCGCGTAATAGGCATAGGCGAGCTCGTCGTCCTCGCTTTCGCCGATCCGGCCGATTCCGACCATCAGTCGCTTGAACTTGCCGAGCCCCTCGATGTCCCGATACCGCTCCATGTGCGTGTAGAAGAGCTTGTAGTGGCGAATCTCGTCCTGGGCGATGTGGCGGCAGATTTCACGCAAGACCGGCTCGTCGGTCGCCTCGCGCAGGGCAGTGTAGTAGGACGAGGTTCCGACCTCGACCATGCACCTTGCCACCAGTTCGCCGCAGCGCGTACCGCGCACCGATTCATCGGGTGCGGCGGGAAGCTGGATCTTCTTCGAGAAGTCCGCAAACCGCGCGGTGAAATCGAAATCCGGATCGGCCATCTCGGCCCAGCGCGAGAGCGCCTGGCCGTGCTGCACCTCTTCGAGCGCCCAGCGGCGCGAAGCGTCCTGGAAGCCTGGATCGTCCTTAAAGACACAGCACAGATACTCGGCGTAGGAATCGCCGTTGTATTCGACCATTGCCGCAGCCTTCACGATCCGGAGCATCTCCGGATCGACCTTCGACGGGTCGAATTGCTCCCAACGGATGTCGTCGAGCGACCAATATGTGTTTTGAACTTCGGTCATGACAACACTTCAACGATCGGTACGCGGCTCTCCTGTCCGCTCCACCATTATATATCGTCGGGCTGCCGCCGCAGTCAAAACCCTGTGCACAGTTGTGCACATATGGGCAAGGCACTGAATTTACTGGTAAACGAGGTTGTCCATGGCGGCGAGCTTCGCGCGTGCGGCGGCCGCGCGGGCCTCCGCCAGCGCAACCTGCGCCGCGTCTCCGCCGGCATCGCGAACGTCTTCGTTCGCGTCCTGGAGATCCTTCTCGACACTGGTCCGATCGATCTCGTCCAGCGGCACGGCCTCTTCCGCGAGAACGGTGCAGCGTTCGGTCGTGACCTCGGCAAAACCGCCGGCCACGAAGATGCGGGTCTTGACCGACCCGCCTTCGAACACGTAGATCACGCCGGGGCGCACGGTCGAGATCATCGGCGCGTGGCCCGGCAGGACGCCGAAGTCGCCCTCGGCGCCGGGCACCACAACCATCTCGACATCTTCCGAGAGCAGCAGCTTCTCGGGCGATACGAGCTCGAACTGGACCGCATTCTCCGCCACGTGCCGTCTCCCGCTAGGCCGCTTCGGCGGCCATCGTCTGGGCCTTCTCGACAGCCTCATCGATGGTGCCGACCATGTAGAAGGCTGCCTCGGGCAGGTCGTCATGCTCGCCTGCGACGATCTGCTGGAAGCCCTTGATCGTGTCCTCGAGGGCCACGAACTTGCCCGGCGAACCGGTGAAGACTTCGGCGACGTGGAACGGCTGGGACAGGAAGCGCTGAATCTTGCGCGCCCGCGCGACCGTCAGCTTGTCCTCTTCCGACAGCTCGTCCATGCCCAGGATGGCAATGATTTCCTGCAGGCCCTTGTAGCTCTGCAGCGTCTCCTGGACCGCGCGGGCGGTGCTGTAATGCTCCTCGCCGATGATGCGCGCGTCCATGATACGGCTCGTGGAGTCGAGCGGATCGACCGCCGGGTAGATGCCCAGCTCCGCGATCTGGCGCGACAGGGTCGTCGTCGCATCAAGATGCGAGAAGGTCGTGGCAGGTGCCGGGTCGGTCAAGTCGTCGGCCGGCACATAGATGGCCTGGACCGAGGTGATCGAGCCCTTGTTCGTCGAGGTGATGCGCTCCTGCAGGTTGCCGAGCTCGGTACCGAGGGTCGGCTGGTAGCCCACCGCCGAGGGAATACGGCCGAGAAGGGCCGACACTTCCGAGCCCGCCTGGGTGAAGCGGAAGATGTTGTCCACGAAGAACAGCACGTCCTGGCCTTCCTCGTCGCGGAAATACTCGGCCTGGGTGAGACCGGTCAGGGCGACGCGCGCACGCGCTCCCGGCGGCTCGTTCATCTGGCCGTACACCAGCGCGGCCTTGGACTCCCCGTCGGGCTGAATGACGCCCGATTCCATCATCTCGTGATAGAGGTCGTTGCCCTCGCGGGTGCGCTCGCCGACGCCGGCGAACACGGAGTAGCCGCCATGGCCCTTCGCGATGTTGTTGATCAGTTCCATGATCAGCACGGTCTTGCCAACGCCCGCGCCGCCGAACAGGCCGATCTTGCCGCCCTTGGCATACGGGGTGAGGAGGTCGACGACCTTGATGCCCGTGACCAGCTGCTCGGTCTCGGTGGACTGGTCCACGAACTCCGGCGCACTGCGGTGGATCGGGAAGCTCTGGGCCGTGCCCAGCTCGCCGCGCTCGTCGATCGGCTCGCCGATGACATTCATGATACGGCCGAGTGTCTCCGGTCCGACCGGGACGCTGATCGGCGCGCCCGTGTCGACCGCTTCCTGGCCGCGAACGAGACCCTCGGTCGTGTCCATGGCGATCGTGCGCACGGTGTTCTCACCGAGATGCTGCGCCACTTCGAGGACAAGGCGGTTGCCGTGGTTATCGGCCTCCAGCGCGTTCAGGATCGGCGGCAGTTCGCTGTCGAACTGGACGTCGACGACGGCGCCGAGAACCTGTGAGATCTTGCCGACAATATTCTTGGACATTTTCTTCTCCTCGCCCGTTTTGAGCCGAGTGGTCTAGAGCGCTTCCGCGCCAGAGATGATTTCGATGAGTTCCGTGGTGATCGCCGCCTGGCGGGTCCGGTTGTACTCGATGGTCAGGCGATCGATCATGTCGCCCGCATTCCGGGTCGCGCTGTCCATCGCGGTCATCCGTGCACCCTGCTCGGAGGCAAAGGATTCGAGCATGGCCCGGAACACCTGGACCGACAGGTTACGTGGCAGCAGATCCGTCAGGATGTCTTTCTCGTTCGGTTCGTACTCGTACGCGGCGTTGCCCGCGACGTCCGTATCCGTTTCCGCGTCGGACGTCTCGCTCGCGGGGAGCGCGAACGGGATCAACTGCTGCGGCGTGACTTCCTGGGTCAGGGCCGAGATGAACTTGTTGTAGACGATCGTGCAAACATCGCACTCGCCGGCCTCGAACATCGTCCGCACCCGCTGGGCGATCTCGGCCGCCGTCTCGAACCGGGGCGCCGGGCGCGCCATGTCCTCGAGCGTGTCGATGATCATGTCACCGAAGTCCGCGCGCAGGATGCCGCGTCCCTTGCGGCCGACGATCAGGAGCTTGACCTCCTTGCCCTCGGCGCGCAGCGACAGGATGTGCTGTCGGGTCCAACGGCCGATGCTGCCGTTGAAGCCGCCGCACAGTCCGCGGTCGGTCGTCATGACCACGATCAGGTGTGTGTCGTCCTTGCCGTTGCCCGCGAGCAGGGGCGGGGCGTTGCCCGACGCCGCGGCGCTCTCTGCGAGCGAGCCGAGCATGCGCTCCATGCGCTCCGAGTAGGGCCGTGCCGCGATCGCCTCTTCCTGCGCCCGGCGCAGCTTCGCGGCGGCGACCATCTTCATCGCCGACGTGATGCGCTGCGTCGATTTCACCGACGCGATGCGGACCCGGAAATCCTTGAGACTGGCCATCGTTTCGTCTTTGCGCTCTCTGACCGGTGCCTAGCCGAAGGTCTTCGCGAAGGCCGAGGCGGCCTCCTCGAGCTTCTTCTCGGTCTCTTCGCTCAGCGCGCCGCTGTCACGAATGTCGGTGAGGATGTCCGCGTGATTGTCGCGCACATGGTCGAGGAACTGGGCCTCGAACCGGTTGACGTCGTTGATCGCGATGCCGTCGAGATGGCCGCGCACACCCGCGAAGATCGCGACGACCTGCTCTTCCACGGCGAGCGGCGCGTACTGCGGCTGCTTCAGAAGTTCGGTCAGGCGTGCACCACGCGCCAGCAGCTGCTGGGTGACGCGGTCGAGGTCGGAGGCGAACTGCGAGAAGGCCTCCATCTCGCGATACTGGGCGAGCTCGAGCTTGATCGTTCCCGCGACGGACTTCATCGCTTTCGTCTGCGCGGCGGAGCCCACACGGCTCACCGACAGGCCGACATTAATCGCCGGGCGGACGCCCTTATAGAAAAGGTCCGTCTCGAGGAAGATCTGGCCGTCGGTGATCGAGATCACGTTGGTTGGGATGTAGGCCGACACGTCGTTGGCCTGGGTCTCGATGACCGGCAGCGCCGTCAGCGAGCCCGATCCGCTGTCGGGGCCCATCTTCGCGGCGCGCTCGAGCAGCCGGGAATGGAGATAGAAGACGTCGCCCGGGAAGGCCTCGCGCCCCGGCGGGCGGCGGAGCAGGAGCGACATCTGGCGATACGCCGTCGCCTGCTTCGAAAGATCGTCATAGAAGATGACTGCGTGCTTGCCGCTGTCGCGGAAGAACTCGCCCATGGCGCAACCCGTGTAGGGCGCCAGGAACTGCAGCGGCGCCGGATCGGAGGCGGTGGCCGCGACGACGATGGTGTAGTCCATCGCGCCGTATTCCTGGAGGGTCTTCACCACCTGGGCGACGGTCGAGCGCTTCTGGCCCACAGCGACATAGATGCAGTAGAGCTTCTTGGACTCGTCGCCGCTCTCGTTGATCTTCTTCTGGTTCAGGATCGTGTCGATGATGACGGCGGTCTTGCCGGTCTGGCGGTCGCCGATGATGAGTTCGCGCTGGCCGCGGCCGACCGGGACGAGGGCGTCGAGAGCCTTGAGGCCGGTCTGGACGGGCTCGCTCACGGATTCACGCGGGATGATGCCCGGCGCCTTGACGTCCACAAGCCGGCGCTCGTCGGTCGCGAGGTCGCCGCCGCCGTCGATCGGATTGCCCAGAGCATCGACCACACGGCCCAGCAGGCCCATGCCGACGGGGACGTCGACAATGTCGCCGGTCCGCTTGACCGTATCGCCTTCCTTGATGTCGCGGTCATCGCCGAAGATGACGATGCCGACATTGTCGGTCTCGAGGTTGAGGGCCATGCCCATAATCCCGCCAGGGAACTCCACCATCTCGCCGGCCTGGACGTTGTCGAGGCCATATACGCGGGCGACACCGTCGCCGACAGACAGGACCTGACCAACCTCAGAGACGTCGGCCTCGGCATCGAAATTGGCGATCTGATCCTTCAGGATCGCCGAAATTTCCGCGGCACGAATTTCCATCCTCTACGCTCCCTTCATGGCGTATTGCAGGCGCTGAAGCTTGGTCTTCAGCGATGCATCGATCATCCGCGATCCGACCCGGACCACCAGCCCGCCAATGAGCGAGGGGTCCACTTTCGGATCGACGGCAATTTTTCCACCCAGTTTTGCACGCAGGCTTTCGGTCAGCTGCTGCAGTTGTTCATCGTTCAGCGCGCGGGCCGAGGTGACCTCGGCCGTGATCTCGCCGCGCCGGCGCGCGAGCTCGGCCAGATAGGCCGTGATCATCGCATCGAGGGCGAAGAGACGATTGTTGCCCGCCACGACCCCCACGAACCGACGAGTCAGTTCGCCCGCGCCGCCCTTCTCCATGATCGCCGTCATCGCGCGGGACTTGTCCTCGCGATCGATCAGGGGGGAACGCAGGAGTTTGGTCAGCTCGTCGCTGTCCGCAATCAGCTGTTTCAGATCGGTCAGATCCGCTGCCACCTCGTCGAGACTCTTGGCCTCGTCGGCGAGCTCGTAAAGCGCGAGCCCGTACCGTTCCGCGATATCGCCGACAACACTTGTATCCGCCGCCACCTGCGACTGCCCCCCCGGAGCCTGTTTTTGCTTGCGCGATTTATGTGTAACCGATTGATATCGAAAGATATTTTTCGGCTGCCGCCCGACGGGCCTCGACCCTTGGGAAAGGCAGGCGCTTGGTAGCATACGGCTTTGGGGCTGGCAAGCGTACCGCAGCGCAAAAACTATGGAAAATCGCCGGTTTTTCAGCGCTTCGCGGCGGCGTCGTTTCGTCACATGCGCGGACGGTCGGGATTGACGGCCGACCGACTAGAGGAAGCTGTAGGGGTCGATGTCCACCCGAACGCGGGCGTTGGAGGGCACATTCACCTGCGACAGCCAGTGGCGGACCAGCCCCTGGATCGGGGAATCCAGGGATGCCTTCAGCAGCAGGCGCCGACGGTGCCGGCCACGCAGGAGTGCGAGCGGCGCGGGCGCCGGCCCCAACACCCTTACGCCGTCGGTGTCGGGCGCGCATCGCGCGAGTGCGCGCGAAACCCCGTCGGCCACATCGGGATCGCGGCTCGACACGATGACGGCCGCGAGGCGTCCGAAGGGCGGCCATGCGCCGGCCCGCCGTGCTTCGCTTTCGAGAGCCATGAACCCATCGCGGTCGCCTGACGCCAGGGCCTTCATGACCGGATGCTCGGGCTGAAAGGTCTGGATCAGCACCCGGCCCGGCCGTTCGGCGCGTCCGGCGCGCCCGGCGACCTGCTGCAGCACCTGGTAGGTGCGCTCGGCGGCGCGCAGGTCGCCGCCCGCGAGCCCCAGATCCGCATCGATGATCCCCACGAGCGTCAGGTTGGGGAAATGGTGTCCCTTTGCGACCATCTGGGTCCCGATCAGGAGATCGATCTCGTGATTCTCGACCGCCCGGACGAGTCTTTGTGCCGTCTCGGGGCCGCGCATGGTGTCGCTGGTCATGATCTCGACCCGTGCATCGGGAAGCCGCGCGATCACCTCCTCTGCGATACGTTCGACGCCTGGCCCGCACGCGACGAGCGTTTCCGTCTTGTCGCACGACGGGCAGTTTACCGGCGCGGGTTCCTCGTAGCCGCAGTGATGGCATTGCAGCCGCTTGCGGAACCGGTGTTCGGTCAGCCACGCGCTGCAACTCGGGCATGCGAAGCGATGCCCGCAGGTTCGGCACAGGGTGAGGGGGGCATACCCGCGGCGGTTCAGGAACAGGAGCGATTGTTCGCCGTCGGCCATGTTCGCCTCGATCGCGGCGACCAGCGGATCCGAGAGGAAGCGGTCGGCGCGCAGGTCGGCCGCCCGCATGTCGATTGTCTCGATCGCGGGCAGGGACGCGGGGCCGAAGCGTTTGGGCAGGACGATCGACCGGTAGCGGGCGCGCTCGACATTCACCCGGGTTTCGAGCGATGGGGTGGCGGAGGCGACGATCGCCGGACAGTCCGCGATCCGCGCGCGGACGATGGCCATGTCGCGGCCGTGATAGGCCACACCGTCTTCCTGCTTGAAGGCGGACTCGTGTTCCTCGTCCACGACGATCAGCCCGAGCTCCGGAAACGGCAGGAACAGGGCCGAGCGCGCGCCAACGACGACGCGGGCCGCCCCGTCGGCCACGGCGCGCCACGTCTTCCGCCGGCGCATCTGCCCGAGGTCGGAGTGCCAGACCGCGGGTTCGACCCCGAAGCGCTGTGCGAAACGGTCGAGCCATTGCGGGGTCAGGGCGATCTCGGGGACCAGCACCAGCACCTGGTTGCCGGCGTGGAGCGCGGCGGCAATCGCCTCGAAATACACCTCCGTCTTGCCCGACCCGGTCACCCCGTCGAGGAGGGTGACAGAGAAACAGTCCGCAGCGACGTCGGAACGCAGCTGCTCCGCGGCCCGTGCCTGGTCGTCGGAAAGCGGCAGGCCCGGTCGCTCCGGATCCGGGTCACCGAACAGGGGCGGCGGGGCGAGATCGACCCGCGCCAGGGCGCCTGCGTCGGCGAGCCCCTTGACGACGCCCTGCGAGACGCCGGCCTCGGTGGCCAGGTCGCGCGCTGTCATCGGCGGCCCGTCGCGCAGCAGGTCGAGGACGCGCGATCGTGCCGGTGTCATGCGCAGGCCGTCGGGTGGATCGCCGGCGCGGTAGGCGACAACGGGTTTCGGCGGCAGGAGGGCATCGGGCGAGCGCAGGGCCATCCGCAAGACGGCGCCGGGAGCGCTCAGCGTGTAGGCCGCGACCCAGTCGACGAAACGGCGCAGTTCCTCCGGGAACGGCCGGGTCTCGATGCGCCCGGAGACGGGCCGCAGTTTCGACTCGTCGACATCGCCGGCCGCGTCGCCCCAGACGACGCCCACGAGTTCGCGCGATCCGAGCGGCGCGTGCACGAAGTCGCCCGGCTCGAGATGCATGCCTTCGGGCACCCGATAGTCGTAGGGGCCGGCGACGGGCAGGGGCAGCAACACGCCGACGGTGTCGGCGGCGGCCTTGGTTGCGTCGGCGCATGCGGGTGCGGTGGTGTCGCTCGGGGGCATCGGGTACACTTTAGTCGGCGACTCGCGGACGGCCAACGCATGGCGCAGGCGGCCGCGGGATCAGTTCCTGGCGCATCGCAAACACGACGCGGAAGAAGGAATTCGGGGAATGAAGTTTTTTGTGGACACCGCCGATCTGGCGGAGATACGCGATCTGGCCGACAGCGGCCTGGTGGACGGGGTGACCACCAATCCCTCCCTGATCGCCAAGTCCGGGCGCAATATGCTCGATGTGATCGCCGAGATCTGCGACGTCGTTCCCGGTCCGGTGAGCGCGGAAGTCACCGCGACCGAGCACGAGGACATGATGGCCGAGGCCGATGTGCTTGCAGCGATCGCGCCCAATGTCGCGATCAAGGTTCCGCTCACGCCCGCCAGCCTGAAGACCTGCAAGGCGCTGCGCGACCGGGACATCATGGTCAATGTCACGCTCTGCTTTTCTGCCGCGCAGGCGGTGCTCGCGGCGAAGGCCGGCGCGACGTTCATCTCGCCCTTCGTCGGACGTCTCGACGACATGGGATTGCGCGGGCTCGACCTGATCGAAGACATCGTCGAGATCTATTCCCAGTATGACGCCTTCGAGACGGAGGTGCTGGTCGCCTCCATCCGTGGCCCGGCCCATGTCGTCGAATCGGCGATGGCCGGAGCGCATGTCGCGACCCTGCCGCCGGCAGTCCTGCGGCAACTCTACCAGCACCCGCTCACCGACAAGGGGCTCGCCGCCTTCCTGAAGGACTGGGAGGCGACGGGGCAGTCAATCCTGGAGCAGGCGAGTGAGCGCAAGAATGCCGCGGAATAGCCGAATGGCGGCCCGCACCGGGCGCGTACGCCCGTGAGCAGCAAGGCGCCCCGTCCCGATGCACCGGCGTCGGCCGAGATCGGCGAGGCGCAGGTCGCGGAGTTCCTGGAAGCGCATCCGGACTTCCTGAAGCGTCACCCGGAGCTTCTGTCGGTCCTCGAGGCACCCGAGCGCGCGTTCGAGGATGCCGACCCCGCCGGCGGTGAGGTGGTCGATCTGCAGGACGCGATGCTCGCGCGGATGCGCGACGAGCTTGCAAAACAGCATGCGCAGAGCTCCGACCTGATCGACGCCAGCCGCGCCAACCTGCAGAGCCAGAATCGCATCCACGCAGCGGTCGTGGCGCTGCTCAAGGCGCGCTCGCTCGATCACCTGATCGAGATCCTGACCATCGATCTTGTCGGCCTTTTGCATGTGGATGCCGCAGCGCTTTGCCTGGAGGGCGGCACCGTTGCGCCGACCAGCAACCAGGGGGTGCGCGTCGTGCCGATCGGCACCATCGACCGGATCGTGGACACGTCGCGCGCCGTGACGCTCCGGGACACCATCGAGGGTGACCGACGAATCTATGGCGAGGCGGCCGGGCTTGTCCGGTCCGAGGCCCTCTTGCGGCTGACGGTGCGCGAGGATGCCCCGGTTGCCCTGCTGGCTCTCGGGAGCCGGGAGCCCGCACGGTTCCATCCGGGCCAGGGGTCGGAACTTCTCGTGTTCCTCGCGGCGATCATGGAACATTGCATCCGCACATGGCTCGACCTGCCGCGCTGAAGGCTCCCAACGTCTCCTCGCTTCCGGTCACACCGGACCTGGACGCGGCGTTATCGTCCTGGCAGTCCGCGTTGCAGGCCGAGCGGCGCGCATCCGACAACACCCTGTCGGCCTATCTTTGCGATATCGCCGGCTTCATCGTCTTCCTGTCCGAGCATTGCGGCGAGGCGGTAGGACTAGAGACGCTGCTTGCCCTGAAGCCGGGCGATTTTCGTGCATGGCTGGCGATGCGCAGCGCAGAGGGATTGGCTCGCAGTTCGACGGCGCGCGCGCTGTCTGCGGTGCGCATGTTCTATCGCTATCTTGAGCGTGAAGGGCACGGGCAGAATCCGGCGCTCGGTGCGGTGCGCGGACCCAGATTGCCGCAGGCGCTGCCGAAAGCACTGAGCCGGCGCGAGACCGACGATTTCCTGGCCGCAATGGAGCCGGGCGGGGATTCAACCCCGTCGTGGGTGCGTGCGCGCGACGCCGCTGTCATCCTGCTGCTCTACGGTTGCGGCCTTCGGATCTCCGAGGCGCTCGCCCTCGATCTGCGCGAGATGCCCGGGGATGGCAGCCTGACGGTCACGGGCAAGGGCGGGAAAACCCGCATGGTGCCGGTGCTGCCCGCTGTTACGGAGGCGCTCGAAACATATATCGACGGGTGCCCTCATGTGTTGCGGCCCGACGGTCCGTTGTTCGTTGGCGTGCGTGGCGGCCGGCTCGGGCCGCGGGCGGTGCAGAAGCGGGTCCAGGACCTGCGTCTGGCGCTCGGGCTGCCGCGGGAGACGACGCCTCATGCGATGCGTCACTCGTTCGCGACGCATCTGCTCGCGGCGGGCGGAGATCTGCGTGCGATCCAGGAACTGCTCGGGCATGCGTCCCTGTCCACGACCCAGCGTTACACCGACGTGGACAGCGCGCGCTTGCTGGACGTTTACAGTAAGGCGCATCCACGTGCGCGGAAGCGCTGATCGCGCACGCTCAGTCGCGATCGCGGAAACACACGACGTCGTATTCGAGCATTCGCCCATAGTGCCGGCTCCAGTAGCCGGGAATGACCAGATGCGGCCGCAACCCCTGTTCGGCAAGCCGTTCGAGAAGCGGCAGATGATCCGGCTGGTCTTCGTAGATCGGTTGCAGCGACAGCTCGAGCTGGATGCCGGCGACGCGGTCCCACGCGGACCCGATGCCGTCGAGGAGCCGATCCTCATAGCCCTGGGTGTCCGATTTCACGAAGACGCGGTCCTCGGGCGACGCGTGCGCTGCCAGGGCAGCGGCGACGGTTGTGACCGCGACGGTCTCGCGGCCGGTTGTGCGTGAACTGGCCAGCCGCGTCCGCGCGGTCGCATCGAGTTGGCGGATCGAGCTCATATCGGACTCGCCCGAGATGTTGATCTCGGTCTCGCCCGGAGCGGCGCCGAGGGCGACGCGGTCGGCGACCTGCCAGTTCGGATCGGCTGCCGCGCGCGCCGAAACCTCGGCGTGCGCCGCCGACAACGGTTCGAACGACACGATCCGGCCGGCGTAGCCGTTCGACCGGATGGCGCGTGCGCACTGGCCGACATTCGCCCCGACATCGAACAGGCAATCGATCCCGTGATCGTCGAGGAGCGCAACGATCCGGCGCCAATGCGTCGCGCCACCGGGAAACGGTGAAATGTCGAAGCCCAGGCGCCGGGCGAAACTGCGGGTGAAACCGACCATCGAACGGCGAGAGTCCCCTTTTGAAGGCGCTGATCGCTCCGGGGGAGCGAGGAAGCGGGACCGTAACATCGATCCCGGCGAATTCGCACGCGGCTTCGTTTGCAAGCGCCGGTGACCGGCGGTAGCGTGCTGGGGTCTTGGGATTCCGGTAACACGTATGTCCGAATCAGATTCCGCGCCGCGCCGCCTCGAAGCCCGGGTCTTGTGGCCGCTCGTAACGCCCTTTGTGCTGGCCGTGCTGTTCGTTGCCGTTTCGGCGGCGGTCGTCATAAACCTGTCCGCGCGCGGCCAGGACCGGATCGCCGCCGAGAGTTCGAGGACACTGGTGCGTTCGCTCATCGCCGGCTTCGAAGAGGACCTCAACACCCTCGTTTATGACAACAGCTGGTGGGACCTGACGGTCGAGAATGTCGTCTCGAACCTGAACAAGGACTGGGCGGACAACAATATCGGGACGTACGCCGCCGAGGTTTACGGCGTCTCGGAAACCTTTGTGGTCGCGCCGGACGATACGACCAAAATCGCATATGTCCATGGCGTGCCCGCGATCTAGGATGCCCGTGAATATTTCGGCCCCAGGCTAGACATACTGATTGCGCGGACGCGTGCGTCGTCGATGTTCGAGCCGGAACCTGTCGCCGGCTATTTCAGGCGGAACGGCGAGCTGCATCTGGTCGCGGCGAGTGCGATCACGCTCGAAAATCCGGTCGGCGAACAGACCGAACGGCACACGCGCCACGTTCTCGTCTATGCGCAGCATCTGTCGGATGAATTTCTCGACGGGATCTCGCGGGAATTTCTGATCGACGGGCTGGCCTTTGTGGAAGCGCCGCCCGCAGAAGCATTGCGAATGCCGTCTATCGTGCTGCGGGCGCCTGGCAGCGCACCGGTTGTCTGGCTGACCTGGAACGCGCCACGGCCGGGTGCGGAACTCATCGCATCGCTTCGTATCTGGTGGGCGTTGGGGATTCTTGCCGTCTTGTTGCTGAGCCTGTTGTTCGTCGGCCAGGTGCTGAAGACCGCGCGCGGGATCGCGGATCACGATCGCCAGCTGGCCGAGAAGGACCGGCAGCTTGCGCAGTCGAGCAAGCTCGCGCTGCTGGGCGAAATGGCGGCCGGCGTCGTCCACGAGCTGAACCAGCCCCTGAATATCATTCGGATGGCCACGGAGCGGACACGCGGCAAGGTGCGGAATGACGACGCGATGCCGGATGGTGACATGATCCGCGACCAGCTCGAGATTGTTGCCGGTCAGACCGACCGCATGGCCGAGATCATTCAGAGCATGCGGATCTTCAGCCGCGACGATTACGGGCGCAAGATTGCGTTCGACCCGGCGCAATCGGTCGCACAGGCGGTCGACTGGCTGCGCCCGGAGTTCGATCAGCGGGGGCTGACGCTCGACCTTGCGTTGCCCGATACCTGCGGCCGGGTGTTCGGAGAACCGTCCCGTTTCGAACAGGTCATCATCAACCTTGTGATCAATGCCCGCGACGCCGTCGAAGATGCGCATGACGAAATTGTGTCGTCCGACCGTGCCGGCATAGTCCAAGTGAGTGTGGTGGACGATCCCGCGCGCGAAATCGTGAGCGTCGCGGTGCGCGACGATGGGACGGGCATTCCCGATGCGGATCTCGACCGCGTATTCGAACCTTTCTTCACGACCAAGGAACCCGGTGCGGGGACCGGGCTGGGCCTTTCCATTTCCTATGGCATCGTTGCGGGCATGAACGGTTCTCTGGTGGCCGAGAATCTGGACGGTGGTGCCGCTTTCCGCATCGAACTTCCCCGGATCATGCCGACGGACGGCACGGGTGCATCCGACACGGCGAACGAACTAGAATAGGGCCATGACGAGTTCACATATCCTTGTTGTCGACGATGAGCCGCTCGCTGCGGAGCAGATCGCGAAGTTTCTCGAGAAACCGGGCGTGCGCACCAGCACGGCCGGCAGCGGGCGCAGTGCACTGGCCCTGCACCGGGAGGATCCGGCCGACCTGATCGTCACGGATTTGCGAATGCCCGACGGCGACGGCGTGGAGCTGATTCAGGCTATCCGGTCAGAGGACGGCGATCTGCCGATCATCGTGGTCACGGGACAGGTGTTGCGCGAGGCGGAGGCGGAGGCGCTCGATGCCGGCGCGACGGTCCTGCTGCGCAAGCCACTCGACCTGAGCGAGCTGGCGGCGGCCTTCACCGAGAATCTGGCGACCGGCTGAAACGCCGGCGAACTCTAGATGTGGATCGTGCGGCCGCCGACGGCGAGCGCGGCTTCCTTAACGGCTTCTGCCAGGGTGGGGTGTCCGTGACAGGTGCGGGCGATATCCTCCGCGGAGGCGCCGAATTCCATCGCGACCACGATTTCGTGGATCAGGGTGCCGGCGTCGGGCCCGATGATATGGGCGCCGAGAATACGGTCGGTTTTCGCATCTGACAGAATCTTCACGAAGCCGTCCGTCTCGTTTGCCGCCCGGGCCCGGCCGTTGGCGGAGAACGGGAAGGTGCCGACGGCGTAGTCGATCCCGTCGTCCTTCAGCTGTTCCTCGGTCTTGCCGACTGCCGCGACTTCCGGCCAGGTGTAGACGATCCCGGGAATGGCATCGTAGTTCACATGTCCGGTCTCACCGGCGATGATTTCGGCCGCCGCGACGCCCTCATCCTCGGCCTTGTGCGCCAGCATCGGGCCCGGCACGCAGTCGCCGATGGCGAAAATGCCTTCGACGTTCGTCTGGAAATCCGCGTCGATTTCGATGAATCCCCGATCATCCGTATTGACACCGGCGGCTTCCAGGCCAAGGCCGTCGGTGTAGGGGCGTCGACCGATCGCGACCAGCACGGTGTCGCAGTCGATTACCTCGCTGTCGCCACCCTGGGCCGGCTCGACGGTGAGCTTGACCTTGGTCTTCAGGCTTTCCGCGCCGGTGACCTTGGTGCCGAGGCGGAAGGTCATCCCCTGTTTCTTGAGGATGCGTTGGAATGTCTTGGCAATCTCGCCGTCCATGCCGGGCGTAATGCGGTCGAGGAACTCCACCACCGTGACGTCGGCGCCCAGACGGGCCCAGACGGACCCCATCTCGAGGCCGATATAGCCGCCGCCGATCACCACCAGATGCTTCGGTACGCTTTCGAGCGCGAGGGCTCCCGTGGAGCTGACGATACGCTTCTCGTCGATCTCGACGCCGGGCAGGGGGGCCGAGTCCGAGCCGGTCGCGATCAGGACATTCCGGGTCTTGAGCATCCGGGTCGCGCCGTCATCGGACGTCACGATGACTTCCCGGGCGCTCCTGATCTCTGCGGTGCCGAACACGGACGTGACCTTATTTTTCTTGAACAGGAACTCGACGCCCTTGGTGTTGTCCTCCACCACCTTGTCCTTGTGCGCCATCATTGCGTCGAGATCGAACGAGACCTTGCCGACTTTGACGCCATGGGCGCCGAGCCCGTGCCGGGCATGGGTGTAGTGCTCGGACGACTGGAGGAGCGCCTTGGATGGGATGCATCCGACGTTCAGACAGGTGCCGCCGAGGGTCGAACGCTTCTCGACGCAGGCAACATTGAGGCCGAGCTGTGCGGCGCGGATGGCGGCCACATAACCGCCGGGGCCGGCGCCGATGACCACGAGGTCGAAGGTCTGGTCGTCTGCCATGGGGTTCTACACCTCGATGAGAAGCCGCTCCGGATCCTCGATCGCCTGTTTGATCCGGACCAGGAAGGTGACCGCCTCGCGGCCGTCGATGATGCGGTGGTCGTAGCTCAGCGCCAGATACATCATCGGCCGGATGACGATCTCGTCGTCGACCACGACCGGTCGCTTGACGATGTTGTGCATGCCGAGAATGCCCGACTGCGGTGGGTTGAGAATCGGGGTCGAGAGCATCGATCCGAAGATGCCGCCATTGGTGATCGTGAAGGTGCCGCCGGTGAGTTCCTTCATGGTCAGCTTGCCGTCGCGCGCGCGCTGCCCGAAGTCGGCGATCCGGCTCTCGATCTGGGCGAAGCTCTGCTTGTCGGCATCGCGCAGGACCGGAACGACCAGCCCCTGTTCGCCACCGACCGCGATGCCGATGTCGTAGTAGTTGCGATAGATGATCTCGTCGCCATGGATCTCCGCGTTCACCGACGGCAGCTCCTTGAGCGCATTGATCGCGGCCTTCACGAAGATGCTCATGAAGCCGAGCTTGACGCCGTGCTTCTTCTCGAAATCGTCGCGGTAGCGCGCCCGCAGGTCGATCACGCCCTGCATGTCGACCTCGTTGAAGGTCGTGAGCATGGCCGCCGTGTTCTGCGCCTGTTTGAGGCGGGTCGCGACGGTCTGGCGCAGCTTGGACATGCGCACACGTTCCTCGCCGCGCGGATCCTCGGTCCGTTCCGGCAGGTTGTCCGCCGAGACAAAAGCCGGCGCGGCGGGTGCCGCGGGTGCAGCAGGCGCGGCCGGGGCACCGCCCGCATCGCGGCTGTCGAGATAACGCATCACGTCACCCTTGGTGATGCGGCCGTCGCGGCCGGTGGCGGGAATGGCCGCGGGGTCGAGCCCGTGCTCGTCCACCAGCTTCCGGACCGCCGGCGACAGCGGATGCTCGGTGTTGGCGCTGGCGGCGGGGGCTTCCGGCACCTCGCTGGCGGCCGGTGTCTCCGGCGCGGCGGGCGCCGGTACAGCCGGTGCGTCGCCCGTGGTGATCCGCCCGACGATCGCGCCCACCTCGACATCGACCCCTTCGTCGGCGACGATCTCGATCAACGTGCCGGCGGCAGGTGCCGGCAGTTCGGCTGTGACCTTGTCTGTCTCGATCTCGACGAGGGGTTCGTCGGCAGCGAAGCTCTCGCCGACCTGTTTCAGCCAGCGGCCGACCGTGCCCTCGGTCACCGATTCGCCGAGCTCGGGCACCGTGACGTCCATGCTGTCGCCCGAGGCGGGTACGGCCGCCGGCGTTTCGGCCGGCTCTGCGGAACTCTCCGTCGGCGCTTCGTTGTCGGATGTTGCAGCCGGTTTGGCGGCGGCCGTGGCGGTCTCGTCGATGGCGCCGATCACGGTGCCGACCTCGACATCCGCACCCTCGTCGGCACCGATCTCCGCGAGCACACCGGCGCCCGGCGACGGCACTTCGACCGTGACCTTGTCCGTCTCGATCTCGACCAATGGCTCGTCCGCGGCGACAGCCTCGCCCACGGCCTTGAACCAGCGCGCGATGTTGCCCTCCGTGACGGACTCACCCATGTCGGGCACTTTGATCTCGATAGCCATTGTCGAATCCCTGTTGCGGCCGCCGGGCTCAGAGCGTGAGCGCTTCGTCGACCAGTTTTTCCTGTTCGCGGCGATGCCGCGCGGCACTTCCCGTGGCGGGAGAGGCCGCCTCGACGCGACCGACATAGCGCGGCCTTGTGTGGTCGGCACCAATCTCCTCGAGGACGGACTCCAGCCGGCGATCGACGAAGGTCCAGCTGCCCATGTTCTCGGGTTCTTCCTGGCACCACACGATCTCGGCATGCTTGAAGCGCGACAGCTCCTCGACCAGCGCCTTGCGCGGGAAGGGGTAGAGCTGCTCGAGCCGCAGGAAGAAGACGTTGTCGATGCCGCGCTTCGCGCGTTCCTCGAACAGGTCGTAATAGACCTTGCCCGAGCACAGCACGACGCGCTTCACATCCTTGTCGTCGCATAGCTTCTCGTTGTCGTGCAGGACCCGGTGGAAGCTGGTGCCAGCGCCGAATTCCTCGAGACTCGACACGCACAGCTTGTGCCGCAGAAGGGACTTCGGGGTCATCACGATCAGCGGCTTGCGGAAATTCCGCCGTATCTGGCGGCGCAGTGCGTGGAAGTAGTTCGCGGGCGTCGTGATGTTGCACACCTGCATGTTGTCTTCGCCGCACAGCTGCAGATAGCGTTCCAGGCGGGCCGACGAGTGCTCCGGACCCTGGCCCTCGAAGCCGTGCGGCAGCAGCATCACCAGCCCCGACATGCGCAGCCACTTGGACTCGCCCGAGGCGATGAACTGGTCGATGATCACCTGCGCGCCGTTCGCGAAATCGCCGAACTGCGCCTCCCACAGGACAAGGGCGTGGGGCTCGGCCTGGCTGTAGCCATACTCGAACCCGAGGACCCCGAACTCGGACAGGGGACTGTCGATGACCTCGATTGGCGCCTGGCCGTAGCGGATGTTGGCAAGCGGGAGATACTTCTCCTCATGCCCCTGGTCGACGAGCACCGCGTGGCGCTGGGAGAAGGTGCCGCGCCCGACATCCTCGCCGGACAGGCGGACCGGGGTGGATTCGCACAGGAGGGTGCCGAAGGCCAGCGCCTCGCCGGTCGCCCAGTCGATGCCCCCGCCCGTTTCGATCATCTTCCGCTTGCTCTTGAGCTGGCGCAGGATCTTCGAGTTCAGTTCCAGACCCTGGGGCGGTTCCGAGATGGCGTGCCCGACTTCCTTCAACAGGTCTTCCTCGACGGCCGTCTCGCCGCGCCGTTCGTCGCCCTCGGCCATGCCGAGATTGGCCCAGCGGCCCTCGAGCCAGTCCGCCTTGTTCGGCCGGTAACTCTTGGCGGCCTCGAACTCCTGTTCCAGATGCGCCTGGAACTCCTCGACCATCCGGTCGCCGTCGCCGGGCTTGATGACGCCTTCATCCTCGAGCTGCTTGGCGTAGAGCGCCCGCGTGGTCGGCTGCTCGGAGATCGACTGGTACATGCGCGGCTGGGTAAAGGCAGGTTCGTCGGACTCGTTGTGGCCGGCGCGCCGATAGCCCCAGAGGTCCATCACCACATCGGCCTTGAACCGGTAGCGGTATTCGGTCGCGATGCGCGCGACATGGACGGCGGATTCCGGGTCGTCTCCATTCACATGGAAAATCGGCGACTGGATCATCTTTGCCACGTCCGACGAGTAGGGCGAAGACCGTGCTGCGGTCGGGTTGGTGGTGAACCCGATCTGGTTGTTGACGATCAGGTGGAAGGTGCCGCCGGTGCGATAGCCGCGAAGCTGCGACAGGTCGAGGGTTTCCGCGACCAGGCCCTGGCCGGCGAAGGCGGCGTCGCCATGCATGAGGAGGCCCATCACCTTGTCGCGCTCGGTGTCGCTGCGCAGTTGCTGTTTCGCGCGGACCTTGCCGAGGACGACGGTGTTCACCGCCTCGAGATGGCTCGGGTTCGGCGTCAGTGACAGGTGGACGTTGTTGCCGTCGAACGAGCGGTCCGACGAGGTGCCGAGGTGATACTTCACGTCTCCCGAGCCCATGACGTCGTCGGGGTTGGGCGAGTTGCCCTCGAACTCCGAGAACATGGCGCGGAACGGCTTGTCCATGAAGTTGGCGAGCACGTTGAGGCGCCCGCGATGGGGCATGCCGATCACGAGTTCGCGCAGGCCGAGCTGGCCACCACGCTTCACAAGCTGCTCGAGCGCCGGGATCAGGGACTCGCCGCCCTCGAGGCCGAAGCGCTTCGCGCCGGTGTACTTCTTGTCGAGGAACTGCTCGAAGATCTCGGCGCGGGTCAGCGCCCCCAGGATCGCCTGCTTCCCCTGCTCGGTGAACTCCGTGTGGTTGCGAATTCCCTCGATGCGTTCCTGGATCCAGGCCTTCTCCTCCGGGCCCTGGATGTGCATGAACTCCACACCGATGTTGCCGCAGTAGGTCTCGCGCACGACGTCGATGATCTGGCGCATCGTCGCGGTTTCGAGGCCGAGCACATAGTTGATGAAGATCGGGCGATCGAGGTCGGACTCCGCGAACCCGTAGGTGCGCGGGTCGAGTTCCGGGTGCGCATCGGGCTTGAGCAGGCCGAGCGGATCGAGGCTCGCCTCGAGATGGCCGCGCACGCGATAGGCGCGGATCAGCATGAGCGCGCGGATGGAATCGAGGGTCGCGCGGCGGACCTGGTCGGGCGAGGCCTGGGAATCGCCGCCGGCACCGTAGGAGAGGGGCGCGCCCTTCAGCGGGGCGCCGTTCCGGGAGGCGTCGGCATGGCCGGCGCGCGCGCCGTTTGTACGGCCGATCGCGCCATTGGTCTCGCCGATCACGCGCGCGTCGCGCGGGGCCCAGCTGGCGCCGCGAAGGTCCTCCAGCAATGCGCGCGCATCGTCGTGGAGAGTCGCGAAGAATTCACCCCATTCGGGGTCAACGCTCTGGGGCTGATCGAGATAGTTCGCGTATAGCTCGGCGACGAAGGTCGCGTTGGCGCCGTTCAGAAACGACGTGTGGCCGATATAGCTGTTCATGTCCTAGCCGCGGTCCGAGGCTGCGGTCCCTGGTTGCAACGAGCCGGCGCCCCCCACACCGACAATTCGATGACCTACCTAGCCCTTCATTGCCTTCATCATCGTGGTGCCGAGCGCCGAGGGCGACTCCGCCACCAGAATGCCCGCGGATTTCATCGCGTCCATTTTCGCGTCCGCGGTGCCCTTGCCGCCCGAGATGATGGCGCCGGCATGGCCCATGCGCTTCCCGGGTGGCGCCGTAACGCCGGCGATGAACCCGGCGACCGGTTTTTTGATTTTGGAAGATTTCAGGAAGTCCGCGGCGTCTTCCTCGGCCGAACCGCCGATCTCGCCGATCATGATGATGCCCTCGGTCTCGTCGTCGTCGAGGAACATCTCCAGACAGTCGATGAAGTTCGTGCCGTTGACCGGATCGCCGCCGATGCCGATGCAGGTGGTCTGTCCCAGCCCGACGGCGGTGGTTTGAGCGACGGCCTCGTAGGTCAGCGTGCCGGATCGCGAGACGATGCCGATGTTGCCGCGCTGATGGATGTGGCCGGGCATGATCCCGATCTTGCATTCGTCCGGCGTGATGATTCCGGGGCAGTTCGGGCCGATGAGTCGGGTGTTCGATCCGCTGAGCGCGCGCTTGACCTTCACCATGTCGAGGACGGGAATGCCCTCTGTGATGCAGACCACGAGCTCGACGCCCGCGTCGATCGCTTCCAGGATCGCGTCGCCGGCGAACGGCGGCGGGACGTAGATCACGGACGCATTCGCACCGGTCGCGCCGACCGCATCGTCGACCGTGTCGAAGACCGGCAGGTCGAGATGGGTGGTGCCGCCCTTGCCCGGGGTGACGCCCCCGACCATCTGGGTGCCGTAGGCGATCGCCTGTTCGGAGTGAAATGTGCCCTGGGCTCCGGTGAAGCCCTGGCAGATGACCTTTGTATCTTTGCCGACGAGTACGGACATGGCGTCAGGCTGCCTCCTTCACGGCGTTCACGATTTTTTCGGCGGCGTCGCCGAGATCGTCTGCCGAGACGATCGGGAGCCCCGACTCGGCGAGGATCTTCTTGCCGAGATCGACATTTGTGCCTTCGAGGCGGACCACCAGCGGTACATGCAGCGAGACCTCCCGCGCCGCGGCGACGATGCCCTCGGCGATGACGTCGCAACGCATGATTCCGCCGAAGATGTTGACCAGGATGCCTTCGACATTCGGGTCCGACAGGATGATCTTGAACGCGGCGGTGACCCGCTCCTTGGTCGCGCCGCCGCCGACATCGAGGAAGTTGGCGGGCGAGCTGCCGTGGAGCTTCACGATGTCCATCGTCGCCATGGCCAGGCCGGCACCGTTCACCATGCAGCCGATCGAGCCGTCGAGCTTGATGTAGTTGAGCTCGTGCTTGGAGGCCTCGAGCTCCATCGGGTCTTCCTCGTCCTCGTCGCGCAGCGCCTCGACGTCGGGCTGGCGGTAGAGGGCGTTGTCGTCGAAGTTCATCTTCGCGTCGAGCGCGATCACGTCGCCCGCGCCGGTCACGACAAGCGGGTTGATCTCGACCATCGAAGCGTCGAGCTCGAGAAACGCGTCATACATGGCCGTCAGGAACTTGGCGGCGCTCTTGATCTGGTTTCCCTCGAGGCCGAGCCCGAAGGCGACCTCGCGGGTGTGGAACGGCATAATCCCCGTCGCCGGATCGATCGTGACCTGGGCGATCTTCTCCGGGGTTTCTTCCGCCACCGTCTCGATGTCCATGCCGCCCTCGGTCGAGGCGACGATCACGATCCGTGATGTCTCGCGGTCGACGAGGAGGCTCAGATAGAGCTCGCGGGCGATATCGCAGCCTTCCTCGATATAGATGCGCTTGACCTCTTTGCCTTCCGGGCCGGTCTGCTTGGTCACGAGGGTCTGGCCGAGCATGGCTTCGGCGTGGGCGCGGACTTCCGCATCGCTCTTCGCCAACCGGACACCGCCGCCGCCGTCCGGGTCTTCGGCGAAATGCCCTGCGCCGCGGCCGCCGGCATGAATCTGGGATTTCACGACCCAGATCGAGCCACCGAGGGTCTCGGCAGCCTTGCTGGCTTCATCGGCCGTGTAGGCGACGGAGCCGCGCGGGACCGCGACACCGAATTTCGCCAGCAGGCCCTTGGCCTGATACTCGTGGATGTTCATAGACGGTTGGTTCCGAGAGACAAAACGGGTCGGCGGCGGTGACGATGAACGTGCCGTGTTACCGTATGGTTAATATTGCCGCGCACCGCCGCGCCACGCGCCCGGGCCATTGCGACCGATATGGTTAACGGGCACCGACTTTAGCACCCATGCTGCACTGCGCAACCGGGCCCTGGGTCGGACGGTGATGCGTTACTTGGATGCCTTTTTCCGGGACTCGCGCTGAAGCTGCTTGGTGACCTGGCCCAGCGTCTCGACCGCCTTGACGGACTTGCGGAAATCGGCGCGTTCCTTCGCGTCGAGCTTGATCTCGACGATCCGCTCGACGCCCTTCGCGCCGATCACGACCGGAACGCCGACATACATGTTCTTCACGCCGTATTCGCCACGCAGATAGGCGGCGCAGGGCAGGACCCGCTTCTTGTCCTTGAGATAGGACTCTGCCATCGCGATGGCGGACGAGGCCGGCGCGTAGAAGGCCGAACCGTTGCCCAGCAACTCGACGATCTCGCCGCCGCCCGAACGGGTGCGCTGGACGATCTCGTCGACGCGCTTCTGGGTGGTCCATTTCATCTTCACGAGATCGGGCAGCGGAATGCCGGCCACCGTCGAATAGCGGACCGACGGCACCATCGTGTCGCCATGGCCGCCCAGGACGAAGGCCGTGACGTCCTCGACCGACACGTTGAACTCCTCGGCCAGGAAATAACGGAACCGCGCGCTGTCCAGCACGCCGGCCATGCCGACGCACATGTTCGGCTTGAGACCGGCGGCCTCGCGCAGGATGCCGACCATCACGTCGAGCGGGTTGGTGATGCAGATGACGAAGGCGTCGGGGCAGTTCTTCTTGATGCCCGCGCCGACCGACTCCATGACGCCGGTGTTGATGCCGATGAGGTCGTCGCGGCTCATGCCCGGCTTGCGCGCCACGCCGGCGGTGACGATCACCACGTCGGCGCCGCGGATCGCGGAATAGCTGCTGGCGCCGATCATGTTGGAATCGAAGCCCTCGACGGGCGAGGATTCGACCAGGTCGAGCGCCTTGCCGGCCGGCATGCCCTTGACGATGTCGAACAGGACGACGTCGCCCAGTTCCTTGAGGCCGACCAGATGGGCGAGGGTGCCGCCGATGTTGCCTGCGCCGATGAGCGCGATCTTGTTGCGTGCCATGTGGATGTGTTCTCCGCCGTCGGAATGTTGCCGTGCGCGCGGTGTGTAACGCGAAATCCGGGGTGGTTCAAGGCGTGGCCGGTTCACGGCATTTGTGCCGCCGGATCGGCGCGCGGCCGCGGTTCGGCATTGCCGGAACTACGGGGTGTGCGGGCTGTTCAGATAGTCCTCCGCCTGCATCTCCATCAGGCGGGAGACGGTGCGCTGGAACTCGAAGGCGGTGTCGCCCTTCATGTAGAGCTGATCCGGCTCGCCGTCGGCGCTGGCGAACAGGTTCACATGGTGTTCGTAGAGCGAATCGATCAGCACCACGAAGCGTTTTGCGGCATCGCGCTCGCGTTCGTCGAGGATCGGAATATTGTCCACCATGACCGTGTGATACTGGGTCGCGATCGCGAGGAAATCCGAGGCACCGCGCGGCTTGTTGCACAGCTCGTCGAAGGTGAACCGCGCGATCCCGCGCGCGGCCTGGTGGGCGTGGATGACGCGCCCCTGCACCTCGATCTCGAACGGGGCCGGCTCGGCGTTGTCGGTCAGGGTGGCGAAGGCGGCGTCGAGGCTCGCCGTGGCGGCGCGGCTGATCGGCGTGTGCCAGACGGGCTCGCCCTTCAGGCGGTCGAGCCGGAAGTCGGTGCCGGCGCCGATATCGAGGATATCGAGCTTATCAACGATCAGGTCGATGAACGGCAGGAACCGGTCGCGCTGGAGTCCGCCCTTGTAGAGGTCGCGCGGCGCCACGTTCGAGGTCGCGATCACGACCACGCCATGTTCGAAGAAGGCCTCGAACAGGCGCCCGAGGATCATGGCGTCGGCGATGTTGACGACGTGGAATTCGTCGAAGCACAGGAGCCAGGATTCGTCGGCGACGTCGGCGGCAACGCGCATGAGCGGGTCGACCCGCTTCTCTTTCTTGCGCAGCTCGTTGAGGCGTTGCTGGATTTCCAGCATGAAGGCGTGGAAATGGACCCGACGCTTGCGTTCTACGGGCGCCGTGTCGAAGAACAGGTCCATCAGCATGGACTTGCCGCGCCCGACCGGCCCGTAGAGATACAGTCCCATGGGCGGTTCCTCGGTGCGGCGGCCGAGCCCGAAACGATCCTTCCAGCCCGCGAGGAAACTGTCGCCGGCCGGCTGGTAGCCCTTGAGCGCATGATGCAGGCTCTGCAGCTTTTCGACCGCGAGCTTCTGGGTCGGGTCGCGCATCAGCTCGTTCGCCTCGCGCATGGAGCGATAGCGGTCGAGCGGGGTCAGGTTTTCGGACTCGGGCGAACCGTCGGGCATTGCGGCGGTTAACTAGGCCAGCTGGCCGCGCCGCGCAACCGGGACAAGTGGATGTTCTGCCTACTGGGCTGCGGCGCGGGCCGGGCCGGCGAACATCGCCTCCATCTCGCGGCGGATCGCGACAGCCTGGACGGTTTCGTCGATCTCGACGTCGGCCCAGCCGACGGGCTGGTTCACCGCGACGGGATTTTTCAGCGTGACCCCATGGGCCAGCCCGATCGGCAGCCCGCCCGCCGCGAGGCTGTCGGCCGCCGGCATGAGCTTCCCGTAGACCGTGTACCCGCCTTCGCCGTCGAGCGTCTCGCCAGCTTTCAGGTCGCGCTTGGCCGTCGCGACGGCGTCGCCGCGGAAGCCGGTGGGCGCGCCGGTGGACTCGTTCCGCAGGGCGGCGCTCGCGACCGAGATGCCGAGCTCGAGCCCGATCAGGTGATAGGGCTTCCAAAGTGCCGAATAGTTGCCGGAGACATCGGTCACCAGGCCATATTCCTCGAAACAGGCGCGGACATACTCGCTCGGAGCCTCGAACACGACATAGACGCCCCAGCGGAGATCGCCCGTCACATGGCGGCCGTCGCGCTCCTCCGAGCTGATCACCTCGACCTGCCCCTTGTGGTGCAGCTGGCCGCCCTCTGAGGTCGGGCGCATGACGTGCGGCAGGTCGTGCACGCCGCAGGGCGGGAAGGCGAGGCCGTCGGGTGCGGGCGTGAGCCCGGTCGCGTTGGCGACGGCGGCCATCTCGATGGCCGACTTGGTGCCGTCGAGGAAAGAGTTGAACATCTGCGGATTCATGCCGCCGGCCGCGGCCTGTTCCGGGGTCAGACCGTAATGGCCCCAGACATCGTCGGGTGTCACATGGTGATAGCCGTCGAGATACTTGGTGCCCTTGCCCGCCGCGATGACATCGAGCCCGCAGGCGCGCGCCCAGTCCACCTGTTCGTGAATGAGCGCCGGCTGGTCTCCATAGGCGAGCGAGTAGACGATTCCGGCCTGGCGCGCGCGCTCGGCCAGCAGCGGGCCCGCCAGGACGTCGGCCTCGACGTTCACCATGACGATATGCTTTCCGTGCTCGCAGGCCGCGAGCGCGTGCGCGATGCCGGCGGCCGGGCTGCCGGTCGCGTCGATCACCACGTCGAGGCCGTCGGCCGCGACGAGGGACATTGATTCGTCGCTCACGTGGGTGGTGCCGCCGGTGCGAGCCGCCTCGAAGGTCGCCGCCGTCGGGTCGAGCCCGCCGACCCGGGCACAGGCAGCGCGGGCGCGCTCCGGGTCGAGGTCGGCGATCGCCATGACGTGAATCCCGGGCGTGCGGGCGGCCTGGGAGAGGTACATGGTCCCGAATTTCCCGGCGCCGATCAGCCCGACCCGGACGGGGTTTCCAGTTTCGGCGCGCCGGCCGAGCATCGCGTGCAGGTTCATGGCGTCGTTCCTTCGCGTTTCCCGCTATTCTTGTGCCCGGACCTTACAACGAAAGCGCCACGGGAGGGGATCATGGACGAGTACAAAGAGGACGCGCGGGTGCCGCATGTCTCGCGGGAAGCATTTCCCGCCGAGCGCGTGGATGTCTACGACCACATCATGGAGACCCGGAAGCTCGAGTTCATGGCCGAGCTTTTCGCGCGCATGGCTCACAGTCCGGGCGCGCTCGAGGCCGTCGCATCGGTCGGCGAGCATGTCCGCTTCCACAGCGTCTTCGACGAGGTCTTGCGCGAAATGATCATCTGCACGGTCTCGAAGGAAGTCGGCAACTGGTACGAATGGACCCATCACATTCACCGGATGCCCGATGATATGCGCGCGGTCTGCGGTACCCCGGCGGCGGATGACCTGCCGGCACCCGTCGGGCCGGTGCTGCGATTCTCGCGGATTGTCGCCACGAACGGGAAGGTGGACGACGCGCTGATCGAGGAGATACGGGCGTCTTTGGGCGACAAGGGCCTCGTCGATCTGACGGTGATGGTCGGCTACTACCAGCTCGTCGGGACCTTCTGCACGACCCTGCATGTGCCGATCGAGGATTCGATCGAACGCACGCCGATGCCGGACTAGGTCTTACTCCGCCGCTGCCGCGTTCTCGCGTGCGAGCTCGAGAAGACAGTCGTCGTCCAACGGCTCGATCGGCGTGAAGTCGCGGTGGGCGATCCATTCGGCGCGCTTGAACTGACGGATGTGATTGTCCACGTGGCACAGGCTCAGATAGACGATTACCCGGCCCCACGGGCTGATGTTCGGCGCCGAGGCGTGTACCAGGTTCGAGTGGAACAGCAGAACGGAGCCAGGCTTGCCCTTCGGCGCGATCATACCGCCCTCGTCGGCGAGCCGCGCCACCGTCTCCTTGTCGAGGGTCCACAGCGGATATGAGGTCGTCTCCAGGTCATGGCCCGCCTCAATGACGCCCCCCTTGTGGCTGCGCGGGATCAGGTAGAGCGGACCGTTGAACTCGTTCACCTCGTCGATGAAGAGCGCGATGTTCATGGCCCGTGCCTCGGGCATCTTGTCGTCGCGCGCCCAGGTTCCGTAGTCCTGGTGCCATTGCCAGACGTCGCCGTCGAAGGCCGCCTTTCCGTTGATCTTGTACTGGTGCATGTAAACCGGCCCGTCGAGCAGCTGCATGACGGGTCCGACCAGGCGCGGATGGCGGCCGAGCCTGCGAAAGGCCTCGTTGTAATAGTGCGCCGCGAAGGCGGTGCGTACGGCCTCGCCGTTGCTCTCGCGCCAGACCTCTTCCCGGTCCATCGCGAAGATTGTCGGAAGCTCGCCGGAGAGGACGTCCATCTCCTCCTGGCTGAAGACGTCGGGCAGGAACACCCAGCCCTCCGTGTCGAACTGTTCAAGCTGGTCCTGGCTGAGTTCCATGATCGTCTTCCCGTCGGCAACGTCGGGGTCCGCCAGCGCGCGCCGGCGGCTGGTCCCGCGCGGCATTTAACGTTAGGTTCCGACCCGATTTCAACCGCCGGATGATTCGATGCTTGCCTACCTGACCCTCGCGCTCGAGTTGACCTCGAACCCGATTGCGCTGGCGGGCTATATCGGGCTCGGGGTCTATGCGACGACGACCTGGCGGGCGTTCAAATATGCGGTGCTTTGGGGCCTCGCGGTACAGATCTTCGCCGTCGCGCTCGGCCGGGTGTCCCTTCTCGACCTCGAAGGACTGATCGCGCAGACCTGCCTGCGGCTCATCGGTGCGCTGATCGTCACAATGGGGGTGTTCTACCTCTACCGCTTCATGCGGCGCGGGACCGGTGGCGGCGGCGGCGCGGGTACGCGACAGCCGCCACGCAAACCGCCTCATCTGCGCCGGGTCAAGTAGCGTCCGAACCGATCCCCGTCACTCGCCCTTCGTCAGGGTGAAGCTGCACGTGCCGCGGGTGATCGAGCGGAAGCTGAGGGGGCGCCCTCGGCCGGCAGCTCGGCCTCGAACAGGTCTGACGGCTGGTCGGGAACCTCGATCCCCGGGGCCTGACCGGGAACATCCGTGATCCGTGCATACCGCTGCTCGTTCGAGACGGTATAGATGCGTTCGTCGCCGACGGCCCCGAACAGCACCAGGCTTTCGCCATGCGTGCCTTCAAACAGGAAGTCTTGCTGGCGCAGGGTCATCGTACCGGACGGGACGGCGCAGGTGCCGGTTGTCGCAATCGCATAGGTGCCCGCGAGATCGCGGGCCGGTGCGCCGGCGCGCATCTTGTCACCTGCCGCCACGACCGTGAGCGAGTGCGCGGCGGCGGCCATCAGGACCGGCATCTCGACGGTGTCGCCATTCGGCAGATGCAGGTTCATCTGCGCGGTCTGGAGCATCTGTCCGAAGGCCGGGTCGGTTCGGGCCAGAGCGCGAAGGAATCCCGCCTGGACCACGATCGAAAAGGTGCCCTCGATGCTCGTGACGACCGTTTGTGCGAGCGTGTCACGCCCGTTCTCCGCGATACCTTCCTCGATGTCCGAACGAACTGCCGAGATGGTGGCCGCTGCCGCCGCGCTCTGGACTGTCATGGTGTTGATGGCCGCGTTCAGGCCCTCGATCCGGGCCGGGTCGGTCGTGCCGTCATAGTAGAGGAACACGGCGCCCGGCCGGAACATGTTGGCCGGCCCGGCCGGATGGCGCTCGCTATGCGCGGCTGCGGATGTGGCCGCTGAAACGGCAACCGCCGCACCCAGGAGTGCGGCGGTCACGAAATTCGACAATTTTCGGGCGACCGCGCGTGCGGTCCGGCCCGGACGACGCGTATTTCGCCGGGAGATCAAACCCGGCGTTCCACCATCATCTTCTTGATCTCCGCGATCGCCTTCGCCGGGTTCAGGCTTTTCGGGCAGGTGCGGGTGCAATTCATGATCGTATGGCAGCGGTAGAGTCGGAACGGGTCTTCCAGCTGATCGAGCCGCTCGCCCGTCGCCTCGTCGCGGCTGTCGGCCAGCCAGCGATAGGCCTGCAGCAGGATGGCCGGGCCGAGATAGCGGTCCTCGTTCCACCAGTAGCTCGGACAAGAGGTCGAGCAGCAGGCGCACAGAACGCATTCCCACATGCCGTCGAGTTTCGCGCGGTCTTCCGGGCTCTGCAGTCGCTCGCGCTCGGGCGGCTGGCTGTCGGTCTTGAGCCAGGGCTCGATCTGCCGGTACTGGGCGAAGAAATGGGTCTGGTCCGGTACAAGGTCCTTGATCACCGACTGATGGGGCAGCGGATAGATCCGCATGTCGCCCTTGGCATCGGCGATATACTTCGTGCAGGCCAGCGTGTTCGTGCCGTCGATGTTCATCGCGCACGAGCCGCACACACCCTCACGGCACGAGCGCCGGAAGGTGAGGGTCGGATCGACCTCGTTCTTGATCTTGATCAGCGCGTCGAGGACCATCGGTCCGCAATCGTCGAGATCGAGATGATAGGTGTCGACCCGCGGGGTCTCGCCGCTGTCCGGCGACCACCGGTAGATCTTGAACGCCTTTACATTCTTGCCACCCGCGGGCTTGGGCCATTCCTTGCCCTCGGTGACCTTCGAATTCTTCGGAAGCGAAAACTCAACCATACTTCAAATCTCCTCGGCGCCGGGCGGGTCCTAGTAGGACCGCTCCTTCGGCGGGAAGGTCTGGACCTCGTTGGTCAGGGTCTGGAGGTGAACCGGACGGTACTTCAGGTCCACCTTGCCCTTCTCGTCGATCCAGGCCAGCGTGTGCTTCATCCAGTCGTCGTCGTTGCGATCGGGGAAATCCTCGCGCGCGTGGGCGCCGCGGCTTTCCTCGCGCTCCTTGGCGCCGTTCATCGTGATCACGGCCTGGAGCATGAGATTCTCGAGCTCGAGGGTCTCCACGAGGTCCGAGTTCCAGATCATCGAGCTGTCGGACACGTCCAGGTCGTCGCGCGCGCCCCAAAGCTCGTCGAGCTTGTCGGCGCCTTCCTGCAGGACCTCGCCGGTGCGGAACACCGCGCAGTTGTTCTGCATCGTGCGCTGCATCTCCAGACGCAGCTTCGCGGTCGGCGTGCCGCCCTTGGCGTGGCGCAGTTTGTCGAGCCGTGCCAGCGCCTCGTCACCCGCGTCCGCCGGAAGGGGCTCGTGGTCGGCACCGGGCGTTACCAGCTCCGCCGCGCGCAACGCTGCCGCGCGCCCGAACACGACCAGATCGAGCAGCGAGTTCGAGCCCAGGCGGTTGGCGCCGTGGACCGACACGCTGGCCGCCTCGCCGATGGCCATCAGGCCGGGCGTGACCGCCTCGGGGTCGTCTTCGGTCCAGGTCCGGACCTGGCCCTGATAGGTCGTGGGGATGCCGCCCATGTTGTAGTGGCAGGTCGGCAGCACCGGGATCGGCTCCTTGGTCACATCGACGCCGGCGAAGATGCGCGCCGTCTCGGAAATGCCGGGCAGGCGCTGGGCCAGGACGGCGGGATCGAGATGCTCGAGATGCAGGTGGATGTGATCCTTCTCGTCGCCGACACCACGGCCTTCGCGCATCTCGATGGTCATCGAGCGGCTGACGACGTCGCGGCTGGCCAGGTCCTTGGCCGACGGTGCATAGCGTTCCATGAAACGCTCGCCCTCGGAGTTGGTGAGGTAACCGCCTTCGCCGCGCGAACCCTCGGTGATGAGCGCGCCGGCTCCGTAGATGCCGGTCGGGTGGAACTGGACGAATTCCATGTCCTCGAGTGGCAGGCCTGCGCGCGCGACCATGGCATTGCCGTCACCCGTGCAGGTGTGGGCGGAGGTCGCCGAGAAATAGGCCCGGCCGTATCCACCGGTCGCCATGCAGACGAGATGTCCGCGGAACCGGTGAATGGTGCCGTCGGCGAGGTTCCAGGCCATGACGCCGCGGCAGCGCCCGTCCTCCATGATGAGGTCGAGGGCGAAATACTCGATGAAGAACTCGGCGTTGTAGCGCAGCGACTGCTGGTAGAGCGTGTGCAGGATCGCGTGGCCCGTGCGGTCGGCCGCGGCGCAGGTGCGCTGGGCCGTGCCCTCGCCATAGTTCGTGGTCATGCCGCCGAACGGGCGCTGATAGATCTTGCCCTCCTCGGTGCGGCTGAACGGCACGCCCTGATGCTCGAGCTCGATAATCGCCGGGATCGCTTCGCGCACCATGTACTCGATCGCGTCCTGGTCGCCGAGCCAGTCCGACCCCTTGACCGTGTCGTACATGTGCCAGCGCCAGTCGTCCTGGCCCATGTTGCCGAGGGCCGCCGAAATGCCGCCCTGTGCTGCCACCGTGTGTGAACGGGTCGGGAATACCTTGGAGATGCAGGCCGTCTTCAGGCCCTGGTTGGCCATTCCGAACGTGGCACGGAGGCCAGCGCCGCCCGCGCCCACGACGATAACGTCATAGTCGTGGTCGATGATCTCGTAGTCGCCATTGGTCGCCATCGTTACGTCCTCACTTCAGCGCGATTGCGATCACGGCGTAAACGGACACGACGCCGAGGAACACGGCCGCGCCCTTGACCGCGATGATCAGGCCCACTTCGAGCCACTTGGTATGGATGTAGTCCTCGATCACCACCTGCAGGCCGAGCTGGCCGTGGTGGAAGGTGGCGACGATCAGGAGAATCAGCAGGACCGCGTTGATCGGGCTGCTGATGAATTCGACGGCCGCGGCGTGGTCCGCGCCGGTCACGATGATCATCGAGACGACGAACCAGATGACCAGGGGAATGAGCGCAAGCGCGGTCAGTCGCTGGGCCCACCAGTGGTCGGTGCCGGTCTTGGCCGAACCGAGCCCGCGGGCGCGGCTCAGGGGGGAGCGCATGTTCATGATCAGATCCCTCCAAGGGAGGCGTAACCGCCGACCCAGCTGATCGCCGTCAACACGGCCGCAGCGATGACAACGAGCCAGCCGGATGCGTAGGCGGTGCCCAGCTCGAAGCCCTTGCCCGCATCCCAGACCAGGTGACGGATGCCGTTGCACAGGTGGTAGTAGAGCGCAAAGCTCCACGCCAACAGCAGGAGCCGGCCCACGATGGACCCGATGAAGCTCTGCACGGTGTCGAATGCCGTCGGGCCCGTCGCCGCCGCGACCAGCCACCAGACCAGAAGCAGGGTCCCGACGGCGAGACCGACGCCGGTGATGCGGTGAAGGATGGACAGAACGGATGTGAGTTGAGGCCGATAGACCTGAAGGTGCGGCGATAGCGGTCGGTTGTCGGTCGCCATGAGGCCCCCGTTGTTGCAGCACTGTCGGAAAATGCTGGTTTTCCGACGAAATATTCACGCGCAAAACACGGTTCGACGAATGTCGCTGCCGGCATCACGCAAACGGATTTGTGATGGGAGATTTAGACCCCCGCCCACCGTTTCGTCAATGTTACTGCGTTGCTCAAGAGATGGGATTTCCGGGCACAGCGGCCGACGTGGCGTGACGATGTGGAAAACCTGTGGAGGAGTTGTGATCTTCCTGCCGAGTTTTGCACAGAATTCTGCCGCTGCCGGGCGATTGCCGATTGCCGCTTCGGGGGCGTCGTCGGAACATGCCCGTGCACGCATTGGCGTGCCGGCGGACAGTCGTCAGGTCCGGCCAGTCGCTTTGCGAAGTGACCGGACCAGGCTCGCGAGCGGTCACGAGGGATCGCGGGAGCCGATGATTGTCGAGTTCCGTATCCGCGATGATGCCGCAAGGCGGAGCGCGGTGCGGATGACAGCCGGCGAGTGGACGTGGCCCTTCGGGGTCGATCGCCTCGGAGAATGTCCGCTCCAGTGCCTCGGCCGGGCTGCGGGAAACCGACGTCGGGTCGCGGGCGCGACCGAGGGCTTTGCGAACACGCGCTTCTCCGGAAGGCAGCGGTCGCGGGGTGCTCGGGAGGAAGGTTCCGTTGTGTCAGCCAGCGGCCTTTCCATGCGCGTCGAACCTTCGGGGGACGCGCGGCGCCCCATGTCCGCTCCGGCGGGCAGGGGCAGCGGAGAGGACGCAGCGTTTCGTAAATCCAGGCTCTCGCCGGCCAGGAATTCGAAACGAGGGCCGGACGAAAACCGTTGTCCTTCGGGGTGGCGGGGACCGAACGGTCGGGCTTCGGAACGGGACATGGCCTCGGGCTTCGGTTCCCCTTCGGGGGCGGTGTCGAACGCGTCACAGCGAACGGCACTCGGAATGCGAGGCGCGGTGGATGACGTATCGGCCAGGGGTGCGTCCCACGCGCGGAGCGGTTCGAAGCCGGTGCCGGTGCGGGCATGGATCGGGCAGGCGGGGTGCAATCCGCGCAAGCCCGGATCCGAAGGATCCGAAGTTCGGGAGGCAACTCCGGAATCTGTGATCCGAGGAAGGCGTCAGGCGTCACGGGCTCCGCGTCCATGCACCTGGCGCCTTCTTCATTTCTGCGGCCCGCTTGCGTCCGCAACAGTCACAGAAAAAGACCCGGCGTTTTCGCACCGGGTCTTTTCTCAGGCATCTGTTACCGGGCCCCGCATCCAGGCAGATCAATATTCGACAGGTATCAACGCCGTTTCGCGTCGGTCAAACGAATTCTTGTGCCCGCGCGCCGTCAGGCGCAAAACCGACATTCAGCGATGCAGATTCTCTCGATCCAGTCCCAGGTCGTGTTCGGCCATGTCGGAAACTCGGCGCTCGGTTTTCCCCTCCAGCGCCTGGGGCACGATGTGTGGTCGGTGCCGACGGTGTTGCTGTCGAACCATGCGGGCTATCCCGATATCGGGGGGCAGGTGCTCGCGCCGGAACTGGTCGACGGCCTGCTCAATGGATTGGCGCGGCGGAAAGCGTTCGGGCACTGCGATCTGGTCGTGACCGGTTATCTCGGGAGCGGCGGCGTGGCATCCGTGGTCACGGACGCGGTGTTGCGGGTTCGCGCGGCCAATCCGAACGTCGTTTACTGCTGCGATCCGGTGATGGGAGACCGGGAGCCGGGCATCTACGTGGACCCCGGGATTCCGGAGATCATCGGTTCGCGCATGCTTCCCGTGGCGGATATCGTAACCCCAAACCTGTTCGAGCTCGAGGTGCTTTGCGGACTCGCGACGAACGCGTTGACCCACGGCGGCGCCAGCGCGATCACCGCCGCCGCCCGCGACCTTCTGGCGCGCATGCGCCCGGGTGCATGCTGCCTGGTGACGAGCGCGGCCCACCGGGATGTCGGGCCCGGCAATGTTTCGGTGATGGCGGTCAGCGCCGAATCTGCGTGGGAGGTGGAAACGCCTCGGCTGGATTTTCCCGTCGAACCCCATGGCGCCGGTGACCTGATGTCCGGCCTGTTCGCGGCGGCTTTTGTGCGTCACGGCGAGATGTCGCGCGCACTCGAGGAGAGCGTCGCGAGGGTGTTCGCGCTTTTGGCCGAGACGCACCGTCGCGGCGATGCCGAGCTTGCACTGGTCGCCGTAGGCGACGCGATCGTGACTCCCGCGCAACAGTTTGCCGCCCGAATGGTCGGCTGACGGACACGAGTTTTTGACCGGGACGTGAATCTGCTAGAACGGCGCGATGATCGAGCGCTTTCCGGCGAGCCGGTCTGAGAACAGGAACGCAGTATTTTGGCCGTCACCGACTACATTCTGATTCAAGGCATCGTGTTCGGGTTCTTCCTGGCGTTGCCTGTCGGTCCCGTCGGTGTGCTGTGTGTGCAACGCACGTTGTCCCAGGGACGCATGCACGGCCTGATATCCGGCCTGGGTGCCGCGTTCGGCGATGCGCTTTACGGTGCTGTCGCTGCATTCGGGATTTCGGCGGTCGAAGACTGGATCACCGGACACCAGGGCGCGCTGCGCCTGGTCGGCGGTATCGTGTTGCTGTTGCTGGCGTTGCGCACCGTTGTCTCTATGGCGCGCCACCGGCCGGTCTCGAGCGAGCGGGACGAGAAAATCCGCCGGCGTATCGAAACTCACAGCCTGGTCAACGATTTTATCTCGACCTTCATGCTGGCGATCACCAACCCGATCACCTTCATTGCCTTTGCGGGGCTGCTCGCAACCCTCGGCTTCACCGAGGCCGGGCGTTCCATCGGGAACGCCTCGATCCTGGTCCTGGGCGTGTTCGCCGGCTCGGCGCTGTGGTGGATCGCGCTGTCGTCGACCGCGAGCCTGTTCCGGCCGTTCGTCGACGGGTCTTACCAGGTCTGGATGGATCGGATTGTCGCGCTCGTCCTGGCCGGTTTCGGCATCTACGCGCTGCTGACGTCCTTCTTCTACTAGACGACCTTCTGCCAGATGCCGCCCGGCGACTCAGGCGCCCGGTGCGGTGGTTGTCATCGATGGGCGCGCGGAAAAAGTCTCGAACCAGGCCGCGAGTTCCGGCCGCGCGCTGCGCCAGTCGGAATCCGCGAACCGGAAGTCCCGGTAACCGAGCGCGCAGGCAACGGCGACCTGCCCGATCGTAACCGGACCCTCGAGGTCACTGGCTTCGGCCTGGAGCTGGTCCAGAGCCATTTCGACGGAGAGCTCCTGGCGCGCGATGAATTTCTCCGAGGCGGCATCCTCGTGAAACATCATCTCCATGCGCTCGGCAACCGATGCATCGAGGATGCCGTCGGCTGCCGCGATCTGCCGCAGCGCGATCCACCGAGCGGGGCCGGGATCGGGATGAATCCGGGTCGTGCCTTGCGTGTCGAGATACTCGCACACGAGGTTCGACTGGTAGAGGGGCGGTCCATCGTCGCGGATGAGCGCGGGCACCTTTCCGACGGGATTGATGTCACGATACCCCGCCGGGTCTTCCCAGGGCAGGATGGCCTCGAATTCGAGCCGGGAGTCGGCGCCGCATTCGATCGCCGCGACGCGCGCCTTGCGCGCATAGGGGGAGGCGTCGGAATAGATCAGCTTCATGATGTCCTCGCTTGCACGTCGCCCCTGTGCCGGGGACGTGACCGGATTCAGTGTTCGCCATGCACCATACACAGCCGCGTCGCGCGACAGAATTGCGTTCGAGGCAGCGCTGATGCCCTGCGGGGAAAGTGCCGTGTGGTAACGTCGCGCCATGGTTCTCGATGTCGTCGATCTGCGCGATTTCTATGCGTCCAGCCTCGGATCTGTGGCCCGCCGGATGATCCGGCGCCAAATTCGCGCGGTCTGGCCGACCCTGCACGGCCAGCGGGTCCTGGGGTTCGGATATGCGATGCCCTACCTGGCCCCCTTCGTCGACGAGGCCGCCCATGTCGCCGCGGTGATGCCGACCCGCATGGGGGTGCTGGCCTGGCCGGAGCGGGCGTCCGATACGCACAACCGTACCCTCGTCGCTCATGAGGACGAGATTCCGTTGCCGGACCTGTCCGTCGACCGCATCCTGCTTGTCCATGGCCTCGAGTACAGCGAGAACGCCCATCTGATGTTGCGCGAGATGTGGCGGGTGCTGGCGGACGGCGGTCGGCTGATGGTCGCGGTGCCGAACCGGCGATCGATCTGGGCGCGCACCGATCACACCCCGTTCGGGCACGGGCACCCCTATTCGACCGAGCAGCTCAACAAGACGCTGCGACGCTCCATGTTCACGCCGGTACGTGACGCGCGCGCCCTGTTTTTCCCGCCATCGCGCCGCCGGTTCTGGCTCTCCGCAGCACCCGCCTGGGAGCGGGTCGGCGGGCGCTGGCTGCGGCCGGTCGGCGGGGTAACGATCGTTGAAGCCACGAAGCAGATCTATGGCGGTGCGCTGGCCGGTGAGAAGGTGCGGCGGCGCGCCTATCTGCCGTTGCCCGCGAGCGGCACGGCGATGGCGCCGGACGGGTTGCCGGCTAGTTCCGGCCGATCAGGAAGATTGCCTGTTCGGTCAGCAGGTTCGTCCAGTGGCCGATATCCTCGCGCGAACGCGCCCGGCCCCGCCGGTCGATCGTGATGATCTGCTCGGCATTGAGCCCGAGCTCCGCGAGCAGGTCCATGAAGTCGGTGAGCGTGAAGAACCGGATGTTCGGCGATTCGTACCAGGCGTTGGGCAGGTTCTCCGACATCGGGCTGCGCCCGCGGAACAACAGGTCGGTCCGGACGCGCCAGTAGCCGAAGTTCGGAAAACTGACCACCGCGCAGCGCCCGATACGCAGGAGTTCGCGCAAGACGCCCTTGACGTCGAAGATCGCGGGCAGTGTCTGTGACAGCAGCGCGAAATCGAACGCATCGTCGGGATAGTTCTGAAGATCGGTCTCCGCGTCGCCCTGGACCACGGCGAGGCCGCGCGACACGCATGTGTTCACGCCCTCCTGGCTCAGCTCGATGCCCCGTCCGTCGACCTGCCGCTCGCGTACGAGCAGGTCGAGCAGGACACCGTCACCGCAGCCGACGTCCAGCAGCCGACTGCCCGGCGTGACCATGTCGGCGATGAGTTGCTGATCGACGCGAATGCGCGCCGCACGGGTCGTTTCCTGCCTGTTCATGCCGCGCTCTTGGCCTGGTCCTGGGCACGCTGGTCCGCAGCGCCATGCAAGAAGCCGGAAAGAATGCGGAAGAACTCCGGTTCCTCGAGCAGAAATGCATCATGGCCCGAATCTGTCTCGATCTCGACGAAGCTGACGGCGGCCGCGACGGCATTGAGCGCGTGGACGATCTGCCGGGACTCCGACGTGGGGAACAGCCAGTCGGAGGTGAAGCTGATCAGGCAGAAGCGTACCGGCGAGGCTTCGAACGCCGCCGGCAGGGATCCCTCATGCTCCGCCGCCAGATCGAAATAATCCATGGCGCGGGTGATGTAGAGATAGGAGTTGGCGTCGAAGCGCTCGACGAACGAGCGCCCCTGGTGGCGCAGGTAGCTCTCGATCTGGAAGTCGGCGTCGAAGCCGAAGGTAATCTCGACCCGGTCCTGCAGGTTTCGGCCAAACTTCCGATGCAATGCAGAGTCGGAGAGATACGTGATGTGGGCGGCCATCCGCGCAACCGCGAGCCCGCGTTCCGGATCGACATTCTGGCCGTAATACGCGCCGGCGCACCAGTTCGGGTCCGCCATGATCGCCTGGCGCCCGACCTCGTGGAACGCGATGTTCTGGGCCGAATGGCGCGCGGCCCCGGCAATGGGGATGGCGCAGTACACCATCTCGGGATAACGCGAGGCCCACTCCAGCGTCTGCATCGCACCCATGGAGCCGCCGATCACGGCGAAGAGCTTGCGAATGCCGAGGCCCTCGATGACGAGCTTCTGGGCCGCGACCATGTCCGTGATCGTGATGACCGGAAAATCGAGCCCGAACGGCGCGCCGGTCGCCGGGTTGATGTCCTTGGGGCCTGCCGTGCCCATGCAGCCGCCCAGCACGTTGATGCAGATGACAAAATACCGGTCCGTATCGATGGTCAGGCCGGGTCCTACCAAACGGCCCCACCAACCATCCTTGCCGGTGATCGGATGGGTCTCCGCGACATACTGGTCGCCGGTCAGCGCGTGACAGACGAGGATCGCGTTCGACTTATCCTCGTTCAGCTGGCCGTAGGTCTGATAGGCGACCGTGAACGGCCCCAGCATCTGACCGGATGCCAGGCGCAGCGGTTCGTCCGCGCCGAGGACAATCTGGTGTCCCGGCAGGTCCGTGGCCGTCGGTACAACGGCGATCGCCGCGCCGCGATCCTGCGTGCCGTCTGGTTCGTGGTCCGTCATCGTCCGGGCATGGTTCGAAGCCTGTGCCGCAGACAAACCCGTCCGCGACGCCGGCATTGCTAGGTGGGGCCGAGGACGAGTGTCAACGTTTTCTTTGCCAAAGCCTTGGGGGAGCGATACAAACTTGGCCGCTTTTTCCCGGACGAGCGAGATAATGAGCCCCGCGCCAGACGACTTGGCGGCGCTGCGCCGCGAGATCGATTCCATCGACGACCAGCTGCATGATCTGCTGATGCGGCGTGGCGACGTGGTGGCCGAAATCGGGCGCACGAAGGCGGCGGACGGGCAGGTCACATTTCGTCCGGCGCGTGAAGCCCAGCTCCTGCGCCGGCTCTTCGCCCGCCATCGCGGGGCGCTTCCCGCGCGTTCCGTACTTCGCATCTGGCGCGAGATCATTGCCGCTTCGATCCGCGTGCAGGGCCGGATGACGGTCGGCTACGGCCCGATCGAGGGGCACGGCACCGGATTGCGGCTGGCCGCAGAGCATTTCGGCCTGGATACGCCGGTCGTGCGTTTCGACACGGCATCCCAGGTGATCTCCGCGGTGGAACGCGGGGAGGTCTCCGTCGGCCTCGTGCCGTTGCCGCAGGATTCCGATCCGCCCGGCTGGTGGGCCGATATCCGCGACAAGTCCGACCTCCACGCCGTGGCCCGGCTGCCATGGTTCGCACCGGAGGGCGCGGGCGCGGGGGTGGGCGCACTTGTCGTCGCGCGCGGGGCACCCGAGGAATCCGGCGAGGACCGCAGCATGCTCATGTTTTCCTGTGCGACGCCCGTCAGCCGTGCGCGCGTGGGAGACGCCTGTGCGGCAGAGGGCCTCACGCTCGTGTCGCAGGCCGTCACCGAGGACGCGCACGAGCGCGACCGGATGCTTCATATCGTCGAGGTCGAGGGTTTCATGGGCGCAGAGGATTCACGTATCCGAAATGTAGCGGCGGCGCTGGAGGCCTCGAGCACGCGCCTACTCGGTGCGTTTGCACGGCCCGCCTCGGTGCCGGATACGGCGGGAGACGAATAGATGGCACCCCCGAAAGCGAAGGAAGGCGTGCTCGCGATCACGCCCTACGCCGGCAGCGACGTCGGGGCGGGCGGTGCCGACCGCATCGTTATCAGCTCGAACGAGAGCGCGTTCGGACCGTCCTGGCGCGCGATGGAAGCCTATTCGGCATCCAGCGAGGAGATGCATCGCTACCCCGAGATCGATGCGCGGAGCCTGCGCCAGGCGCTGGCCGATCACCATGGCCTCGAGGTCGACCGGATCATCTGTGGATGCGGGTCGGATCAGCTCATAGACCTGATCGCGCTGGCCTATGCGGGGCCGGGTGACGAGACGGTCTACAGCGAGCACGGATTCACGATGTATCCGATTGCCACGCGCGGTGTCGGGGCGACCCCGGTCGCGGCTGCGGAGGCCAACCTGACGGCGGATGTGGACGCGATCCTCGGGTGCGTCAACGACCGCACCCGCATCGTCTTTCTCGCCAATCCGAACAATCCGACCGGGACCTATCTCGGCATCGACGAATTGCGCCGGCTTCATGCCGGGCTGCCCGAGGACGTGCTCCTGGTGCTGGACGCGGCCTATGCCGAGTATGTGACGGCCCCGGACTACGACCCCGGCATGACGCTCGTGCGCGAGGCGTCGAACGTGGTCATGACGCGGACGTTCTCGAAGATCTATGCGCTGGCCAGCCTTCGCATCGGCTGGGCCTACGGGCCGGCCGAGATTATCGAGATTCTCGATCGCGTTCGACCGCCGTTCAACGTCTCGACCCCGGCGATCGCTGCGGGCATCGCCGCGCTCGCAGACACCGAACACACGGAGCGGTCGCGCGACCTGAACGCCGAGCTTCTGCCCTGGTTCACGGCCGAGGTGGAGAAGTTGGGCCTGATCGTGAACCCGTCCGTGGGCAACTTCGTCATCGTCCGGTTCGACGATCCGGAGACCGCGGAGGCGGCGTACCGCTTCCTGTTCGAACGCGGCATCGTGACCCGCCGGGTGGCTGGCTACGGCCTGCCGGAATGGGTGCGCATGTCGATCGGACAGCGCGAGGAAATGCAGGATGTCGTCGATGCCCTGCGGACGTTTGTCGAGGGCGCATGAGCCAGCAACCGATATTCAAGCGCGTCGCGATCATCGGCGTCGGCCTGATCGGATCGTCGCTCGCCCTGGCGATCCGCGCGAATGGGCTGGCCACGCATGTCGCGTGCCATGATGCCGATGCGGATGTGCGCAAGCGCGTCGAGGACCTCGCGATCGCGGACAGCGTGCATGCGGAGATCGGCGATGCCGTGGATGCGGCGGACCTGGTCATCGTCGCGACCCCGGTCGGCGCATGCGGCGCCGTTGCGGCGGCGATGAAGGCGCACCTGGCAGCCGGTACGATCGTCACCGACGTGGGCTCGGTGAAGGGCTCGGTCTTGGCGGCGATGCGCCCGCACTTGCCCGAAGGCGTGCACCTCGTGCCGGGCCACCCGGTGGCCGGCACCGAGCATTCCGGGCCCGAGGCGGGGTTCGCGGAGCTTTTCCAGGACCGGTTCTCCATCCTGACGCCGCCCGCGGACGCGGATGCCGCCGCCGTGGCGCGGCTCGAGGCGCTGTGGCGGGGCATGGGGGCTCATGTCGAGACCATGGACGCGGAGCATCACGACCGGGTCCTCGCGATCACCAGTCATTTGCCGCATCTCATTGCCTACACGATCGTGGCAACCGCGTCGGACCTCGAAAACGAACTCAAGGCCAAGTCGGAGGACGACGAGGTCGTTACGACCCGCGAGGTCATCAAGTACTCCGCGGGCGGGTTCCGGGACTTCACGCGTATCGCCGCGTCCGACCCGGTCATGTGGCGCGACGTGTTCCTGCTCAACAAGGATGCGGTGCTCGAGATGCTCGGGCGCTTCAACGAGGATCTGACGGCGCTGCAGCGCGCGATCCGCCACGATGACGGGGACGCGCTGTTCGATCTCTTCTCGCGCACCCGCGATATCCGCCGCGGCGTCATCGAAGCGCGTCAGGCGGGCCGATTCCAGTACACCGAAAACGGGGACGGCGGCGACGACGCCTAGTCCCGGGCTAGTCCCAGGTAACGAGGGGCAGGCGCAGCAGCGTGACCGGCCCGATGGACAGCCGGCGATCCTGGACCGTGACCGGAACGCGGGCCTGTGCCGGGCCGCCATCGGCCGGCGCACGGGTGAGAACGGCCAGCGCGATCCGCGCGATCGCGGCCTGCTGTGACCCGATCTGTCCCGCGCGTTCCAGCAGATCGAGCAGGCGGTCGAGCCCGGCGATTTCTGCGGTAAAGGAGCCGACCGGTTGCAGGGCCGCGTCGAGTGCGAGTGTGCCGGCACCGGCGATGCGCAACGGTCCCCAGTCCAGCGTGAAATCGGAGAGTTCGAGCGTGCCGCCGGCGTCGCGCCAGCGACCGAGTTCCGCAGGTGTCGGGTTGTCGAGGGCGAGCGCGCCGCGTTGCGACAGGCGGCCGGCGAGCCTCTCCAGTTTCCGGCCCAGGGTCTCTGCGAGATTCGGATCCAGTCGGGCGGATTGGAGGGAAACGCCCGACAGGGAAAATGTCAGCGTTTGTCCGTCGGACTCCGGATGAATGGCGTCCGGGTCCGTGCCGCCGCTGACCCGGGACCAGTCGAACGCGGCGTCGTCGAACGTGGTCAGGGGCTGTCCGTCGAGGCTGACCCGGAGGTTGCCTGTGTTGCCCCGGAGCGCAGAAATCTGACCTGTGTCATCGAAGTTCAACTGTCCGTCGAGCCGTTCGCCGGTCGCGGTCGCCGACCGGTCCGCACCGCCGGCAAGTTCGCCCGACAGCTGGAAACTGTGCGCGCCCGGAGCCCGGAAAGAAACGGTGCGTCCGAAGTCGGTAAAGAACTTGAGCCGTGTCTCCGGCCCCGACCACGCGATCTCGCCGTCCGGTCCCGACCAGGTTGCGCGCGGTTCGGCGAGGTGCGTGTAGAGTCGCGTCGGATAACCGTCGAACTCGATCGCGGTCCACGCCACTGCCAACGGCGTCCCGGTCTGCCGCGCGGCATATTCGTCGAGACCGTTCGCGATCACGCGCGCGAGCCAGAACCACCCGATCGTCCAGATGCCGACGAGCAGCAACAGTAGGGCGACGGGATACAGATACTTTCGCTGGATCATATGCGGACAGTTGCCTAAGTAACTCGCCGACCAACCTAGTCTCGGACCCGTGACCGCGTCGAGGCGTGCGCACAGGTCGAACCCGCTACCCGGTGACAGCAGAATGCCGATGCTGAAGGAACAGCCTGATCTCAGCCATCTCACGGACCAGTATGAGCTGACCGAGGAAGAACTCGGCTGGACGCTTCGCGCGGTGATGGAAACACATCCGCCGGGTGAGGATATCTGGATCTTCGGTTATGGCTCGCTCATGTGGCGGCCGGATTTCCCGTTTGTCGAGCGGAAGCCGGCCCTGGTTCGCGGCTTCCATCGGTCCTTCTGTGTCTATTCCCATGTCTATCGCGGTACACGCGAGCGTCCGGGGCTGGTCCTCGGGCTCGACAACGGGGGCAGCTGCAACGGCGTCGCCTATCGGGTCGCTGCCGATGAAGCTTCGTCGGCGGTCGAGTATCTCATCCGCCGGGAGATGGTGACCCGGGTCTACATGCCGCGCTGGGTGACAGCGCGGATCGGCGGCCGGACGGTGCGGGCCCACACCTACACGGCCGCGCACAACCATGTTCAGTATGCTGGTCGCCTGTCGGAGGATGAGACACTGCGCCTCATTCTTCAGGGGCACGGCCGCAGCGGTCCGAACACGGAGTATCTGCGCAACACCGTCGAGCATCTCGACGAGCTCGGAATATCGGACAAGCCGCTGCGGCGGCTCCAGGCGCGTGTCGCGCGGGGCGAAACGGCCTGAACCGCCCGGCCGCGCAAAAAACCGAGACTTCCCAAGCTCTTCCGGAGCCGCGGTCCCGAGCATCGAATTTTTATCCACAGTCGGTTGGGTCGCAGGCATTTTGCGTGGAATACGGCGTCGGGAACCTTGCTGGCGGGCCGAATGATTCATTTTCGAAGCGAAAATCGGCACTTTCCGCCAACATTCCGGATCGCCCGAAATGGAAAGTGAGCCTGCTATTGCGGCAGGTCTGAAAAGTAACTGAAATATTGTCGGAATATAGACGAAACACTGCACGCGGGTTCTCGCGGCGGTCCGTTTTTATTCAACGCCTATTGTCAGTTCGCTTGGCGTGTCGGCCACCGTTAAGTGTTCCACAATGTTATCCACAGGCGGGTTGCCGGCAGCGGGGCGGCCGTGTGTCAGCCCCCGCTGGACACGCACGTGTCGGCGTCGCGCGCCAGCCGATCGCTCTCCGTTTCAATCGAGGACTCCACGGATTCGAGGAAATCGCGCCGCGTGAGGTTCGCCGGGATGGGGGGCAGGAACGTGATCGTGATGGTTCCGGGCTTCAGTTTGAACGAACGCCGGGGCCAGAAATGCCCCGAGTTCAGCGCGACCGGCACCACCGGCACCTTGAGTGCACCATAAAGCGCGGCGACGCCCGCGTGATAGGGCAGCCGCTCCCCCGGAGCGACCCGGGTCCCCTCGGGAAATATGACGATCGGCCGGCCGTCGCCCAGGGCGTCGCGCGCCGCACTTACCATGCCGCGCAGCGCGGCCATGCCGCCGCTCCGGTCGATGGCGATCTGGCGTGCGCGCACGAGGCACCAGCCGAACAGCGGTATCCAGGTGAGCTCCCGTTTCAGCACGATTGCGGCATCGCGCACGATCAGGTTGATGGCGAGCGTATCCCAGGCCGACTGGTGCTTTATCGCGAACAGCACGGGTTCTTGCGGAATGTGCTCCGCCCCCTCGACGCGATGGCGCAGCCCCACGCAGACACGCAGCAGCCACAGGGAGACTCGGATCCACATGCGGCTGTAGGCGAGGATCGGGCGTGGCGGGCCGAGCAGCAGCGGCAGCACGAAGATGCCTGCGAGGGTGGTCCACAGGCAGAACAGGACCGTGAAGAGTGCCGCGCGCATCTGTGTTCAGTTCCGCTCGCGCGGACGCGTGAGCAACAGCCGCGCACGTGCCGCCAGGTACTTGTTGTATTCACCGGCCAGAAGCACTGCCGTTCCCGGCCAGCGCCACCACCGGGCGAGCCGCACATTCTCCGACGTGACCGGGTCCGCCACGATCTCGACTTGCGGGAGGTGGGCGCGAAACTCGAGCAGGCTGCGCGGGATGTGGAAGTCGGCGGTCACCAGGCGCAGGCTCGCGACCCTGTTGGCGGCGACCCAGCCCGCCGTCTCGACGGCGTTCTCGCGCGTGTTGCGTGCCGCGCGGCCGAGCGTCACGCAACATGCCAGGGTGTGCGACGCGAGCCGTTCTTTCGGGATGAGGTCGCGCGCCGCGGCGTTCGCACCGACGCCCGAGATCAGCATCCGCTCCGCGACGCCGGACGCCAGAAGATCGGTGCCACGGGCGACCCGGCCCCGGCCGCCGGTGAGGACGACGATAGCGTCGGTTCGTGCGGTCTCCGGCGGGGGCTCCGAGCGCGTCGGAATACCGTCGACGAAGCCGAAGAGCCCGGCGACCCAGAGCAGTGCAAGGACGGCCAGCGGAACGAGGATGCGATGCCAGCGGCGTTTGCGGACACGGGACATCACGGCATGCGTGCGAGCGCGCGCAGCACTGTCAGCCGCGCCGTCAGCATCGCGATTGCGACAGCGCCGAGGGGCACGACCAGCAACGCGAGCCATTCGGCAGCGGACAGCGTGACCGGTGGAAGAAATGCGGCGTCGATACCCTGTCCGACCCATGCGAACACCAGCAGGACGACCCCCGCCGCGAGCGCGCCGGCCAGGCCGCCGCGCGCTGCCAGCATCATCGCCTGGAGTTGGAACTGACCGGCGATATAGCGATCGTGGGCGCCCATCTGATGGAGCAGCTCGATAATCGCGGCGTGCACGGCGAGGCCGCTGCGGGTGGTGAAGACGACCGCGACGACCGCAGCCGCGGCGATCAGACCCAGGATCACGAATGCGAGAATCTCGATGGTGCGTCCGAGGTTTATCAGCGCCAACAACCATGCGCGGTGATCGTCCACGGTTGTGCCGGGAACCGCCCCGGACAGCCTCGCAGCCAGGAGTTCCGGGTCGATACGGGCACCGGCGGCGATTTCCACGTCGATGAGCGCAGGGATCGGCAGTCCGGAGTTCACGACCTCCTCGCCCAGCCATGGGACGAGCAGGCTCTGCGCTTCCGCGTCGGGGACCCGGCGCGTGTCGCGAACGCCGGGCGTTGCGTTCAGCATGGCCGTGAGTGCCCCGAAGGCATCGTCCGTCGCCGCGTCGTGCGGGATCTGGACCGTCATCCGGCCGGTCAGCGTGCTGTCCCAGCTGTCGATCGTGTCCGAAACCACGAGTGCACCGGCGAACATGAGGGCGCCCAGGAACACCATCAGGGCGACGATCCACGGCAGGAAGCGCGTCGACTGGTCGCGCTCGAACGGGAGGTCTGTCCGGCCGCCGAACTTCATGCCGGGCTCGGCTTGCGCGCATGGCGCACCGTCAGTTCACCATCGTCGAGTTGCAGGATCGGGTGTCCGAACTCCTCGACGAGCTGACTGTTGTGGGTCGCGATGACAATCGTCGTGCCGGCCTTGTTGAGCTCTTCGAAGAGATGCATCAGGCGCATCGCGATACGGTCGTCGACATTTCCGGTGGGCTCGTCGGCCAGAAGCAGGCGTGGCCGGTTGATCACGGCGCGCGCGATCGCAACACGCTGTTGCTGACCGCCGGAGAGCGTCGAGGGGCGCGCGTCCAGGCGTTCGCCGAGCCCGACCCAGCTCAGCAGTTCGCGGACGTGACTGTCGATCTCGGCGTGGCGGCTGCCGTTGACGCGCAGCGGGAGCGCAACATTCTCGACGGCGGTCATGTGGTCGATCAGCCGGAAGTCCTGGAACACCACCCCGACCCGCCGGCGCAGGCCCGGCAGCTCCTCGCGCGGCGTGACGGAGATATCCTTGTCGAACAGATGGACGAGCCCGCGCGTCGGCCGCAGGGCGAGATACATGAGCTTCAGAAGCGTCGTCTTCCCCGCGCCGCTCGATCCGGTCAGAAAATGGAATGAGCCCGGTGCGAGGGAGAAGCGGATGTCGCGCAGAATCTCCGGCCCGATGCCGTAGCGCATTCCGACATTTTCGAAGCGCAGCACGAATAGTGCCTCCGGTTGGGACGGGGAGAGCGGGCCGGAGCGCACAGGGCCGACTCGGCCTTTGTTCTCCGATCACGTTGGCATGATGCCACGCGGCGGTAAAGCCGTGCCGCCGACCGCGGAAACCGGATGAAATGCGGGTCGCGATCCCCATCCCCGAATGGGTTATACTTCAGTATTCATGGTCGGTTTACCTGTGACGGCGATAACCAGAAAATGATCCTCACGTGCCCCGATTGCCAGACGCGGTTCGCGATCGATGCCGCCCATCTCGCGCCAAACGGGCGGCGGGTGAAGTGCGGCAAGTGCGCGCATGTCTGGTTCGAATCGATGCCGGAGCCGGACGAAGACGACGGCGCGGCACCGATCTCCGTCACGCCGTTCGAACCCGAGCCGGAAGACGACGCCGGTCCTGTTCGCCGTAACGTGCCGGCAATCCCCGGTGTGCGTGCGCGCGGTGGCGCGCGCACCGCATGGATGGTTTGCGCCGTCCTGCTGGTCGCCATTCTCGCGGTGCTATGGTTCGGCCGCGGCCCGATCGCGCTCGCCGTGCCGCAGGCCGAGGCCGTTTATGCGACGCTCGGGATCGACGCGTTCCCGCCGCCGGGCGACGGCCTCGAGATCGAATTCAACGTGTCGGTGGAAGGCGGCAAGCTCGCGCTCAAGGGCGAGGTCATCAACATTTCCAACGGTGCCCGGGATATCCCCGAGCTCTTCGTGCTCATTTCCGACGCGGACAAAAATCGGCTGAAAAGCTGGTCTTTTGTGATGGAAACCCGGCGGCTGGGCCCCGGCGAGCGCGCGCCGTTCACGTCGCAGACGGACGAGGTTCCGCCCAAGGCGGCGAACGTTAGTGTTTTGTTTACCAATCCCGACGAAAATCCTTAACAGAAGATCGTCACTCCCTCCGCAAACTGCGGAGTCTGCCCTGGTGAAGGACGATCCAGAAACCCCGCAGAAGTACGCGGGGCCGGGGATGGGCGTGGCCGGCACGGCGGAACCCGTGCGGACCGGGGGTGGAAGACCGAACAATGGCACGAGTTCTGATTGCAGAAGATGACGGCGCGGTTCGCGAATTCGTTCGCCGCGCCCTGGTGCATGGCGGGCATGACGTGGTCACCGCCAACGATGGTCTCGATGCGCTCGACGCGCTCGGAACGGATCCGAACTACGATCTCCTGATCACGGACATCGTGATGCCGGGGATGGACGGCATCGCCCTGGCGCTCAAGGCCGCCAAGGAACATCCGAAGACTGCGATCCTGATGATGACCGGCTATGCGGCCGAGCGGCAGCGCGCGCACAATCTCGAGGAGCTCATCCACGAAGTGATCGCCAAGCCATTCAGCCTGAAGCAGATTTGCGACGCTGCGGAGGATGCGATGTCGCAGCGGGGCCGGCAGCTGCACTGATCCGGCCGCCGGCGCGGGGCTAGAACCTTCGCAGCAGGCGTTCCAGGTAGTCGCGTTCGAGGCTCGGTCGCGTGCGGTCGAGAGCCCGGTTCCGCAGCTCATCCAGAATTTCCAGCGCCCGGCGGGCCTGCTCGCCGTCGCCGACCTCCCTGCCGCTGTCCTGGGAGAAGAAGCCGTCCGGATTCTCTTCCTGGTCGCCCATTTCACGCCCGAGCGGGTCGAAACCTTCCTGGCCGGGTTGCGCAACGCCCCCCTGCTGTTGTCCGGGACCCTGTCCCTGTCCGGGCTGCCGCAGCAGCTGAAGCGCCATGCTCTGCGCGCCCTGTTGCAGTTCGGCCAGCGCGCGCGCCTGATCGCCAAGCGCGCCGGGTAGATCGCCGCCTTCGATCGCGTTCTCGGCGTCGCCCATGGCGTCCTCGGCGTTGCCGAGGTTCTCGGGAATCCGGTCCGTCATCTCACCCAGCCGGCGCATCATCTCGCCCAGTTGCCGACGAACCTCGTTCTGCGCGTCCCGCAGGCGCTGAGCCTCTTCCTCCGACAGTCGTTCGCCGCGCTGGTTGCGCTGAAACAGGTCGTCCTGGAGTTCCTGCTGCCGGCGGACAATGTCCTGCAGCTCGCGCAGCATCTCCTGGGCGGGCGAGGCCGACTGCTGTTGTAGCTGGTTGGGGGCATCGCGAAGCGCCTGAAGCATCTGCTGCATACGCTCGAGGAGCTGCTCGACGCTCTCGGTGTCGCCGAGGCGCGCCATCTGCTCGATCTGGTCCAGCATCTGCTGGATCGCCTCCCGGTCCACGAGATTGGCGTCGTCGCCGGCCTCGGGCAGGGTGGAGAGGTCCATGCCCTCGAGCGCCTGCGACAGGTTTTGCGCCAGCGCCTCGAGATATCGGTCGAGGGCCGCGCGATATTCTTCGAGGAGTTCCTGGATCTCCTCCTCGCTGGCGCCGTTTTCGAGGGCGTCGCGAAGCTGTTGCTGGAGCTCTGCCAGTTCACGCTCGGTCAGCGAAAGCGCCCCGTCTTCCAGCCGCAGCGCCGTATTCCAGAGCTGGGAGAGGATCGGGAGCACACTTTCCCCGGCGTGCATGTGCACCAGCCGCGAGCGGGCGGACATGAGTGCCAGGAAGACAACCACGTCGTTGTCGAAGCGCTGCGGGATCGCGCCGATGTTGTGCAGGGACCGCGCAACCTCGCGGCGGCTGTCCGGCGACAGGGCGAGCACCCGGCGCTGCTCCACGATCGCGCGGGCGACGGGATGGTTGAAGGTTCGTTCCGGCAGCAGCACGGCGAGACGGTCCGTTTGGCCCGTCTGTCCGCGGCCGTCCGTGGCGGTGAGACGAATATCGACCTCGAGCCCGGCCCAGGGATGTTCGGTGAGATCGTGAACGCTGACCGCCGATCCGGCGCGCGGATCGGGGCTGGGGAGGGGCAGTTCGATCGAGACCGGCGCGAGTGTCGTGCTCTCCGGTTCGCCGGGCCATGTGATCTCGGCGGTGACATCGACGATCCCGTGGTCGTCGGCGCCGTCAAAGCTGATCTGGAGCGTACTGCTGGCGGTTCCCTGCGGGGATTCGACGAAGCTGATCGTCGGCGCGGTGTCAGGCAGCACGCTGATCTCCCAGGTGCCGAGATCCCGTCCGGACGCTTCCAGCTGCAGTATTTGCGGGCCTGTCGCGTCGAGCGCGGCTTCGATCCGCCAGTTCTCCCCGCCAACCGGCTCAAGTTCACGTTCCTGTTCGCCGATGGCAAGGATCGGCGCCCGGCGCGCCTGGCTCACCTGGGCCAGCAGCGTGCTCCCGACCGGGATTTCCAGCCCGCGTCCATCCTCGTTCCCGGCCGCCGATTTGGGGTCCGCGCTTGCCAGCAGGTGCGGCGGCAGGTTGGTGTAGTCCGGCGGGGTGATCCACAGTTCGAGGCTCGGCGGGTTGGCGTTTGCAAGGCCGCGCAGGTCGGGCGAGAACGCCGCGTCGATGCGGAGGCTCGCGTCTTCTCCGGCGGCGACAACACCGATGGTCAGGAGCACGCCCAGCGCGATACGAAGCGCGTAGGGGTCACGCTCGGCCAGCTGCGGGCGCGGCCAGCGCAGCCGGAGGCCACGCGCCGCGGCGGCGGCCTGCGCAACATGGCGCTGCCAGAGGCGTTCGGTCTCTGGATCGACGACCCCGATCACCGGACGGTCCTCGATCACCGTGAGCGGGCGGTGGGCCAGGCCCGCGTCGGTTTCGAGCCGCCGGGTTGCGGCAGCGGCGCTCGGCGGCCGGATGCGCCGTAGACCACGATGGAACTGCCAGACGAAAAGGGCGGCGAAGCCGGCCAGGATCAGCCCGTGGAACCAGCCTGGAAGCAGGGGAAACACGCCAAGGAGCGCGAGCGTCAGGAACAGGAGCGCGATCCCGGCCGCTGGCCAGAGCGCGGGCCAGGCGCTTTCCCAGAACATCGACAGGCGCGCGGTGGCGCGGCGCAGCCCGAGATGAGCGGGTCTCCGGGGCTCTCTGATGTCTGGTCCGAACTCGTTCAAATCGCTCAAATCGGCTCCCGATGCGGCCGTCGGGAACGACAGCGCGCGGCTAGGTTTGCCAGTCCGCCAGTGCTTCCTGCGCCAGCATTGCGGCAACATCCTGGCGCGCCCGCACGGTGCTGAAGCGATCGCCTTGCACGAGGACTTCGGCGACGAGCGGGCGGCTATTGTAGCCCGATGCCATGACAGCGCCATAGGCGCCGGCATCCCGGATCACGAGAAGTTCACCCGCAGCGAGCGTGGGCATGTCTCGCCCGGTCGCGAACGTGTCGCCCGTCTCGCAGACGGGCCCGACGATGTCGTAGGTGCGGGATTCTCCGTCCGGCGCGCGCACGGACATGATCTCGTGGTGCGCCTCGTACATGGCCGGCCGGACGAGGTCGTTCATGGCGGCATCGACGATGGCGAAACGACGCGTCCCGGTGTCCTTCACGTAGATGACTTCCGACAGGAGCACGCCCGCGGGGCCGGCGAGAAAACGCCCGGGTTCGAACACCAGGGTGCAGCCGAGGTCGCCGACTGTCTCGGCGACGACGGCGGCATAGTCGCGCGGGTCCGGCGGGGTGCCCTGCCCGTAGTCGATGCCGAGGCCGCCGCCCAGGTCGAGGGTGGTGATGTCGTGTCCGTCCGCGCGGAGTTCTCTGACCAGCTCAGCCACCCGCGCGAAGGCGTCACGGAACGGGGACAGATCCGTCAGCTGGCTGCCGATATGGACGGCGACCGATGTCGGCGCGATCCCCGGCAGCGTCGCAGCGCGGGCATAGATCTCGCGCGCCTGGCCGATGTCGATCCCGAACTTGTCGTGATGGCGGCCGGTCGAGATCTTGTGGTGGGTGTCCGCGTCGACGTCGGGATTGACCCGGATCGCGATGTTGACGGTCGCGGACTCGGCCGTCGCGATGTCCGACAGCCGCTCGAGCTCTGGGGTCGATTCCACGTTGAACTGGCCGATCCCGGCAGCGATTGCCTGGCGCATCTCCGCCGCCGTCTTGCCGACGCCGGAGAAGACGATCTCGGTCGGGTCGATGCCCGCCGCCAGCGCCCGCGTCAGCTCGCCGCCCGACACCACGTCGGCGCCGGCACCGCACGCCGCCAGCGCACGGATGACGGCCAGGTTCGAGTTGGCCTTCATCGCGTAGCAAATCCGCGCGTCCAGTCCCGTATCCTCGAATGCGTCCGCGAACCGGCGGTAGGCATCGGTCAGCCCGGTCTCGGAATAGACATAGACGGGCGTTCCCACCGCCTCGGCGATGCGCGACAGGGGCACGTCCTCGGCGTGAAGTTCGCCGTTCCGGTATTCGAACTGGGTCATGTCGGTCTCTCGAGCCTGGCGCGATGGTGCGCGTCAGCGGGTCGGATAGGTGCGCGGGTAGGTGACTTTCTCGCCTTCCGGCGGTTTCGGCGGTCCCTTCTTGCCGCACGCCGTGAGCGCGAAGGCAAGCATCAGGGCGATCACGACCTGTCGCGGCATACCGTGGAGCATCCGGCGCATCCTAGGTGCCCCCGTGCGAGCCGAGGAACCGTGCACGCGCCTCGGCGGCAGCGGCCCGGACATTGTCGGGCGCCGTGCCGCCGAAACTGGTCCGGCTCGCCACGGATGCCTCCACGCTCAGCACGTCGAACACGTCGGCGGTGATTCTTCCATCGACCCCCTGCAAATCCTCGAGCGAGAGTTCGGCGAGGCTCGCATTCTTTTCTTCGGCAAGTGCGACCGCGGCACCGGTGATTGCGTGCGCGTCGCGGAACGGCACGTCGGCCGCCCGTACGAGCCAGTCGGCCAGGTCGGTCGCCGTCGAATGACCCTTGCCCGCGGCCGCCAGCATGTTCCCGGGCTCGGCCTGCATGTCGGCGACCATGCCGGTCGTCGCGGCGAGCGCGAGGGCCAGGGAATCCGCGGCGTCGAAGACCGGCTCCTTGTCTTCCTGCATGTCCTTCGAATAGGCGAGCGGCAGCCCCTTCATGACCGTCAGGAGCCCGAGCAGCGCACCGTAGATCCGCCCCGTCTTGGCCCGGGACAGCTCCGCGGCGTCCGGGTTGCGCTTCTGGGGCATCATCGAGCTGCCGGTCGTATAGGCGTCGGAGAGTGCGATGAAGCGGAAGCCGTCGCTGCACCAGATCACCAGTTCCTCGGAGAAGCGCGAGATATGGGTCGCGCAGATCGCCGCTGCGGACAGGAATTCGAGCGCGAAGTCCCGGTCGGACACCGCATCCAGCGAGTTCGCCATGGGCCGGTCGAAGCCGAGCGTGTCGGCCGTCGCATGCCGGTCGATCGGGAAGGATGTGCCGGCCAGTGCGCCCGCGCCCAGCGGCGATTCGTTGAGCCGCGCGCGCGCATCCGTGAGCCGTCCCCGGTCGCGGCCGAACATCTCGACATAGGCAAGCAGGTGGTGGCCGAAGGTGACCGGCTGGGCCGTCTGCAAATGGGTAAACCCGGGCATGACCGTTGCGGCATGGGCCTCGGTCTTGTCGAGCAGGGCGGCCTGGAGTCCGGCGAGCTGGCCGTCCAGCGCATCGATCTCGTCCCGCACCCACAGCCGGAAGTCCGTCGCGACCTGGTCGTTGCGCGAGCGTGCGGTGTGCAGCCGGCCGGCCGCGTCGCCGACGAGCTCGCGCAGCCGCGACTCGATGTTCATGTGGATGTCCTCGAGGGCCGTCTTGAATTCGAAGTCGCCCGTCTCGAGCTCTCGCGAAATCGTGTCTAGACCGTCCTCGATTGCCTGCCCATCTTCGGAAGACAGGATGCCTTGTGCCACCAGCATGCGGGCATGCGCGCGCGACCCGGCAATGTCCTGGGCGAAAAAGCGCTGGTCGAAACCGATGGACGCGTTGATGCGTTCCATCACCTCCGAAGGCCCGGAGGTGAACCGGCCGCCCCACTGCGCATTGGCTGGCTTGCGTGTGTCGTTCGGGCTCATGGCATAAAGGCTCTTGCTAATGGGAGCGACGTTTAACGATATGATACGCCGGATGAAAGTTTTTCTGTTCGCCGTCACCGCCGCATTCGCGATCGCGATCATCGGTCCGCCGGGCTTGCCCGGTGATGCTGCGGCCGATTCCGGGCCCCCCATCGCGGGACAGGTCCAGAACTACGAGCCGGTCGCGACCCCGGTTGCGGTCCCCGATGTGACCGTCCTCGACCGGGAAGACGGGCCGGTCACCCTCGACCGGTTCAAGGGCAAGTTCGTGGTCCTGAACTTCTGGGCGACCTGGTGCGGGCCGTGCATCCGCGAGCTGCCGTCCCTCGCACGGCTCAACACCGCGCTGGGCGGCGAGACCGCGCAGGTCGTGCTCGTCAGCCAGGATCGCGGCGGCTTCAAGCAGACCGACCGGTTCCTGAAAAAGCTCCAGGTCGACTTCCCGGACAGCTTCATCGACGAGCGGCTGAAGTTCTCGCGCGCGATCGGCGTGGTCTCCCTGCCGACGACCATCCTGATCGGGCCCGACGGCAAGGAAGTGGGGCGCCTCGTCGGTCACGCCGAGTGGGATTCGCCAGAGGCGCTCGCCCTCATCGACTGGTACAGGAACGGCGCCGGCAGCAGTTAGCTGCCGGCAATGCGGGCGGGTGTCATAGACCCGCCCGTGTGCGCGCCTACCGCGTCGGGACCGGCTCGTCGCCCGAATAGTCGTAGAAGCCGCGGCCGGTCTTGCGACCGAGCCAGCCGGCCTCGACATACTTCACCAGCAGCGGGCAGGGACGATACTTCGAATCCGCCAGGCCGTCATACAGGACCTGCATCACCGCGAGGCAGGTGTCGAGGCCGATGAAGTCGGCCAGCTCGAACGGTCCCATGGGGTGGTTCGCGCCGAGCTTCATCGAGGTGTCGATGGAATCCACCGAGCCCACGCCCTCGTAGAGCGTATAGACCGCCTCGTTGATCATCGGCAGCAGGATGCGGTTGACGATGAAGGCCGGGAAGTCCTCGGACACCGTGCCGGTCTTGCCGAGCTTCTCGGTCAGCGCCTGCACGGTGGTGAAGGTCTCGTCGTCGGTCGCGAGCCCGCGGATGAGCTCGACCAGCTTCATCATCGGCACCGGGTTCATGAAATGCATGCCCATGAACTTCTCGGGCCGGTCGGTGGCCGACGCCAGGCGGGTGATGGAGATCGAGGAGGTGTTCGACGCGATCAGCGCGCTGTCCTTCAGGTGCGGGCAGAGCGCCTCGAAGATCTTCACCTTCGTCGCCTCGTCCTCGGTCGCGGCCTCGATCACCAGATCGCAGTCCGACAGCGCGTCGAGCCCGGTCGCGGTGGCGATGCGCGCCAGCGCGGCGGCCTTGTCCTCTTCCGCAATCAGGGTGCGCTTGACCTGGCGGTCCATGTTCGCGTCGATCCGGCCGAGGGATTTCTCGAGCGCGGCGGCGTCGATATCGACGATCACCACGTCATGTTCGGCCAGCGCGCAGACATGGGCGATGCCGCTGCCCATCTGGCCGGCGCCGATGACGCCAATCTTGTTCAGCATTGTGTGTGTCCTGTTGGTTCGTGTGACCGGTCTTCGGGTCAGCCCTGCTTCTCGAGCTCGGCATCGAGCTCGGGCAGTGCCTTGAACAGGTCGGCGACCAGACCATAGTCGGCGACCTGGAAGATCGGCGCTTCCTCGTCCTTGTTGATCGCAACGATCACTTTCGAATCCTTCATGCCCGCCAGATGCTGGATCGCGCCGGAGATTCCGACGGCGATGTAGAGCTCCGGCGCCACGACCTTGCCGGTCTGTCCGACCTGCCAGTCGTTGGGCACGAAGCCCGCATCGACCGCCGCGCGCGACGCGCCCATGGCGGCGCCGAGCTTGTCGGCGATGGGCTCGATCAGGGCGTAGTTCTCGCCCGAGGCCATGCCGCGGCCGCCGGAGATGACGACTCGGGCGGCCGTGAGCTCCGGCCGGTCGCCGCCCGATTCCGCACGGGATACGAAGCGGGACAGGCCCGAGTCCGTGCCGGCATCCACGCTCTCGACGGCGGCGCTGCCGCCCGTGGCGGGCGTCGCGTCGAAGGTGGTGGTGCGCACGGTGATGATCTTCGTCGTGTCGGACGATTTCACCGTCGCGAGCGCGTTGCCGGCGTAGATCGGCCGGACGAACGTGTCGGCATCCACGACGGCGCTGATCTCGGAAACCTGCTGAAGGTCGAGGCTTGCGGCCACGCGCGGCATGAAGTTCTTGCCGCCGGTGGTGGCGGGCGCCAGGACATGGGAATAGTCGCCGGCCAGCTCCGTGACCAGGGCCGCGACATTCTCCGCGAGCCCGTGCTCGAGCCCGGCATCGTCGGCGACCAGAACCTTCGCGACGCCCTCGATCGCGGCGGCGGCCTCGCCGACCGCGCCGCATCCGGCCCCGGCGACCAGGACTGTCACGTCGCCGGCACCGGCGTCGGACAGCTGGCGTGCGGCCGTGACCGTGTTCAGGGTCGCGGGCTTGAGAGTTGCATTGTCGTGTTCGGCAATGACGAGAACGGCCATCAGATCACCCTCGCTTCGTTCTTCAGCTTGTCCACGAGTTCGGCGACGGTCTCCACCATCACGCCGGCCTCGCGCTTCGGCGGCTCCTCGACCTTCAGGGTCTCGAGCCGCGGCGCGACATCGACGCCCAGATCGTCGGGCGTGAGCTCGTCGATGGGCTTCTTCTTCGCCTTCATGATGTTCGGCAGGGAGGCGTAGCGCGGCTCGTTGAGGCGCAGGTCGGTCGTGACGATCGCGGGCAGGTTGATGTCGATGGTCTCGAGCCCGCCGTCGATCTCGCGGATGACCTTCGCCGTGCCGTCGCCCAGCTCGATCTCCGATGCGAAGGTCGCCTGGGGCCAGCCCAGCAGCGCCGCGAGCATCTGGCCCGTCTGGTTGGAATCGTCGTCGATGGCCTGCTTGCCCAGGATCACCAGCTCCGGAGACTCGCGCTCGACCAGTGCCTTGAGGAGCTTGGCGACCGCCAGTGGCTCGAGCTCCGCGTCGCTCGCCACATGAATGCCGCGGTCCGCGCCCATCGCCAGCGCCGTGCGGATGGTCTCCTGACACTGGGCGACGCCCAGGGAGACGGCGATGACCTCTTCGACCTTGCCGGCTTCCTTCAGGCGCACTGCCTCCTCGACGGCGATTTCGTCGAAGGGGTTCATCGACATCTTGACGTTCGAGGTCTCGACGCCGGTGCCGTCGGATTTGACGCGCACCTTCACGTTGTAGTCGATGACCCGCTTGACGGGGATCAGCATTTTCATGGGTTTATCCGCTTGCTGGCATGGCCGTTCCGGGTGCGGAAATTCCCCGCGAAAGCCCCGTGTGCCATGGCGTATCGTTGTTTTTCGCAGTGCAACATGCCGAACGGGCCGGGGCGAGTCAATTCATCGCCGGGCGTTGCTCGCCCGTTGAGCTTTTCCGCCCCTCAGTTCCGCGTCCGGCCGGGTTCCCAGAGGATGTCCGCCCGGCCGCCGTCGTTCAGGGTGCGCGCCAGGACGAACAGGTGGTCCGACAGGCGGTTGATGTATTTCAGTGCCTCGGCGTTCACGGGTTCGCAGGTGGCCAGTTCCGTCATCAGGCGTTCCGCGCGTCGCGCAATCGTGCGTGCCAGGTGCAGGTGCGCCGCCGCCGGGGTTCCCCCGGGCAGAATGAAGGAGCTCAGGGGCGCGAGGTCCTCGTTGATCGCGTCGATCTCCGTCTCCAGGCGTTCGACCTGGGCGGCGACGATCCGCAACGCACCTTCCGACTTGCTGGCGGCGCGCCGGTCCCCCTCGGGCGTGCACAGATCCGCGCCCAGATCGAACAGATCGTTCTGGATCCGCCGGAGCATCGCGTCGGCATCCGGGGCGTCGTCGGTGTGGAGCCGGGCGAGTCCGATCGCGGCGTTCGCCTCGTCCACGGTGCCGTAGGCCGCAACGCGCAGGTCGTGCTTGGCAACGCGCGCCCCCGACCCGAGCGAGGTGTCGCCGGTATCGCCGCCGCGCGTGTATATCTTCGTCAGTTCGACCACCGCATCAACCGCCCGAGCCTGCCGCGAACACGAACAGGAGGAACAGGATGATCGCCAGCCCCTGCAGCGCGACGCGGGCCCGCATCAGCTTGTTGCCGTACTTGCGATTGAACTCGCCGCCTCGCGCCATCGCGACCACACCGAGCACCAGGACAATGACAACCGCGGCAAGCGCCACGGCGAGCAGGATGGTGAGCGTCTTCATGGCGGCGATCATATAGGCCCCGCCGCGCCGTGACGAGGGGCCGTGGCCGGTGGGCCAACGGATCGAATTCTTGACCCGAACGCCGCGGATTTGTACGGTCCGCGCCATGAACGTGATGCGGTCCATTCGAATTGACGGCCCGGCGCACGCCCGAATTACGGGGCGGCGGCCGGGAGCGCATGCGCATGCAACGTCAATTCACGAAGGAATCGTTCATCATGTCCTTACACACTCACTCGCATACTCGATCTGAACAGCAATCCGTCGCGGTTCACTGCTTCTCGGTTCGTGCCATCGCCGATCCGGGGATGATGCCGCGACTGATGGAGCTCTGGGCCAAGCGCGGGCTCGTGCCGGACCGCTGGCACGGCGTGCGTGACGAAGCGGATGGGGGTCATGTCGATATCGATATCGAATCGGGACAGGTCGACGGTGCGCTGGCCATGCAGATGGCGGCCACCATGCGCGCGACCTTCGGTGTGTCACAGGTGCTCTTGTCCGAAAAGCGCACCGCCGTCTGTGCCTGAGTGCGGGCGGCAGGGCTAGCGGACCATGGCGCTCTACGACCATATCGCGGCCTGCAACAAGCACAGCTTCGACGGTCGGCTGCCCTTCGGCGTCGGCGGCGTGCAGGCGGGATGGGTGCGCGAGGACCTGGCCGCGCGCATGACCCGCTGGGGTGACTATTTCAAGGTCACGGACAAGGGCGTGGATATTCTCGAGAGCCTCGCCGACGTCGAAGCGCGCTCGAAGGCACTGGCCGAGGCCGGCGCGGCGCTGGTCGTCCAGCAGGCCCTGCCGCGTAACCGCAAGGAGCTCTGCCCGGTCATGGAGCGGTTCGGCGGCGAGGTGCTGATGCGCATCGACCGCGCCTGGCTCGAGCCCTTCGCCGTAAAGTCCTACGGCGTCCATGTGAACGGCTATGTGCCCGGTCCGGACGGGCCGGAACTCTGGATCGGCGTGCGCTCCAAGAGCCGCGAGGTCGCGCCGGGCAAGCTCGACAACATGGTGGCCGGCGGGCTCCCGGTCGGGATCGGGCTGCTGGAGAATGTCGTCAAGGAAGCCGGCGAGGAGGCCTCGGTCCCGGAGGAGATCGCCCGGACCGCCCGTCCGGCAGGGGTCGTGACCTACACGCTCGACACGCAGGCCGGGATGCGCCGGGACATGCTGTTCATCTACGACCTCGAACTGCCGGCCGATTTCGCGCCGCAGAACGCGGACGGCGAGGTCAGCGGCTTCGTCAAGTGGCCAGCCCGGCAGGCGCTGCGCGTGGTCGAGGAAACCGATGAGTTCAAGTTCAACGTCAACCTGGTGATCATCGATTTCGCGATCCGCCACGGGCTGATCGCGCCGGACCACCCCGACTATGCGCGGCTGGTCCGGGGCCTGCGCGCCTGGGCCTGACACGCCCGCCCTAGAGTTCGGCGCTGTTTGCCGCCCCGCGGGCGATCTGGCGGATCGCCATCGCCCAGATATCCGCCGGGTCGTTCCCGGCGTCGCGCATGGCGCGCAGCGTGAGCGCCCGGTCGCGCTTCGCGAGCCGCACGCCGTCATTGTTGGTCAGCAGCGGCGTGTGATGCCACTCCGGCACCGCGAGACCGAGCAGTTCCTGGAGCAGGCGGTGGATGTGGGTCGCGTCGAAGAGGTCTGTGCCCCGTGTCACGAGGGTCACGCCCTTGGCCGCGTCGTCCACCGTGACGGCAAGGTGATAGCTGGTCGCGACATCCTTGCGGGCCAGCACCACGTCGCCGAAGGCCTCCGGTGTCGCGCGCTGTTCGCCGCGCGTGCGGTCGTGCCAGGCAAGCGCGCCGGCGCGCGCGGTCGCGGCCGCCATGTCGAGGCGGAGCGCGTGGGGTTCGCCGGCCGCGATCCGGTCGGCCCGGGTCTCGGGGGCCAGACCACGGCAGATCCCGGGATAGACCGGGCCGTCGGGGCCGGGCTCGTCCAGATGTGGGGCGGCGCCCGACCGCTCGATCTCGGCGGCGATATCCTTGCGGGTGCAGAAGCACGGGTACAGCAGGTCCATCGCGTCGAGCTTCGCCAGCGCATCGGCGTAGGCGTCCATGCGTTCCGACTGCCGCCAGACGGGCTCTTCCCACGCGATTCCCAGCCAGGCCAGGTCTTCGACGATCGCGTCCTCGAACTCGGCTCGGCACCGGCCCCGGTCGATATCCTCGATCCGCAGCAGGAAGCGCCCGCCCGCGGCGTCCGCGAGGCGCCAGGCGAACAGCGCGGAATAGGCATGGCCGAGATGCAGCAGGCCGGTCGGCGACGGGGCGAAGCGGGTGACGAGGGTCTCGCCGGACGGTTCTTGACTCATGGGCGCGGTTTCATCCGGAGTCCGGGTTGATCTTGTCCGCGCAAATGGCTTGAACGGGCGGCAGACGGCGGGAACGATGATGCGATGAAAACACGCAAACGGCTAGAGGCGGGGCTCGAAGAACTCGCGGCGCTCGACCCGCGCATGGGTGCGCTGTGGGAACATACCGGCACGCCCGGGCCGCGCGCGCGGCCGCCGGGTTTCGCGACGCTCCTGCGGGTGATTGTCGGTCAACAGCTCTCGACCCATGCCGCCGCCGCGATCTGGAAGCGGATGGAAGGTGCCGGGATCACGAAGGACCCCGCCGCCTTCATCATGCAGGATGACGAGGCGCTTCGCGGCCATGGACTCAGCCGTCAGAAGATCGTCTACGGACGCGGACTGGCCGAGGCGATCGTCACCGGCGGCCTCGACCTCCAGGGCCTGCGCAAGCAGGACGACGAGACAGCGATCACCGCCCTGGTGGGTCTCAAGGGGATCGGGCGCTGGAGCGCGGAATGCTACCTTCTGTTTGCGCTCGGGCGGCCGGACATCATGCCGGCGGACGATCTCGCGCTGGTGGCGTCGGCGGGCAAGCATCTGGGCGACGGCACCCGCTGGACCCCCGGGCAACTGCGCAAGGAAGCCGAGGCGCGCTGGCGGCCCTGGCGGAGCGCTGCCGCCCGGCTCCTGTGGCACGCCTACTGGATAGAGGCGATATGATGCGCCCGAACCCAACCTGGAAGGACCGGACATGACCGATGTGCAATTGAGCGGCCCGAGCCATGGGCCTGCCTCCGGCAATCCGCCGAAGCAGCTGGTGGTGCTGCTGCACGGTCGCGGCGCGGACGGGAACGACCTGATCGGTCTGGCCCCGATACTGGCCACGCAGCTCCCCGACGCGCTGTTCCTCGCGCCCGACGCACCGCATCCGTGCGACGGCGCGCCCTTCGGCCTGCAATGGTTCAGCCTGATCGACCGGTCGCCGGAGAATATTGCCGCGGGCGTGCGCGGTGCGGCGCCGGCGGTGGACGCGTTTCTCGACCATCACCTCGCGCGGCACGGGCTGAGCGACGAGAATCTGGCGCTCTTCGGCTTCAGCCAGGGCTCGATGATGGCGCTGCATGTCGGGCTGCGGCGCAAGGCGTCGCCCGCGGCGGTGCTCGGTTACTCCGGAATGCTCGCGGCGGCCGACAGCCTTGCCGACGAGATCACCGTGCGCCCGCGGGTGCTGCTGGTGCATGGCGAGGCGGATGCGGTCGTACCCCACGCGGCACTCGGCATGGCCGAGACCGCGCTTCGCGACGCGGGCGTCCCGGTCGAGGCGGTGTCGCGGCCGGGCCTCGGCCACGGCATCGACGAGGACGGGATCGCGCGGGCCGCCGCCGCGCTGACGGCCGCGTTCGGAGGGTCATGATCCGGACCGGCGCCGCCGGGCGTATGACAGTATCGTTACAAGTTGTTGGGATTGCTGAATAAAATTTTGGCCGGACTCGGCGGACTCGGCTAGGAAAGACACTGCGTTCGTTTGATTGATCAACCCGATGCGTGCAAGGGGGAGAGATGGACGCTGCGCTGAAGAATTGTCCGGCTCTCGTGCTCAACGCGGATTTCCGCCCGCTGAGCTATTTCCCGCTGTCCGTGTGGCCCTGGCAGGAGGCGGTGAAGGCGACCCTCATGGGGCGCGTCAACACGGTCGCCGAATACGACAGGGTGATCCGGTCGCCCAATCTCGAGATCCCGCTGCCCAGCGTCGTGTCGCTCAAGGAATATGTCCGGCCCGCCGTGCGCCCGGCCTTCACCCGCTTCAACGTGTTCCTGCGCGACCGCTTCACCTGCCAGTATTCGGGCCAGCGGCTGCCGGCCCATGAGCTCACCTTCGACCATGTGATCCCGCGTTCGCGCGGCGGGCGAACGTCCTGGGAGAATGTCGTCACCGCGTCGGGCGAGTGCAACCTGATGAAGGCGAACCGGACCCCCGCCGAGGCGGGCATGCGGCTCCTGTCCGAGCCGCGCCAGCCCGACACCTGGGAGCTGATCGAGAATGGTCGCGCCTTCCCGCCCAACTTCCTGCACGAGAGCTGGCGAGACTATCTCTACTGGGATACCGAGCTGGACGAGTAGGTCGCTCAGATGCGCGTCGACAGCCAGATGGCCGCGCGTGTGCCCGTCTTGATGAACTCCGACATCACCCGGTAGCCCGGGGTCGCTTCCGCGTCGTGGGCGAGCCCCGTTTCCTTGTGCTCGATTTCCTCGGCGCGGAATTCGTCGATCAGGCCGCGCAGCTCGGCCTCGTCGTCGCCGAGCTTCTCCGACTGCGCGGCATAGTGATCCTGGATCACGTCCTCGACCGCGACGGTGCAGGCCATGGCGGCCTTCTCGCCCATTGCCGCCGTCGCCGCGCCCAGCGCGAAGCCCGCGACATGCCAGACCGGCGAGAGGAGTGTCGGGCGGACCCGGCGTTCGGCGATGAGTTCGTTGAACGCGGCGAGATGTTTCTCTTCCTGTTCGGCCATGTGCCGGATCGTGTCGCCGACCGGATGCTTGCCGAGGACGGCGAGCTGGCCCTCGTAGATGCGCGCGGCGCCGAACTCGCCGGCATGGTCGACGCGGATCATCCGCTCGATCAGCGTCTCGCGGTCGGGATCGCCCGGCAGGCGATCCTCGCCGGTCACCTTGGGGCGCCTTGTCCTGGACTCGCTCATGTCGCCTTCCGCCAGATTCCCTGCGCCGTCCAGGCGGATGCCGCCGCGAGGATCAGGGATGCGATGAGATTATAGCCCGCCAGCGAGATCCCAAACAGGGACCAGGGTACCTCGTCGCAGCGCGCCAGCGGCGTGGCGAACAGCTTCGCCTTCAGCTCCTCGATGGAAAGGTTGGGGTCGGTGTGGGCGCCGCCGCACGTCGCGAGCCCCTCCCACCATTGCTGCTCGACGCCGACATGGAACCCCGCGACGCCGGCGCCGCCAAGAAACACGAGCGCGCCGACCGCCGCGAAGGCCGCGACGCCGGCCGGGGCCAGCCGACGGCCCGCCAGCACCGCGAGCCCCGCGAGGACGATCATGATCCAGTAGGGCCAGCGCTGATAGGTGCACAGCGGGCAGGGTTCGAGCCCGCCGAAGATCTGGAACGCCCAGGCGCCGCCGAGGAGGCTGCCGCTCGCCGCGAGCGTGAGGGCGGGCCAGATGTGGGGACGCCGCGCGAGGGTCGTGTGGATGTCGGGTTCGACCATGGGCTGGATATGGGGCGCGTCGGGCGGCGCGTCTAGACGACGAACTTGAGCAGGACGAACCCGCCCACGAGCAGGACGATGAACGCGAGCGTCACCCAGCCGAGATAGCGTTCGACGAAGGCGCGGATCGGCGGGCCGAAATACCAGATGAGCGTCGCGACGAGGAAGAAGCGCAGGCCGCGCGAGGCGACGGATGCGATGCCGAAGACCAGCGGGTCGAGCTGGGTCACGCCGCTGGCGATGGTCACCACCTTGTAGGGGAAAGGTGTGACGCCGAAGGTGAAGACGATCCAGGCGCCGAGCTCGTTGTACTTCTCGGTGAAGACCTCGAAGGCGTGTTCCATGCCGTAGAAGGCGATCACCGGCTCGCCGACGGTGCCGAACAGGGTGAGACCGACGAAGTAGCCGAAGTAGCCGCCGAGGACCGATGCGACCGTGCAGATGGCCGCGAGCCGCCAGGCGCGGGTGCGCGCGGCGAGGATCATCGGGATCAGCAGTATGTCGGGCGGAATGGGAAAGAACGAGCTTTCGACGAAGGCGACGGCCGCTAGCGCCCACACCGCGTGGCGGGACGCGCTGAGGCGCATGGTCCAGTCGTAGAGGCCTTGCAGCATGACGTCTCCAGGTCGCGCGAATGGAGGCTTTCCATCCGCGTCGGGCCTCGTAACAGGCCGCCGCGCGCCTGTCCACGTTGCGGGACAGGGGATCGCGCTCACCGTCGCTTGATCTGGCGCAGATAGACGACAGTGCCATCCGTGTGCATGTCGGCGACCCAGAGGCCGGTATGGACGTATCCGTGTTCGGGGCCGGCGCGAAGCGTTTGCGCTGCCCCCTCGATGTGCACGACCTGCATATGCCTGTCTCCCGGCTGGCTATCGGGCCAGATCGAAAGAATTCCGATCAGGATCAGCCAGACCGCGATCAGGCCGGCGGCTATGCGGCAACAGTTGAGCATTGTCTGTCTCGCGCAGGTTGGTGGTGCCCAAGACGTAGCGGGCGACGCGTCGCGCGGAAGTGATGCCTGTCACTCGGAGGGCGGATTTCCGCTTGCGATGGTTGACCGGCCTGCCGTGCTGGACTTAAGGAAAGGGCGCACGTCATGGGGCCCCTGTGGCGGAATTGGTAGACGCGGCAGACTCAAAATCTGTTGCCGGCAACGGCGTGGGAGTTCAAGTCTCCCCGGGGGCACCATTCGACACGTATCCTTTGCGGAGGAACCGGATGCCCGTCATCATTCGCGGAAACGAAGCCGCTGTTGTCGCGCAAGGCGACAACGCGGTCGCCCGTCTCCTGACGCCCGAGATCGTCGGCAACGACCGGATCGAGCTGGATCATGTCGCCGTCGCGCCGGGCGGGACATATGCCCTGGACCTCGCGGACGGCATGGTCGGCTGGCTCCAGGTCCTGTCGGGCGCCGTCCTCGAGACCCGCGCGCTCGACGGTACGGCGCTGACGGACAAGCACATCGCGTATCTCCCGGCCGGCTTCTCGGGCGGGTTCCGGGCCGGCGGCGCAGAGACCCGGCTTCTCGTCGCCCGCGTACCCGACGCCGCGCGATTTGACGATGATCTCGCCGGCATGCCGTCCGAACTCCGTCATGTGGACTGGACCCGCGAGCCGGTGCTCCAGTCCGAGCATGATGCGCGCACGCGGGTCTATCTGGCGACGCCGGCGCTCGCCGGCACGGGTGCCTTCAAGGGCGAGATGATCTCCTATCCGCCCGGCACGGCCGCGCCGGAACACCATCATGTCGGCGCCGAGCACTTCCAGTACGTGATCGCGGGCGAGGGCACGGCGATGCTCGACGGCACGGCCCACCGTTTGCGCGCGGGTGACGTCCTCTACAACTACGAGCACGAACCCCACAGCTTCATCAACGAGAGCGACGGCGACTTCGTCTTCGTCGAGTTCTTCGTGCCGGGCCCGTGCGAGACCGTCTGGTCCCCCGGTGCGAACCTGTGCGCCTGGTTGCCGACGGGTGTCGATAGCGACGGCCGCAAGCCCGCCCGCCAGATCGGCTACCATGTTCACGGCCAGGATGGGGGCATCTAGGGCCACGTCGCCGGTTGCGATTCCACAATAAGAAAATTACTGTGCGCAGCGTTCCGCGGGCGCGGCAAGAACGCCCGGGATCACAGAACTGGGACGGGGAGTCCGATGCAGCTCGAGAACAGTTTTACCGTACCCGCGGCGCCGGACGCCGCCTGGGACATCCTGCTGGATGTGCCGCGGATCGCGCCGTGCATGCCCGGTGCCGAACTCACCGAAACCGTCGGCGAGCACAGCTACAAGGGCAATGCCAAGCTGCGCGTCGGGCCGGTCGCGCTCACCTTCTCGGGTGAGGCGACGATCACCGAGATCGACACGGAAAACCGGGTCGCCACGGTCGAGGCAAAGGGCAACGACACCAAGGGGCGCGGTGCGGCGTCGGCCCGCGTGGAGTTCCGGCTGGTTGCCGACGGTGCGGGCAGCCGGGTCGATATCACCAGCGACATCGATCTCACGGGATCGATTGCCCAGTATGGCCGCGCGTCGGGCCTGATCGATGCGATCGCCGGCCAGATCATCGCGGACTTCGCCGAGAACCTGGCTGCCGAGATCGGCGCGTCCGATGCGCCGGAGGCCGCACCCGCGGAAAGCGCTCCCGACGACGCGGCGGCGCCCGCCCCCGCGGCCGCACCACCGTCCGACAACAGCATCTCGGGCATCAGGCTTTTCTTCCGCGCCCTGTGGTCGATGATCCGCGGCGGCCGCGCCTAGAGGACTCAACTGACATGAAACAGCATTCGGAGACGGCCCGATGAAGCCGGCGCCTTTCACCTATCACGACCCGACGACGGCGGACGAGGCTGTTGCCCTGCTGGCGAGCCACGAGGATGCGAAGATTCTCGCCGGCGGCCAGTCGCTGATGCCCATGCTGAACATGCGCTTCGTGGTGCCCGATCATGTGATCGACCTGAACCGGATCGACGGGATCGCGGGCATCCGCGACGCCGGCGATCGTATCGAGATCGGCGCAATGACCCGCCAGCGGGACCTGATGCGCGATCCGGTGATCGCCGCGAAGGCGCCGGTCATCGCCGAGGCGCTCAACTGGGTCGGGCACTTCCAGACCCGCAACAGGGGCACCATCGGCGGCAGCCTGTGCCACCTCGATCCGGCCGCTGAGCTGCCTTGCCTGATGGCGCTCTACGATGCCGAGCTGAAGGTCCAGGGGCCGGACGGCGGGCGCACGATCCCGTTTGCCGAATGGCCGCTCGCCTACATGCTGCCGTCGATCGGCCCGGACGAGCTTCTGACCGGCATCGAGGTGCCGCACTGGGGCGGCAACCATGGCTACGGCTTCGTCGAGTTCGCCCGCCGCCACGGCGACTTCGCGATTGTCGCCGTCGCCGCCCTGCTGGGCGTCGAGGGCGGGAAGATCACCCGGGCCGCCATCGCGATCGGGGGTGCGGATACGCGCCCGATCCGGCTCACTGAGGCCGAAGACGCGCTCGTAGGTGCGGCGCCCGACGCGGATGCGTTCGCCGCGGCCGCCGAGATCGCCCGGGGTATCGACGCCATGTCCGATGCCTATGTCTCGACCGCCTATCGCCAGCGCCTCGCGGCCACCCTGGTCGCGCGGGCGCTCACCGCTGCCGCGGACAACCTGAAGGGGAGCGCCTGACCATGGCCGATACCCGCGAAATCACCGTGACGGTCAACGGCGAGAGCCGGACCGCCACCGCCGAGACCCGCACCAGCCTGGGCGACTTCCTGCGCCAGACCCTGGGCCTGACCGGCACCCATATGGGCTGCGAACATGGCGTCTGCGGCGCCTGCACCGTCCTGGTCGACGGCGAGGCGGCGCGGTCCTGCCTGATGCTCGCCGTGCAGGCGGACGGGCGCGAGATCACGACGGTCGAGGGGCTGGCCGGTGACGACGGCGCGCTGTCGCCGCTGCAGGAGGCCTTCTGGAAGCATCACGGGCTCCAGTGCGGGTTCTGCACGCCGGGGATGCTGACGTCGCTGACCGCCTATCTGCGTGACAATCCGGACCCGAGCGAGCGCGACGTGCGCGAGGCGATCTCGGGAAACATCTGCCGGTGCACCGGCTATCAGGGCATCGTCGATGCGGCGCTGGATGCCGCCAAGACCATGCGGGAGGGCTGATCCATGGTCGTTCGATATCTCGGCGCTGAAGTCCAGCGCATGGAAGATCCCCGGCTGATTACCGGCAACGGGCGATATGTCGATGACATCAAGCTGGACGGCATGCTCCATGCCGCCTTCCTCCGCTCGCCCCACGCGCATGCGAAGATTCGGTCGATCGACACGTCGCGCGCGGCCGCGCTCGAGGGGGTTCACCGGGTGTTCACCCATGCGGATCTCGGGCCGAAATACGCCCATCGCATGAACCAGCTCTATCCCGCGCCGGTGATCGAGCAGAACAAGACGCAGTACCCGCTGGCGAAGGACGAGGTCTGCTACGTCGGCGAGGCGCTCGCGGTCGTCGTCGCGGACAGCCGGGCGATCGCCGAGGATGCCGTCGCGCTGATCGACGTGGACTATGAGACCCTGCCGGCGGTGGTGGACATCATGACCGCGCTCGAGGATGGCGCGCCGCTGGCCCATGCCGACACGACGTCGAACCTGATGGGGCGCATGCGCTCGCAGTTCGGCGACATCGAGGATGCCTTCGCGAAGGCGGATCATGTCTTCTCCGCGTCCTTCATGCAGCATCGCGGCGGGTGCCACTCGATGGAGACCCGTGGCTGCATCGGCCGCGACGACCCCTGGGGCGACGGGCTCACGCTCTGGACCTCGGCGCAGTCGCCCTACCTGATCCGCCGTGCGCTCTCGCGCTGGCTCGACGAGCCCGAGGAGCGCATTCGCGTGGTCGCGCCCGATGTCGGCGGCGGGTTCGGGCCGAAGGCGGGCTTCTACCCCGAGGAAATCGTCATCCCGCTGCTCGCGCGGTTCATGGAACGCCCGGTGAAGTGGATCGAGGACCGGCGCGAGCACTTCATGTCCACGACGACCCAGCGGGACCAGCACTGGGCGCTCGAGGTTGCGTGCACGAACGAGGGCAAGATTCTCGGCCTGCGCGGCAAGGTGACCCACGAGAACGGCGCATTCGTCCCCTATGGAATCCTGCTACCGAACAGCTCGCTGACACCGCTTCCCGGTGCCTACAGCATCGCGGCCATCGACGTGGGCGTGGACATCGTCTTCACCAACACCGTTCCCAACTCGCCGGTGCGCGGCGCGGGCCGCCCCTGCGGCATCTACGCGGTCGAACGCATGGTGCAGGTGGTGTCGCGGAATCTCGGGATCGATCCGGCGACGGTGCGCCGGCGGAACTATGTGCGTCCCGAGCAGATGCCCTACGAGACGGGCGCGACGCTGCGCGGCGGCGCCAAGTGCGTGTACGACAGCGGCGACTACGAGGCGCTGCTCGACAAGGTCCTCGAACTCGCCGACTACGACGGGTTCGCCGCGCGCCAGGCGGCGGCGCGGGCCGAGGGCCGGTATCTCGGAATCGGCGTCTCCTCGTGCATCGAGGACACGGGCATGGGCCCCTATGAGGGGACGACCGTGCGGGTCGAGGCGTCGGGCAAGGTCGCCGTGCGCACCGGTGCGGCGAGCCAGGGCCAGGGCCACCACACGATGATCGCGATGATCGTCGCGGAGAATCTCGGCGTCGCGCCTGAGGACATCCTGTTCGAGTCCGCGGACACCTCGAAGTTCCCCCACGGCGTCGGCACCATTGGCAGCCGCGTGGCGGCGAATGTCGGGCCGTCCGCGTTCGATGCGGCGACCAAGGTCCGCGAGAAGGCGCTGAAGCTGGCTGCCGAGGTGCTGGAAGCATCGGAGGCCGATCTCGACATCGAGGACGGCGTGGTGCGCGTGAACGGCGCGCCGGACGTTTCGATCACCCTCGGCGAGCTCGCGGTTCAGCTTTCGCCGGCCTCGGCGATGCGCGTGCCGGCCGGTTTCGACCCGCTGCTCGAGGCCACCTCCTATGACGGGTCGAGCGGATCGCCGATCGCCTGCGGATCCAACGTGGCCGAGGTCGAGGTCGACATCGGTACCGGCGAGGTCCGGGTGCTGCGCTACTCGGTCGCCCATGACTGCGGCGTGATGATCAATCCGAAGGTCGTCCACGGCCAGATCGTGGGCGGCGTCGTCCACGGCATCGGCAACGCCCTGTTCGAGCGAATGATCTACGACGACCAGGGCCAGCCGCTGACCACCAACTACGGCGAGTATCTGCTGCCGCTGGCGAGCGAGATGCCCCGGGTGGACGTGACCCACATGGAAACACCGTCGCCCCTGAACTCGCTGGGCGTGAAGGGCGCGGGCGAGGGCGGGACCATCCCGGCCGCGGCCGCGATCGTCGCGGCGATCGAGAACGCGCTCGCGGAGTTCGATGTGGAGATCGACTACTACCCGGTCGATCCGCAGATGCTGACGGAGCTCATCGACGCGGGCGCGGCCGAGGCCGCCGAGTAGGGGGCAAACGGTCGCCTAGCGCGTCTCGATCTTGCCGTTGCCCGACAAGAGGATGGCGACGGGCCGCGTCGGCCCGAAGTAGGAGCAGACGATCATCACGATCATCGTCAGTGGGACCGACAGGAACATGCCGGCCAGCCCCCAGATGCTGCCCCACACGGCCAGCGAGATCAGCACGACCAGCGGCGAGATGTTGAGCGACGTGCCCATGAGGCGCGGCTCGACCAGGTTGCCGATAATGAACTGCGTCGCACCGCCGGCGATAAGCACGGTCAGCACCGGCCCCACGGTCGCGAACTGCACGACGGCCAGGAGCGTCGGCAGCAGAATGCCGAGCAGTGAGCCGATCGTCGGGATGTAGTTCAGCAGGAAGATGATGAAGCCCCAGAAGCCGGCGAAATCGACGCCGACGATCAGCAGGATCACGTAGCTGATCGCGCCGGTCAGCGCACTGGTCAGGGTCTTGATCGCGACGTAGGTCTGGATCTGCACCTGCATGCGGTGCAGCAGGTCGCGCACGTCCTCGCGATCCTCGGAATCCGGGAACAGCGCGGAGAACTTGCTCTCGAAGCTGCCCTGCTCGATCAGCAGGAACACCACGTAAACGATCACGATGCCGAACGACCCGGCGATCCCCGCCGCGGTCGAGGCGAAGGAGCGGATCAGGGCGCGGATGTCGATCTCGTCGATCACATGGGCGATGTCGGGCGGCTGGTCGAAGCCCGCGAGGCGGGAAATATCCGCTACCAGCTTGTCGAAATTGGCCTGGTAGGACGGGGCCGCGGCGGCGACATCCGCCAGGTTGCTGCTGATGAGCTCGGCGACCAGCGCGATCGCGACGGCGATGATGACGACCGCGCCGGAGAGAGCGAGCCAGTTCGGGAGCCGCCAGCTGCCCAGGGGGATGCGGTGCAGGAAACGCGCGAGCGCGTTGAGCAGGTACCAGATGACGATCGCGACGGCGATCGGGATGAGGAGCTCGCGGCCCTCGATCAGGAAGAAGATCGTGACCGCCGCGATAAGCACCGCGCCCGAGAAGGCGCCGATGCGAGCTGGCGCGCTGTCGCTCATTGTATCTGCCCCGCGTTTGTCCCTGACCCGCGTTTAGCACAGATGGCGGCGATTTGGCCCCCCGGTCGGGCCATGCCGCAGGGGCGCAGCCTCGCGGCGTTGACGCCGGCGATCCGATGGTGGTTTGCTCTGCTCGAGGAGACGGCCCCGCATGCTGCGGCATGGCGGGGGGATGTCGAGTTTTTTCGTAGCTTTTTTTGGGGAACGGAACACATGTCCGACGGACTTGAGAATGCGCGCCTGGCCCGCGTCGAGCGCGAGGACTGCCCGCCAGAATATCTGGAAGCCTATGACGAGGTGCTGCGCTCGCGCGGTCGCGACGTCATGCCCAACGTCTTCGCGTTGCTGGCCAACAGCCCGGGTGCGCTGGCCTGCGTCACGCCGGTCGGCGCCCATGTGCGCTACGGCACCGGCTTCGACGACGCGCTGCGCGAGTATGTCATCCTGACGGTCGCCCAGGAGCTGCGCTGCACCTACGAATGGGGCCATCACTGGGAATTCGCGGTGAAGGTCGGTGCGCCGGAAGAGCTCCTCAAGAAGGTTGGCACGCCCGAGATCGAGGCCGAGCCCGGACTTGTCGGCGTGGCGACGCGCTACGCGCGTCTCGTCACCCGCAACGAGGAGGTCGACGACGAGACGGTCGCGACCCTGAAGGCGGAGCTCGGCAATGACGGCTTTGTCGATATGACGATCATGATCGGCTACTACGGAATGCTGGCGCGCTTCATCAACACGATGCGCCTCGAGCTCGAGGAGGGCAGCACCGCACCGCCGTTCAACGTGTAATCCTGACCGCGCTGGGGCGGACACCGGGCAGCGAGGGAGGAATCGCCATGGTGAAGGTTGTCGTTCAGATGTACCCCATGCTCCGGGCCGACAGCCCGGAGGAGCGCAAGGAGCTTCGCCCCATCGGCCGAAATCGCGAGCGCTACCAGGAGGCCATGGACGGGATGCCCGACCTGATCCGGGCCATGGACGATCTCGGCGTGTGGGGCGTGTCGTCCATCGAGCATCACTTCCACTCGGAAGGCTACGAGGTCGGGCCGAGCATCGGCATCAACACGGGCTACTGGGCCGGCCTCTCGAAACGCCTGCACATCGGCAGTCTCGGCTACGTCATGAGCGTGGACGACCCGATCCGGGTGGCGGAGGAGACCGCGACCCTCGACCACATGACCAAGGGCCGCTGTTTCGTCGGTTTCGCGCGCGGCTACCAGTCGCGATGGGCGAATGTTCTCGGTCAGAAGCTCGGTTCGGTCGCGACCCTGTCCGACAAGAGCGCGTCGGACGATCACAACCGCAAGGTCTTCGAGGAACAGGTCGATATCGTCCTGAAGGCGTGGAAGGAAGACGCCTTCGACTACAAGAGCGATCTCTGGGAATACCCCTATCCCCATGACGAGGGGCTCGAGGGCTGGTTCATGGGCGATATCACCCGCCAGATGGGCGCCCCCGGCGAGATGGACGAGGACGGCCGGCTCCGGAAGATTTCCGTGGTGCCGGCGCCCTATACGAAGCCGCATCCGAAGGTGTTCATCGCCTCGAACGCGTCGATCGAGACGGTCGAGTATGCCGGCACCCGGGGCTTCATCCCGTCCTATTTCTCGAGCATCGGTCGGTGCGCGGATTTCGGCCCGCGCTATACCGAGGTCGCAAATCAGCATGGTTTCAACATCGCTCACGGGCAGAACCAGGCGATCGTGCGCTGGCCCCATGTGGGTGAGAGCCACGACGACGGCGCTCAGAAGATGCTCGACTGGTCGGGAGACATCTTCCAGAACTTCTACGGTCCGCTGTTCCCCGACTGGACATCCAAGGCCGCGAACGCGGACGACAAGCGGCTGATCGAGCTGATGGACGAGACCGGCCTGTTCCAGTACGGCTCGGTGTCCGAGGTGCGCGACTCCTACGTTTCGCAGTGGAAGCAGCTTCCTGCCGAATACATCACCCTCATCTATCACTACGCCCAGTGTCCGAAGGACGACATGATCGAGCAGTTGCGGATCTTCATGCAGGAGATCAAGCCGGCGCTGGACGAGATCGCGGATTATCCCGAGGCGGAAGCGGCGGAATAGGTCGCGATCGGCTATTGTGTGTGCGGGCGGTGCCGTCGGTGCCGCCCGCACTTTTTCAAGGATTGCCCGACCCATGTTGAACTCGACCTTCGCGCCCCACGGAATGGTGGTCGCCCCGCATCATCTCGCCGCCGAGGCCGGCTTGTCCGTCCTGCGCGAGGGCGGCAATGCGGTCGAGGCGATGATCGCCGCGGCGGCGGCTATCGCAGTCGTCTATCCGCACATGAATTCGATCGGCGGTGACGGGTTCTGGGTGATTGCGCCGGCGAATGGCACTCCTGTCGCCATCGACGCCTGCGGGGCCGCGGGCAGCGGCGCGACGATCGCGCGCTACGGCGAGGAGGGCCTCGATGCGGTTCCGTCGCGCGGGCCGCTCGCGGCGGTCACGGTCGCGGGCACGGTTTCGGGCTGGGGTGCGGCCGAGGAGATTTCCCGTGGTCTGGGCGGCAAGCTCCCGCTCACGCGGTTGCTGGCCGATGCCATCGGATACGCACGCGACGGCGTCGCGGTGACACAGGGCCAGGTCGCCAACACGGCCGACAAGCTTTCCGAGATGGGGCCGGCGACCGGCTTTGCCGATGTCTACACCCCTGGTGGGGCCGTGCCCGCTTGTGGCGACGTTTTCCGCCAGCCACGCCTCGCGGCAACCCTCGAACGCATCGCGGAGGCGGGGACGGAGGATTTCTATCGTGGCGACCTCGCGCGTGCGATCGGTGCCGATCTCGCGTCGGTGGGAAGTCCCGTGCACGCCGAGGACCTCGCGGCGCACCGGGCCGTCACCAAGGAACCGCTGTCCCTGCGGGTCGGCGACGCGATGCTCTACAACATGCCGCCGCCGACCCAGGGACTGGCGTCGTTGCTGATTCTCGGTGCCTTCGACCGTCTCGAATGCGCGGACGCCGACGGGTTCGATTTCGTGCACCTGCTGGTCGAGGCGAGCAAGCAGGCCTTCGCGATCCGGGATCGGCACATCACGGACCCGGCCCATATGGACCCTGCGCCGGAAACATTCCTCACGGCCGACGTCATCGACGGGCTCGCGGCGGGCATCGACCCGGCGCGCGCACGCGACTGGCGGCGCGGCGGAACCGATAGCGACACGGTGTGGCTCGGCGCCATCGACGGTGACGGCAACGCGGTCAGCTTCATCCAGAGCCTCTACTGGGAGTTCGGCTCGGGCGTGGTCCTGCCGGAAACGGGCATCACCTGGCAGAACCGGGGCGCGAGCTTCTCGCTCGACCCGGGCGCACTCAACCCGCTCGAGCCCGGACGCAAGCCATTCCACACCCTCAACCCGGCGATGGCACGCTTCGATGACGGCCGGGTGATGTCCTACGGCACCATGGGTGGCGAGGGGCAGCCGCAGACCCAGGCGGCCGTGTTCTCGCGGCACGTGCGGTTCGGGATGCCGGTCCAGGCGGCGATCACCGCGCCGCGCTGGCTGCTCGGCCGGACCTGGGGCAGCGACAGCACGAACCTGAAGATCGAATCCCGCTTCCCGGCGGAGGTGATCGATGCGCTGGTCGAGGCGGGGCACGACGTCGAGGTGGTCGAGCCGTTCAGCGATCTGATGGGGCACGCCGGCGCGCTGATGCGCCGCCCGGACGGCGTGATCGAGGCGGGTGCCGACCCGCGCAGCGATGGCGCGGCCGCCGGCTTCTGATCCGATGCCGGACCCGGCAGTGTCACCGTTCCGGCCGGAGCATTTCGCCCGGCAGGACGAGCGCGGCGACGCGGAATTCTATGTGCCCGAACGCATGGTCCAGCATCTGGACGATGCCGGCCGCGCGGCGTTGACCGGATTCTATAGTGACCATCTTCCGGCGGGCGGGCGCGTTCTCGATTTGATGTCGAGCGGGGTCTCTCACCTGCCGGGCGACATTGCGTTCGCGACGGTCGCGGGTTTGGGCATGAACCGGTCCGAGCTCGCGGCCAATCCGCGGCTTACCGAGCACCATGTGCATGACCTCAACGCCGATCCGCGCCTGCCGTTCGACGACGGCGCATTCGAAGCTTGCCTGATCGCGCTGTCGGTCCAGTACCTGACGCGGCCGCTGGAGGTCTTCGCCGAGATCGCGCGGGTGCTCACGCCCGGGGGACTCTGCGTCGTGTCCTTCTCGAACCGCTGCTTCCCGACCAAGGCTGTTGCCATCTGGTGTGCGCTGGACGACGGCGGCCATGCCGGTCTGGTGGGCGCTTATTTCCGCTATGCGGGCGGGTTCGACGAGCCGGTGGGCCTGGACATCTCGCCGTCGGGCGTGGCCGGAGACCCGCTGTTCGTCGTGACCGCGCGGCGCGACAATGACATTTGACACGAGAACGGGACCGAAACGACATGACCGAGCAGACACCGGAGAACGACATGGACGGCCGGCTGCGCCGGCTGACCCTGGAGGAGATGGACGACGCCCAGCGGGCCGCCGCGGAAAAGATGGTGGCCAGCAAGACGGGCCGGATCATCGGCCCCATGAACGCCTGGCTGCGTTGCCCCGACCTGGCCGAACGTGCCTTCGCGCTGGGCGACTATGCCCGCCACGGCTCGACGCACGAGAAACGGATCTCGGAGCTCGTCATCCTGATCGTCGCGCGCCACTGGTCCGCCCAGGTCGAGTGGTGCGTGCACAAGGTTGAGGCGCTCAAGGCGGGCCTCGACCCCGAGATCGTCGATGCCATCGAGGCCCGTGCGCGGCCGGTGTTTGCCCGGGCCGACGAAGAGCTGGTCTACGACCTGTTCACTGCGCTCCTCGAGACGAAGCAGGTCGGCGACGCGCTCTACGCCCGCGCGCTGGATATTTTCGGCGAAGCCAAACTGGTCGAACTGATCGCGATCTTCGGCCACTACAATCACGTGGCGGCGATCCTCAACACGTTCCGCGTGCCGGTCCCGCCGGGCTGGGCGGAGCCGTTGAAGGACTGAGTGGCCGAGGGGCCTAGCCGTCGCCGTTGAAGGCGCGCATCAGGAACGCGCCGACGTCGCGGTTCGACCGGTTGCGGACGGCGTCGTCGCGGCCGATCAGGTATCCGTCGCTGTCGGAGCACACGCCCAGGATCACCTTGCGCAGGAACGGCCCGGTCATCGGCAGCAGCGTCAGCGTATCGCGGACGACGCCCTTTTCGTTCACGTTGAACTCGCAATCCGCGAGGTTGCGGCCGATGGTTCGGGGGCCGGGAAACCGGCCGTCCCACTGGTGGTAGGCGCCCTCGTAGAGGACGAACTCGGCCTCCGCGCCGCCTTCGCGCAGGTCCTCGACGATC
>JAYQGE010000009.1:0-8714 GCA_038140435.1 Rhodospirillaceae bacterium | reverse complement strand
TCGACGATCCCGTCCTCCGAGCCCGCGAGCAGGAGTACCGGTGCGCCGGTCGCGCGAATATCGTCGAACCGGGCGATGCAGGGGCCGTAGAAGGCAATATGGGCTGCGAAGCGCTTGCCACCCGGGTTGAGAGCCTCGGCGGTCTGCTCGAACGCGCCGAGCATGGTGGACATGCCGCCATAGGAGAAGCCCATCAGCGCGACCCGCGTGCCGTCCACCTCGGGCAGGCCATCGAGATAACGCAGGCCGGCATAGGCATCAGCCAGGACCATGGTCTCGGTGATCTCGAGGAGCCGGTCGATGAACCCGAACGCCCGGTCGCGGCGCGCACCGAAGGCATCGACGACCAGCGCGGCGACGCCCATTTGTGCGAACTGCGCGCCGTAGGTGAGCTCCCGCGCGCTCAGGACCCCGGCCGCGCCGTGCAGCAGCACGACGGCGGGGACGGGCGCGTCGGCGCTGGCGGCCTCGGGCATGAACAGGAAGGCGTTGGCGTCGGTCGGCGGGTCAAGCATCTCGCTCTTGCCGACCTCCCAGAGGGTGAACGGACTGTGGCTCGGGTAGGACACGAGCTCGCCGGCCTGGCCGGAGATGCTGCCATGGTCCGGCCAGGCGGTGAGATCGACCGGGCCCGCATGCACGTTCGTCGCCAGCGCGACGAGTGACAGGGCGAGGATCGTATGCAGAATGCGCATGAAGCTCATGGGATGGGCCGGGGAACAATGTTGCAGGCGTTGATATAAAGGCTGCAACGGATGCGTCCAGCACGGACGCTTCAAAATATCGGGAGACGGCGCGCATGGGCCTCGAGCTCTATCACTCCGACCATTCGACATGCAGCCAGAAAGTCCGGATCTGTCTCGCCGAGAAGGGGCTGGATTGGGAGAGCCACGTCCTGCACTTCGCCACCGGCGACCATCTGACGCCCGAGTACCTCAAGCTCAACCCCAACGGGGTCGTGCCGACGCTGATCCATGACGGGGAGCCGGTGATCGAATCCTCGGTGATTGTCGAGTATCTCGACGAGATTCACCCCGAGCCGTCACTGTCGCCGGCTGACGCGCTGGGCCGCGCGCGGCTGCGGTCCTGGATGCGCTACATGGAGGAGGTGCCGACACCCGCGGTGCGCGTGCCATCCTTCAACCGCGTGTTCCGGCCGCTTCGCTACGAGAATGCGACCGCGGAGGAGTTCGAGGCGCGGGTCGCGAAGATGCCGCTGCGCAAGGCGTTCTATCGTCGCATGGGCCGCATCGATGGCTTCTCGGAAGCGGAGATGGACAATGCGATCGCGCAGATTCGCCAGACCTGCGAGCGTATCGACGCCGCCATCCGCGAGACCGGCGGCCCCTGGATCCTGGGCGATCAGTACACGCTGATCGATGTGACCCTGACGCCGCTCATCCAGCGCATGGCCGACATGGGCTATGCCCCGATCTGGGAGCCCGATCTGCCGGAGATGACGGCATGGTTCGAACGGATCAGGGCCCGACCGTCCTTCGATCAGGCGTTCTATGCGAACACGAACCTGAGTGAAAAATACGGCGAATATCTCACCCCGGAGGAAAACCGTGACGATTGAGCTTTACCAGAGCCACCACTCCACCTGCAGCCAGAAGGTCCGCATCACCCTTGCCGAGAAGGGGCTGCCGGAGAAGGACAAGGACTGGATCGCGCATGAGATCAATCTCGGCAAGTTCGAGCATCTGATGCCGGAGTATCTGAAGATCAACCCGAACGGCGTGGTGCCGACGATGATCCACGATGGCGCCGTGCTGATCGAGTCCTCCGCGATCGTCGAGTATCTGGACGAAATCATTCCCGAGAACCCGCTGACGCCGGAGGACCCGGTCGCGCGCGCGGGCATGCGCGCCTGGATGCGCTACATCGAGGAGGTCCCGACCGTGGCTGTGCGGGTGCCCACCTTCGCGAACATGCTGGCGCCGGCGCGATACCTGAAATACTCCGACGACGAGTTCGCCAGCCACGCAGACCGGCTACCGCTGCGCAAGCGTTTCTACCAGCGCATGACCCAGAAGGGGTTCGGTGAGGCGGACGTAAACTACGCCAAGGAACAGATCCGGCAGACCTGCGAGCGGATCGACCGGGCGGTCGAGGGCCATGGCGGGCCCTGGATCATGGGCGACCGGTTCACGCTGGCCGACGCGCTCGTGGCGTCGCTGATCGACCGCATGGACGATCTCGGTTACGCCTATCTCTGGGAGGGCGAACTGCCGGGCATGGAGGCCTGGCTCGCGGCGCTCCAGGACCGCCCGTCCTTCCGGGCCTGCTTCTATCCCGGCGCGCGCATTTCGGAGCGCTATCCGGAGGTTTACCGGACGGCGCGCGAGATCGAGGCCGAACGCGGCTACTAGAGCGGCGGGAACGGCCCGACCCGCTGCTCATACGCCTGGGTTGCCGGGTGCTCGATCATCGGCGTCACATCGACCGTCATCCAGGGGTGCAGCGGCAGCGAGGAGATGTCGGCGTGAAACTCCTCGAGAGTGTCGGCTTCCCAGATCGAGAAGTTCGCGCGCTCGCCGATGATCCGCCAGACCTTGCGCATCTTCCCGGCCTGGATCAGCTCGATCGCCCGGTCGGCCTCGGCATCGCCCAGCGCCTTGACCTGCGCCGGGTCCATGTCACCCGGTAGCTCGACCTTAATTCGCACCATGAACAGCATGTGAGCACTCCTCTTCGTTTGGAAACGGGCCTCGGCCCTAGAAGTAGATTCCGAGCATGCGGCCCCAGAGATACTGCAGCGGCAGGATCAGCAGGATTCCGACCACGAAATAGACCGCCGTCAGCCGGAAGGCCTCGCGCATCGGTACGCCGCCGACGGCCATCGCCATCGCGACGGGCGGGGCCTCATGCGGGAACGGGTAGATCATCCAGCTCGGCACCTGGACCAGCAGCACGGATTCGAGGGGCCAGCCGGTTGCCTGTGCGATCGCGTCGGAGAAGGACGTCACGATCGGCGGGACCGCCGGGAAGGTCGTGACCACGCCAACCGCCGCACTGATCGCGAAGATCTCGTAGAAGGTGACGATGCCGCCGTCGCGGGTCAGGGGAATGTTTGCGAGCAGTAGCTCGCCCATCGCACCGCCGACCCCGGAATGGTTGGCGATGGCGCCCATGCCGATGACGCCGGCCACGAAGAGCCACGCCCCGTAGTTGACCTCCGTTGTGATGACCGAGGCCTGCAGAATACCGATCCCCGGGGTGACGCAGAGCAACGCCGCGGCGAGGGCGATCCAGGCCGGCGAGATGTCATGCAGGGAATCCGTCATCCACAGGGCGAGCGCGATCAGCATGATTCCCATGAGCCGGCGCTCGGCGTTGCTCCAGCCCGTCTGCATGGCGGGCCGGGCCCGGAGTTCGGGCTTCGCACCGAAGAGCAGCGTGATCAGGACGATGACGACCAGGACGCCCAGCAGCCCTACGACCGGAAAATTCAGGAAGGTGTAGCCGAAATAGGTAAAGCCGATGTCGAAGATGCTCTCGGATGCGCCGACGAAGGCCATGTTGACGACGTTCGATGGCAGGATCCCGAAGGCGGGGATCGTTGCCCCCCAGCCGGCGGCCAGCACCAGGCCGTGGCGTGCGCGGGTGTTCTCGCCGAACCCGAGCTCTGTCGCCAGCGCGACGGCGAGCGGCGCCATCATGATGGCGCGCCCGGACGCGGACGGCATGATGAAGCTGAGCAGCACGCCTGCGATCGCGAGGCCTCCGGCCATCAGAAGGTAGCGCGCCGGCAGGTGGGTCATCAGCGCCTGGATCAGTCGGGCCCCGAGGCCGGACTTGTGGACAGCGATCGAAATCACGAAGCCGCCGAACACCAGCCAGGTGGCGCTGGCATGAAAGCCCGAGAAAGCGACGCTCGGCGGCGCGATCGAGAAGACCACCGTCAGCAGGAACAGGAGCAATGCGGTGATATACGGTGGAATTGCGTCAGTGGCCCAGAACGCAACGGCGAACAGGACGACACCGGCCGCCGGCAGCACGCCGGGCGTGTCCGTCCATAATGGCGCGGCCAGCAGCGCTGCGGAAATCAGCGTGGAGAAAAGACCGAAAATCTGGGCGGCGTTGAGCCGCGTGTCCATGGGAAGGCGCATGAAAGTCGGCTCTCGGGCCGGGGGAAGCGGGGTACTAGTCTAGCAATCACCGCAGGCCGGCGCGAGGCGTCACGGAAGATCATGTCTCGATATCCGATACGTCGATGCGATCAACTTTTGGAGGATCGCTGAGAATTCTCGTAGAGTGCTGCGAGCGATGTATGTCAGGCGTCGCGCTGGGGGTGCGTGTTGAACAGTGCCGCGAGCGATCCCGTCCTCTACCGAAAGGAGAACGGGTTATCGGTAATCACCATCAACAATCCGCCCGTGAATGCGCTGGCGAAGCAAGTGCGCATGGCGATGGCGGAGTTTCTCGAACTCTCGGGGGACGATGACCAGGTGCGGGCCGTGGTCGTCTGCGGCAACGGTCGCAACCTCTGCGGCGGGGCCGATATTCGCGAATTCAATACGCCCGACCGCCAGGTCCGGCCCATGACCCGGGATCTGATGAACCTGATCGAGGCCATGGAGAAGCCGGTGGTCGCGGCCATCCACGGGCCGACGCTGGGCGGCGGGCTCGAACTGGCGCTGGGCTGTCACTTCCGTATTGCGGACCCCGCCGCGACGCTCGGGCTGCCCGAGGTGCTGCGTGGTGTGATTCCCGGTGCCGGCGGTACCCAGCGGCTGCCGCGATTGGTCGGGTTTGCGAAGGCCGTGGAGATGATCACGACCGGCGCGTCCGTGGACGGCGCCCGCGCCCTGGAGATTGGGCTGGTCGACAGGCTGGCCGATGGTGGCGACCTGGTCGCCCAGGCGATCGGCTATGCCAACGAACTGGTCGCCGCAGCCGCCGCACCCCGACGGGTGAGCGAGATGGCGATCGACCTGGATGCGGAGGCCGGGGCCGCCGTCGTTGCCGAGACCCGCACAAAGCTCGAGAAGACCGCGCGTGGCATGCAGGCGCCGCTGCATTGCCTCGAAAGTGTCGCCAACACGCTGACGATGCCGTTTGCGGATGGCTGGGCGCGCGAGGCTGAGATCAGCCAGGCAGCGGTGGCGTCGGTCGAGTCCCGTTCGCTGGTTCATGCGTTCTTCGCGGAACGCCAGGTCGCCCGGATTCCGGATATTCCCGCCGAGACGCCACGGCGGGACATCGCGCGAACGGTCATCATCGGCGCGGGCACGATGGGCGGCGGCATCGCAATGTCCTTCGCCAACGCCGGGATACCGGTGACCCTGATCGAGACCGATTCAGAGGCGCTCAACAGCGGGCTGGCGCGGATCGAGGCCAACTATGCCGCGACCCGTGATAGGGGGCGACTGAGCGCCGAGGACATGGAGACCCGGATGGGCCTGATCGGAGGTGCGACGGGGCTGGAGGCCGCGGCCGACGCCGATCTCGTGATCGAGGCGGTCTTCGAGGAGATGGACGTCAAGCAGTCGGTGTTCCGGGAACTCGACCGTATCGCGGGGGATGGCGCGATCCTCGCGACCAACACCTCGACCCTCGACGTGGACGCCATTGCCGCTGTCACCGAGCGACCGGCAGATGTGCTGGGTATGCATTTCTTCAGCCCTGCCAACGTCATGACTCTGCTCGAGATCGTGCGGGCAGCAGAGACGGCGCCGGACGTGATCGCGACAGTGCTCGACCTGGCGCGGCGAATTGGGAAGACCGGGGTTGTCGTCGGCGTGTGCGACGGCTTCGTCGGCAACCGGATGCTCGCACCCTATTTTCGCCAGTGCGATTTCCTGGTCGAGGAAGGTGCCATGCCCGAGGACGTGGACCGGGTAATCGAGGCATTCGGGTTCCGCATGGGACCCTTCCGGGTCTCGGACCTGGCCGGCCTCGACATCAGCTGGGCCATCGAGAAGCGCCGCGCCGAAACACGGCCCGCCGACGAACGCTTCTCACCGCTTCTCGACCGGATATGCGAAATGGGGCGCTTCGGCCAGAAGACCGGTGCCGGCTGGTACCGCTACGAGGGCCGCGCGGCGGTGCCCGATCCGGAGATCGCGGCCCTGATCGAGGCGCGATCGGCGGAAATGGGCATTGCACGGCGTGACATTTCCGACGATGAAATCCGCCAGCGCACCATTTATTCGCTGATCAACGAGGGCGCGAAGATCTTGGAGGAGGGGCTGGCGATCCGCGCCTCGGACATCGATGTCGTCTGGCTCCATGGCTACGGCTTCCCGCGCTGGCGCGGCGGGCCGATGTTCTATGCCGACATGGTCGGCCTGCCGGAAGTTGTTTCGACCCTGGACGGTTATCACGCCGCGTGGGGTGACAAGTGGGCGCCCGCGACGCTCCTGCGCGAGCTGGCGGAAGCCGGCTCCAGCTTCAAGGAGTGGGACGCGGGCCGGGCGGGTTAGACCGGCACCGTCGCGCCGCCGTCGACCACCAGAACCTGGCCGCTCATCCAGCTCGCCGCCTCGGACGCGAGGAAGACCGCGGTGCCCGCAATATCCTCGGGTTCGCCGAGGCGCCGCAGCGGGGTTGCGGCGATCCGCGGTTCCGCGAATGCGGGGTCTTCCCACAGCGCGCGGGCGAAATCGGTCTTCACGAGGCCCGGCGCGATCGCATTGACCCGGATGTTGTCGGGGCCGAGCTCGACGGCGAGGTTGCGGGCGAGCTGCATGTCGGCGGCTTTCGACACGTTGTAGGCGCCGATCACGTCCGAGCCGCGCAGGCCGCCGATCGAGGACACCAGGATGATCGCGCCACCGCCGTTGGCGCGCAGGTCGGGCACGGTCATCTGGGCGAGCCAGAGCTGGGACTGGATATTGGTCTGCATGACCTTGGCGAAGACATCGTCGGGAATGTCCATCGCCGGCCCGTAATAGGGGTTGATCGCGGCGTTGCAGACGACAATGTCCGCCGGACCCCAGTGATTGCGTGATGTGTCGACGAGGGCCTGGAGCTCCTCCTTGCGGCCCACGTTGCAGGCCACGCCCAGGGCGTCGTGGCCGGCGCCGGTCATTGCGGCCTCTGTTTCCGAGACCCGTTCCCGGTCCCGGCTCGAGACGGTGACCCGGGCGCCGGCGGCGGCCAGCGCGAAGGCGATGGCGCGGCCAATCCCCTTGGTCGAGCCGGTGACGATCGCGACCTTCCCGGTGAGGTCGAATGGTGCGCCCATGGCGATTCCCCCTACTGCACGATTTGACGCTATCCTAGGCCAAGTTGCGATGCCGGGCACATGTCCGATGCGGAAGATGACAAGGGGGAAACCGATGGAATTTGGCCTGACGCCGCGCTGCGAGGAAATGCGCGCCGAACTCATCTCGTTCATGGACGAGTTCGTCTATCCGAACGAAGAGACCTTCGAGGAACAGCTCGACAGCCAGGAGACCCGTTGGCAGACGCCGCAGGTCGTGGACGATCTCAAGGCCGAGGCGAAGAAACGCGGCCTGTGGAACCTGTTCCTGCCCGACGATCATCACGGCGCGGGGCTGACGAATGTCGAGTATGCCCCGCTGTGCGAGATCATGGGCCGCGTCGACTGGGCGCCCGAGGTCTTCAACTGCAACGCGCCGGACACCGGCAACATGGAGGTGCTGCATATGTACGGCACCCCCGCGCAGCAGGCCGAATGGCTGACGCCGCTGCTGGACGGCGAGATTCGTTCGGCCTTCGCCATGACCGAGCCGGACGTCGCCTCGTCGGATGCCACGAACATCGAATGTTCGATCACCCGTGACGGCGACGAGTACGTCATCAACGGCCGGAAATGGTGGACGTCGAATGCCGGGAACCCGCGCTGCAAGATCATGATCGTGATGGGCAAGACCGACCCCTCGGCCGCCCGCCACGAACAGCAGTCGCAGATTCTGGTGCCCACCGAGACGCCCGGCGTGACGATCGAGCGCATGCTCAACGTGATGGGCTATGACGACGCCCCCCACGGTCATGCCGAGGTGACCTTCGACAATGTGCGGGTACCGGCCGAGAACCTGCTGCTGGGCGAGGGCCGCGGGTTCGAGATCGCCCAGGGCCGGCTCGGGCCGGGGCGCATCCACCATTGCATGCGCGTCATCGGCGTCGCGGAGCGCGCGCTCGAGGCCATGTGTCAGCGTGCGGCCGAGCGTGAGACCTGGGGCAAGCTGCTCGCCGAGCGCGGCATCACCGAGGAGCGCATCGCCCAGTCACGGATCGAGATCGAGATGTGCCGCCTGCTGGTCATGAAGGCGGCCTGGATGATGGACACGGTCGGCAACAAGGAAGCCCGCCAGGAAATCGCGATGATCAAGGTGGCGGCGCCCAACATGGCGCTCGGCGTGATCGACCGGGCCCTGCAGCTCCATGGCGGTGGCGGCATGAGCGACGATTTCCCGCTGGCGGTCATGTATGCGCGCACCCGCGCCATGCGGCTCTTCGACGGCCCCGACGAGGTGCACCGCCGCCAGATCGCCCGGATGGAGCTGCGCCGGCAGGTCGATGGCTGGCCTCGAAATAGGCCGGTCTCGGCATGATCGCTGTCATCTTCGAGGTCTGGCCCGCCGAAGGACGCCTCGACGACTATCTCGGAATTGCCCACGACCTGGCGTCCGAGCTCGAGAAGATCGACGGTTTCATTTCGGTCGAGCGGTTCGAGAGCATCTACAACCCGGGCAAGTATCTCGCGCTGTCCTTCTTTCGCGACGAGGACGCGGTCAGCGCAT
>JAYQGE010000008.1:79000-101053 GCA_038140435.1 Rhodospirillaceae bacterium | reverse complement strand
CAGGCCGTGCACGAAGCCATGATGCGTCGCTGAATACGCCGGGAACCAAGTTCTGAAGCTGCGCTAATCCAGCCGCCACGCCGTCGGGTGGCGCAGGTCCAGATCGCGTGCCGCGGCCAGGTCGCGCGCGCCGACCTGGCGCAACGCCTCGCGCAGTTCCTCCATAAAGAAATCCGCGACGAAGCCCGGCCCCTCGTCGCCCAGCGCCGCGAGACCATACATGAAGGCGCGACCGACCAGGTTGAACCGCGCGCCCAGCGCGGTGGTGCGCATCAGGTCCACGCCGCTGCGCAGGCCGCCATCGAACAGGATCTCGGTGCGCCCACCGACGGCCGCGACGAGCGTGGGTAGCATGTCCACCGATGCGGGCGCCGCCTCGAGCTGGCGACCGCCATGGTTCGAGACCACGATGCCGTCCGCACCAAGCGCGACGGCCCGCTCGGCGTCGCCCGGATGCAGGATGCCCTTGACGATCAGCGGCCCCTTCCAGGCATCCCGGAAGCGCGCGATTTCGTCCCAGGTGAACGAACCGCCGCCTTCGCCGCGCGCGAACTCCGCCGCCTCGGCGGGGGTGGGATTGTCGCCCACATACTTCTGCATGTTGGCGAACAGATTCTGACCATGCCGGAAATAGGCGCGCAGCCAGGCCGGACGCGTCACCACGTCGGCGATCGTGCGCGGCCCGATCCGGTAGGGCAGCACCAGCCGGTTGCGCAGCTCGCGCGGCCGCTTGGTGCGCGCCGGTACGTCGATGGTGACGACCAGCGCGGCCACCTCCGCGGTGGTTGCTCGTGCGATCCAGTCCATGTTGATCGCGAGATTGTCGCGCGGCATCCGGTAGATCTGGAACCAGGCGAACCCTTCGGTCAGCTCCGCCACCTCCTCGACTGTGGCCAGCGCCGAGCTGCCCAGCGTGAAGGGAATTTCGTGTGCCGCGGCGGCGCGGGCAAAGGCCTTCTCACCCCCGGGCAGGACGAGGCCCGGCAGCCCCATGGGCGCGATGGCCAGCGGGCCCGCATAGCGCTTTCCGAAAAGCTCGACCGAGGTGTCGGCCCGGTAGTTCTCGACCCCGTAGCGCGGCAGGATCTCGACCCCGTCCAGCGCGGCCCGATTGCCCCGGAGATTGGGTTCGTCGGCGCCTGCGGCGCCATCCACATAGTCAAAGGCGAAGCGGGGCACACGTTTCCGCGCCTTCGCGCGCAGATCGCCGATCGTCGGATAGAGCATCTTCAGCCTGCCCGCCCGCGTCGATGTGTCCGGCCGCCCCGCCGTGACCTTGTAGTCCGGCTCCTCCGTCCCCGGCTTCGGGCTGTCTTGGTTCATTGCGATAACTCCGGGTCGGTGGCGACGAGAACAGGCCGCGTCAGTGCCGAAAGGCTCTCTTTCTGGTTCCCGTCCGCATCGAAGTTGGTGTCGTCCAGCCAGGTCTCGAATGCTGCCTTCAGTGCCGGCCACTCCGCCGCGATGCACGCATACCAGGCCGTATCGCGCGCGCGCGCGCGATGGATCAGATGGTCCCGAAAGACGCCCTCATAGGAAAATCCGAGCCGCTGCGCCGCGGCCCGAGACGGCCGGTTGAGCGTGTGGCACTTCCATTCGTATCGCCGGTAGCCAGCCTCGAAGACCCAACGCATCATCAGATACATGGCCTCCGTCGTCACCCGGCCGCGCTGAATCGACGGCGAGAAGTGGACATGCCCGACCTCGATCACGCCGTGATCCGGCGTGATCCGCATGAAGCTCACCATCCCGGCTGCGCGACCCGACGCGGCATCGACGATGGCATAGAAGAACGGGTCGTCACCGCCGCAGTCCTCGGCCAGCCAGCGCTCGAAGGCTTCAAGGTCGGTGAAAGGCCCATAGGGAAGGTAGGACCAGTCACGGCCGTCCGTGTCCTCGCTGAAATGCGCGTGCAGGTCGGCCGCGTGCGCCGTGACATCGAGTGGCTCCAGTCGGCAGAACCGGCCCGCCAGAATGTCGCGCGGCGGCCGCGGCGGCGGCATCCAGTCCGGAACGACGGGGCCGACCGGGAGGCCGTGTTCATTCGTCTCGGTCATTGTCGTGAGCACCTGCCCGGCGGAAATCGCCCGGTCACTTCCTGCTCTTCGAACCCTTCTTTTTCGGCGGGACCACCGGCACCATCACATAGCTCTGGTGCTTCGGTCCCGTATGCAAGGTCACGTCACCGCCGAATATCTTCTTCGGCCGGTCGCGAGGATCGTCATGCAGGAACGGACCGCACCCGTTGAGCGGGTGGGCGAAGTTCGAGAGCTCGAGCGCCCCGCCGGAATACTCGTAATCCTTGCCGCGTACCGAAAGAGCCAGGCGATAGCCCGCGGGAACCACGATGCAGGTGGGCCAGATCTCGACATCGAGCTCGTAGATCCGCCCCGGCGTCAGCGGCTGTTTTTCGTCATGGCTGTGCCAGGGCCGCCAGGGTTTCGACATCTTCGGATCGAGCTTGCGGTGGGACGCCCGCAACCAGCCTTGCGCGATCGGCGTGTGCGGATCGACCGTCCCCTTGAAGGTGACCTCCTTCATGTCGGGCGAGAACAGGCGAACCACCAGGAAGAGGTCGGCATCCTCGGTCGCCGAGGAGACGAACAGCTTCGATGCGAGAGGGCCGGTGATCTCGGTGTCTTCATCCATCGGCGGCAGGAAGAAGGTCACGCCGTCACCCATGCCTTCATAGGTGATCTTGCCGCGCCTGGCCGGCGCCTTCGGCTCGAGACTCATATGCGCGGGATCGAGATAGAGCTTCTTCCACTTCGTGCGCTTGATCGGCCACTCGTTTTCCGTGCGCTCGACAAACTTCTCGCCGACATGGCGGACCTTGAGAAGCACAGGCGGCTTCTTGTCCCAACCGTTCTTCTCCCCCTTCAGATAATGGGCGAAGAACTGTTTCTGCAGCGCCACGCCATAGGGCGTGTAAAACTCCGTCCAGTGCTCAAGTCCATGACATTCCAGCCATTTTTCCTTTGAGCCGGCCTGGTAGTAGCCCTCGTAATTGCCGCGTGGATGCAGCCCCTGCCCGCCCCAGCTGGCCGGAGACAGCAACGGCACCTTGATCTTTTTGAAGTCCGGACGACGCGCGCGATACCAGTCGTCCTCCATCTCGCGGCGCAGGATGTCTCTGTCCATGTCGGTGCGGTTACGCTTCAGCTCCACGGCCGAAAGGGTCGGCGGACCGGCGACGGGATCGCCATGCACCCAGCTGCGATAACCGCTGGTGCCAACGCCGTACTGCACGGGCTGGACCTGCATGTCGTACCAGTTCTTGATGAAGGTGCAGAGGATGCCCCCATGCCGCGCGAACTCGCGGTAATAATCGTTGGCCGCCTCCCAGGCACACATCGCCGCCAGGTGTTTGGGCTGGCGCTCGGCCACCCACCACTGGTTCATGCCGTAATAAGAAATGCCGTTGAGACCGACCTTGCCGTTCGACCAGTCTTGCGTCCCCGCCCACTCGATACATTCCACATAGTCTTCGCTTTCCTGCGGCGACCAGGGATCCATGTAACCCGCGGAACGTCCCGCACCGCGGCTGTCGACGCGGACACAGGCATAACCGTCGGGCACCCATTGCTCGGGGTCGACCGTCTCCCAGCTCTGATACTTGTTGGTCGATCCCTCGATCGCGTCGGGATGATCGCCGGTGAACAACTCCCAGGTCGTCGCATAGAGCTCGTCCTGCCAGGCCAGTCCCTTGGCATACGGCCCCATGGTCATGATGACCGGGTACTTGCCTGGTTCCTTCGGCCGGAAGACATCGGCGCGCAGCACGGTTCCGTCCGCCATCGTGATCGGCAGATCCCAGTCGATCCGCATGCCATCGCGGACTTCGCTCCAGGATCCGTCCCCGGCCTTCTTCTTTGGTCTGCGTACGGTGGCCCTTGCCATCGGTTCCCCTCCCTATTCCGACTTCAGTTCCGGCGCCTTATTCCCACTCGATTGTGCCGGGCGGCTTCGACGTCACATCGTAGACGACCCGGTTGATGCCGCGCACCTCATTGATGATGCGTGTCGCCACGCCGGCGACGAAGGAATGTTCGAACGGGTAGCTGTCCGCGGTCATCCCGTCAGTCGAGGTCACGGCGCGGAGCGCGCAGACATGGTCGTAGGTGCGCGCGTCACCCATCACGCCCACGGTGCGCACGGGCAGGAGCACAGCGAAGGCCTGCCAGATCGAATCGTAGAGGCCCGCCTTGCGGATCTCGTCGAGATAGATCGCGTCGGCCTGGCGCAGAATCTCGAGCTTCTCCCTGTCGAAGTCGCCCGGCATCCGGATCGCGAGGCCCGGCCCCGGGAACGGGTGCCGGCCGACGATCTCGTGAGGAATGCCGAGTTCGCGGCCGAGTTCGCGGACCTCGTCCTTGAAAAGCTCGCGCAATGGCTCGACCAGCTCCATGTTCATCCGCTCGGGAAGCCCACCCACATTGTGGTGCGACTTGATGGTCGCGCTCGGCCCGCCGAAGGGGCTCACGGATTCGATGACGTCGGGATAGAGCGTGCCCTGGGCGAGGAAGTCCGCACCGCCGATCTTCGCCGCCTCCTCCTCGAACACGTCGATGAAGGTGCCGCCGATGATCTTGCGCTTGGTCTCCGGGTCCAACACCCCCTGGAGCTGGTCGAGGAACATGTCCTTCGCGTCGCGCACCACCAGCGAGATGTTGAACCGGTCGCGGAAGACCTGCTCGACCTCCTCGACCTCGCCGGCGCGCAAGAGGCCGTGATCGACGAAGATGCAGTTGAGCTGGTCGCCGATCGCCTCGTGAATGAGGACCGCCGCGACCGAGCTATCGACACCGCCGGAGAGCCCGCAGATCACCCGGCCGTCGCCGACCTGTGCGCGGATCTTCTCGATCTCGGCTGCGCGAAAGGCCGCCATCGTCCAGTCGCCGCGGCAGCCCGCAACATGGTGCACGAAGTTCGAAAGCAGACGCGCGCCATCCTGCGTGTGCACCACCTCGGGATGGAACTGAACCCCGTAAAACTTCCGATCATCGTCCGCGATCGCGGCGAATGGCGCCCCGCGGCTGGTGGCGACCACCCGGAACCCCTCGGGAAGCGCGGTCACCCGGTCGCCATGGGACATCCAGACCTCGGGCACCGTGCCGGGCAGCCAGACCCGGTGAAACAGCCCGCAATGGTCGGTCACCTCGAGGATGGCGCGGCCGAACTCCTGATGATCGGAATCCTCGACCGTGCCGCCGAGCATGTGGCACATGAGCTGTTCGCCGTAGCAGATGCCGAGGACGGGAAGCCCCAGCTCGAAAACGACGGGATCGACGGTCGGCGCGCCTTCCGCCATCACGCTGGCGGGCCCGCCGGACAGGATGATCGCCTTCGGGTCGAACGCCTCGATGAAGGCCCGGTCGACCCGGAAGCAGGGGTGAATCTCGCTGTAGACACCGGACTCCCGGACGCGTCGCGCGATCAGCTGGGTGACCTGCGAGCCGAAGTCGATGATCAGGATTTTTTCGGAAACGGGAAGCGTCGTGGTCATGAGCCCTGATAGCCGATTCCCGGCCAGCGTGCATCACCCGAACAATCCCCAGCCTCGCGCATGGAGGCCGGCTCCGTTAGGCTAGCGGACAATAACGAGGGAGGCCGGGCATGGCTGCGGAGAGCGATATTCAAACCCTGGGAGAGCTCGAGGAACGCCGGGCGGCGGCGATGCTGGCGGCGGACACCGACATGCTCGCCGGAATGCTGCACGAAGAGCTCACCTATATGCACTCGACCGGTGGTGTGGATACGAAAGCGAGCTATCTCGACGGCGTGGGAAGTGGCGCGTTCAACTACAAGAAGATCGATCGCGATGACGTCTCGGTCAAAGTCCACGGCGACGTCGGCCTCGTCTTCTATCACCTGAATGCCGACGTCGAGATCCGCGGCAACCTGCGCAACCTGGACAACCGACTACTCGCCGTCTGGGTCCGCGAGAGCGGCGGCTGGCAGCTGCTTGCGATCCAATCGGGCGCGATCCCGGAACCTGCGCCCTAGTCGACGGGCACATCGAACGCGGTTTACGAAGCCTTTTCCAGGATCGCCGCATACATCCCGTCCGTCCCGTGGCGGTGCGGCGTCAGGTAGAGATCGTCCCCCAAGCCGAGACGTCCGGCGAGTTCCGGACCGAACACCCCGGAGACGGGTATGCGCGCAAACGCCGGCGTGCGTGCAAGAAACGCCTCGACCCGCTCGGAGCCCTCCGCGGCGAGCACGGAACAGACCGCATAGACGACCCGGCCCTCAGGCTTGATGAGTGTGGCCGCGATGTCGAGCAGCGCGTCCTGGACACGGGAAAATTCTTCAATTGTCCCGGGCCGGGTCCGCCAGCGGAGATCGGGACTTCGTCGCCAGGTGCCCGTCCCCGAACAGGGTGCGTCAATCAGCACCCGGTCCGCCGATCCGGTCAAATCGTCCGGCGCGCCGTCTTCCGGGACCTCTCGCGTCTCGATGCACTGCACATCGAGGCGTTCGGCGCGTGGCCCAAGCCGCGCGAGCCGGGCACCGGAGCTGTCGCAGGCGACGATCCGCGCCGCGTTCTGTGCCGCAGCAGCCAGCGCGAGCGCCTTGCCCCCCGCACCGGCACAGTAGTCGATCACTTGCTGGCCGGGCGCAGCATCCACCAGCATCGCGACCAACTGGCTCGACTCATCCTGGGGTTCGATCATTCCCTCGCGATAGGCGCCCAGTTGCTGGAAATTCCCCCGAATCCCGCTACGCAGGCCATGCGGACTGAACAGCGTCGATACCGTCTCGTAGCCGTCCGCCGACAGCCGCGCCCGCGCATCCCCGCGGTCGGTCACGAGCGTGTTCACGCGCAAGTCGACGGGCGCGGTTTCGTTCATGGCGGCCAGTTCATCCGCCGCATCCGCCCCCCACTGACGCTCGAACATCGGATACAAATCGATGGGGCAGTTGGCGCGGGCATGATCGGGCGCCGCATCGGCAGGCAACGTCGTCATTTTCTCCGCACACGCCGTTTCCTCGGCGTTCAGAGGCCGCGGGCCATAGCCTTCACCTGAAAACAGGCTCGCCAGCGCATCCGGTATCTCATCGAGGATCCCCGCAACGACACGCAGGCGGGCATTCTCCGGGTCACCGCCGGCTTCGGCCACCCGCCATCGCCGGAACGCACCGGTCCGCAGATCGGCATAGACAGAATCGCGTATCGCCCGGCGATCACGCGATCCGGCGAAACGGTGCCCGCGGAACCAGTCGGCAAGAATCGCATCGGCCGGGGCGTTCCCCTGTCCGATCTCCGTCAGAATTTCGATGGCGGCGGCAATCCGCGCAGCGGGTGTCATGCGGCGATCGTCCGGCGCGTCACCGGATCAGGCATTCTGCCGATAGTTCGGCGCCTCGCGGGTGATGGTGACGTCGTGCACATGGCTCTCGCGCAGGCCCGCATTGGTCAGGCGCAGGAAACGGCATTTCGTCTGCATGTCCGCCAGGTTCGCGTTGCCCGTGTAACCCATCGCCGCGCGCAACCCGCCGACAAGCTGGTGGACGACGTTCAGGGCCGGCCCCTTGTAGGCGACCTGGCCCTCGATGCCCTCGGGCACCAGCTTGTGGGTGTCCGCCACCTCGGCCTGGAAGTACCGGTCGGCAGACCCTCGCGCCATGGCACCGAGCGAACCCATGCCCCGATAGGACTTGTAGGACCGACCCTCGTAGAGGAACACCTCGCCGGGCGCCTCGTCAGTGCCGGCCAGGAGCGAGCCAATCATGGCGCAGTCCGCGCCCGCCGCGATGGCCTTGGCAAGGTCGCCGGAATACTTGATGCCGCCGTCCGCGATCACAGGTACGCCGGTCTTGTGCGCGACACTCGCGACCTTCTCGATCGCGGTGAGCTGGGGGACGCCGACACCGGCGACCACCCGCGTGGTGCAGATCGAACCCGGCCCGATGCCGACCTTGAGCGCATCCGCGCCGGCGTCGATCAGCGACGACGCCGCCTCCGCGGTCGCGATGTTGCCGCCAATGATCTGGGCTTGGTTGCTGTGGCGTTTGATCCGCGAAATCTGGTCGAGCACGCCGCGCGAATGACCGTGGGCGGTATCGACCACGATGACATCGACCCCGGCGTCGAGGAGCGCCTCTGCGCGTTCGAAGCCCGCATCGCCGGTGCCCGTGGCCGCGGCGACCCGCAGGCGTCCCTGCTCGTCCTTGCACGCGTCCGGGTAGGCACGCGCCTTCTCGATATCCTTGACCGTGATCAAGCCGACGCAATGGCCGTCCTCATCGACCACCAGCAACTTCTCGATCCGGTGCTGGTGGAGGAGCTGTTTCGCCGCCTCCATCTCGACACCCTCGCCGACCGTCACCAGCTCCTCGGTCATCAGTTCCTGGATCGGCTGCGCCGGATCGCTGGCGAAGCGCACATCGCGGTTCGTGACGATACCCACCAGCGTGCCGTCGCCGCGCGCGACCACGGGAATACCGGAAATCGACTCCCGGTCCATGATCGCGAGCGCGTCGGCCAGCGGCTGGTCCGGGTGGATGGTGATCGGGTTGACCACCATGCCGGACTCGAACCGCTTCACCTTGCGGACCTCGTTGGCCTGTTCCTCGGGTTCGAGATTCTTGTGCACGACGCCAAGGCCGCCGGCCTGGGCCAGCGCAATCGCCATTTCGGCTTCCGTCACGGTGTCCATCGCCGCCGAAAGCAGCGGAATACCGAGCCGGATGTTCTTCGTCAGTTGTGTGGCGGTGTCCGCATCCGAAGGCAGAATGCGCGATTCTGCCGGTTCGAGCAGAACATCATCGAATGTCAGTGCATCAAGGATTTCCATGCCAACCCAGCCCCAGCGGAATCGAGAGTTGACGCGGCTTATATACACAAGGCGCGCGGCGGGACAAGCATTCCGCGAGTGGATAGAAAAAGCCCGGTTATTCCGTATCCTTGAAGCCGGTTCCGACGAGAAACATCTCGACCGAGTCGCTCCGGCTTGCCTTCGGCTTGAAGCGGCGGACGGACGTGAACCGCTCGTTCATCGCGTTGAACAGCGCGGGCTCGTCGGAGCCCTGGAACACCTTGGTGGCGAACGCCCCTCCCGGCGCGAGCACCTCGCAGGCGAAGAGAAACGCGGCCTCGGCGAGCGCCAGCGTACGGAGATGGTCCGTCGCGGCGTGTCCCGTTGTCGGCACCGCCATATCGGAAAGGACGATATCGACCTGGGTACCGATCGCCGAACGCAGCCGCTCGACCGCGCTGTCGTCCTCGATATCGCCCATGAGGATCTCGGCACCGGCGAGCGGCTCCATCTCCAGGACATCGATGGCGACGACCGTTTTCTCCGTGTCGGTGGACCCGACACGTTCAACGGCAATCTGGGTCCAGCCGCCAGGCGCCGCGCCCAGGTCGACCACCCGCCGGCCCGGCTTGAGAAGTTCGAACCGTTCGTCGATCTGCAGGAGCTTGAACGCCGCGCGCGAACGGTAACCGTCTCGCTTCGCCGCCTGCACGTAGGGGTCGTTCAACTGGCGCTGTAGCCAACGGGTGGAAGACAGCCTCCGCCCGCGCGCAGAGCGCACCCGCTCGAAACGCATTCGCGACCCGTCGCCGCCCGACGTCTTGCGCCCGCGCGCCATACCCCGGTCAGGTTCCGGCCGGCAGGGATTCGCGATCGGCCGTGCGCATCAGCCCGTGCAGGATTCCCTCGCGCAGGCCCCGGTCGGCGACCCGGAGCCGGCCGACCGGCCAGAGCGCGCAAATCGCGTCGAGCACGGCGCAACCGGATACGACCAGGTCGGCGCGTTCGGGACCGATGCACGGGTGCGCGGCACGATCCTGGCGGTCGAGCGCCAGCAGATGGTCGCGGGCGGTGCCGAGCTGGTTGAAATCGAGCTGTCGACCGTCCACCCGGTCGCGGTTGTAGCGCGGCAGGTCCAGGAAGACGCCGGTCAGGGTCGTGACCGTGCCCGAGGTGCCGACCATCTGGACCGCACCGTTGCGGACATGGGTCGAGATGTCGTGGCGCGCATTGAAGACCGAAAGCAGCTCCTGAACATGCTCGCAAATCCGGCTGTAGAGTTCCGGAGATGCGCGACCCTCCGCGTCTGCACCACAGCCAAAACGCTCGCTCAGCGTCACGACCCCGCACGGCACGGAGATGCAGTCGATTATCTCGGCTTCCACCTCGTCCGGCAGGTCGGAGGCATGATGCAGGCGGACCCAGGTAATCTGTGTGCTGCCGCCGCCGATATCGAAAAGGAGCGCGTAGGAGCGGTCCCCGTGCGGCGGATCGTAGAGGGTCGAACAGCCAATCAGCGCAAGCTCCGCCTCTTCCTCCGGCGCGATCACCTCGAGTTCGATCTGCGCCTCTTCGCGGGCGCGTTCGATGAACACCGCGCCGTTGTCGGCCCGGCGGCATGCCTCGGTCGCCACCGCGCGCAGCCGGGTCACCCCGTTCCGCTCGATCTTCGCGCGGCAGACCTGAAGCGCCTCAATGGTGCGGTCCATAGCGGTGTCGGACAGGCTGTTGGCGGTGCCCAACCCCTCGCCCAGGCGAACGATGCGCGAAAACGCGTCCACGACGCGGAAACCGGACCGGTTCGGTTTCGCGACGAGCAGCCGGCAATTGTTGGTGCCCAGATCCAGGGCGCCGTAGACATGCTGCCAACGGCCGTCACGGCGTTGCCGGCTATCCGGTCCCCTGTGTCTGGCGCGTCTCGATCCCAACTGAACCTCCTCGTCGGGACCGGCGCGATCCCCAAGGCGATGAATCTACACGCGCCTTTCGCGATCAGGAAGCCTTCGTGGAACGCCCCGCCTTCCATACCCGATAGGCGTCCGGCAGACAGACGGCGCACGGACGGTATCCCGCGCTGCGCGCGGTCGCGGCATCGCGGAAAAAGACACGGTGGCGGACATAGTGTCCTTTCTCCAGCCATCTCCGAGCGCTCGGGCAATCGAGACGTCCGAAAATCCTCGTCCGCCGGTGGCCGCCCAGAAAACCGGGCATTTCGCTGGTGTAGGGGCGGCCATCCGCGTCAATCAGTCGATAATGTTTCCGCGCGATGCTCTTCATCTACACACGCTCGCGCAGTTGTGCTAAACACCGCGCCCACATGGCCATTGGGGGATCGTCTAATGGTAGGACAGCGGACTCTGACTCCGCTAGTGAGGGTTCGAATCCTTCTCCCCCAGCCAGCCATGCCCCATAAAATCGCTCTTAGTATCCGCGCATTTCCGGCGCCGCCGGAGGAAGTCCGGCCCGGTTACTGTTCGCGCGCTGCAATCAACCGGTCAAATTCAAGAGATAGTGTCCTTTCCTGTTTGCGTGTCGGGTTCCGCGGTCCAAACTGTTTGCGGGGATCGTCATTCCGACACAGGAAGGACACATCCTATGAACCGACTGACCGCGAAGGATTTCGATCAGGAACTCCTCGACCTCTACGATTTCTACGTCCACGGCGCGATCACCAAGCGCGAGTTTCTCGACCGCGCCGGGAAGTTCGCCGTGGGTGGCGTGACCGCGGCGGGGCTGTTCAGCATGCTCAAGCCGGACTACGCGATGGCCGAGCAGGTCTCGTTCAACGATCCGGACATCGTCGCAAGCTACGAGACCTACGACTCTCCCAACGGTAACGGCGAGGTCCGCGGCTACCTTGTTCGCCCGTCGAAGGCCGAGGGCAAGCTGCCGGCCTTGCTCGTGATCCACGAAAACCGGGGCCTGAACCCCTATATCGAGGACGTCGCCCGCCGCGTGGCCAAGGCCGGATTCATGGCCCTCGCGCCGGACGGCCTGACGTCGGTCGGTGGCTATCCGGGCAACGATGCGGAGGGCCGCGAGCTTCAGAAGACCGTCGATCGCGTGAAGTTGATGAACGACTTCTTCGCCGGATACGAACATCTCGCCGCGCGCGGCGATTCCACCGGCAAGGTGGGCGCTGTCGGTTTCTGCTATGGCGGTGGCGTTTGCAACGCACTGGCGGTCGCCTATCCGGAACTGAATGCTTCGGTCCCGTTCTGCGGTCGCCAGGCGAAGAGCGAGGATGTGCCGAAGATCCAGGCGCCGCTGTTGCTGCATTTCGGCGAACTCGACAAGCGGATCAACGCCGGATGGCCGGACTACGAGGCTGCGCTCAAGGCGAATGGCAAGACGTACGAAGGCCACATCTACCCCGGCGCCAACCACGGCTTCCACAATGATTCCACGCCCCGCTACGACGAGACGAACGCCGAACTGGCTTGGTCGCGGACGATCGACTGGTTCAACAAGTATCTGACATAGCGTATTAATTCGGGCCATGGCCGTCGCTACGGTGCGCCTGGCGGGCTCCGACCTGTCAGGCGACGACCCGTAACAAATGTATTATATTTCGATATATATTGTTTTGACGCATATCGTGTGAGATTATCCGGCTCACGATCAGGGATCTATCGAGAGCCGCAATGGACGCGAAAACCGTTTGTTTGGCCGTGCTGAGCCAGGGCGAGGCATCCGGCTATGAAATTCGCAAATCCGTGGAAGACGGGCCCTTCGGCCATATCCAGGACATCGGTTTCAGTTCGATCTACCCGGCATTGTCGCGGCTACGCGACGAGGGGTTGGTCTCCGTCACCGAGCTCGCCCAGGAAGGGCGTCCCCACAAGAAGATCTACCGCCTGACTTCGGACGGTCGTATCGCGCTCCTGAACGCGCTGCAGGAACCGACTGACGCCGACCGGGTACGTTCCGATTTCCTGTTCCGGATGCTCTTCGCCGACATCCTTCCACCAGCGATCATCAACGCCATGATCGACGCCCGCATGGAGGAGATCGAGGCGAGCCTCGCACGCACGTCGGCACGTGAGGCCGAAGGATTCGAGACCGCCGGCGAGGCCTTCGTGAACGGTTTTGCCGCTGCAGTGCAGCAGGCCATGTCCGACTATATTGAGGAAAATCGTCATCAGCTGGTCGCCGCGGCCCTCACCCCGCCACGCGCGGTCGCGGAATAGAATGATCCGGGGCGACCGCGATGCGTAAATCCATCATCACCGCACTCGTCCTCGCGGTTATCGGGATCGGCTGGGTGGCGTCGGGGCAATTCACGACGAACGAAACGACGGATGCCGTCGCCGACAACACGCCGCGGGCGGAGACAGCGACACGCGCGCCGATGAAGGTCCGCGTCGCCGACCTGGAGGCCGTGATGCGCGTCGAGCGGGTCGATGTGACCGGCCGCACCGAGGCGTCCCGCAAGGTCCAGGTCCGGGCTGAAACGCAGGGCCAGGTGCGCGAACTGCTGCGTCAGCGCGGCGATACGGTCGCGAAGGACGCCCCCATCGCACGGCTCCGCATCGACGATCGCGCCGCAAAGCTGGCCGAGGCGAAAGCCTCCTTGCGCCAGCGGAAGATCGAATTCGACGCCGCCGACGCCCTCAACAAGAAGGGCTTCCGCTCCGAGACTGACGCTGCAGCCGCACAGGCGCGCCTCGATGCGGCCCGCGCCGTTGTCGAGCAGATGGAGATCGATATCGCCCGCACGACGTTCCGGGCACCGTTTGAGGGCATGATCGATGCCGGTCATGTGGAGCTCGGCGACTATGTGCAGGTCGGCGATATAGCCGCGACGGTGGTCGATCTCGATCCGATCCTGGTCGTTGGCAATGTCAGCGAACGGCAGGTGAACAGCCTCCACGAAGGCATGCCGGGGATCGCACGGCTGATCGACGGCACCGAACGCGACGGAATCATTCGCTTTGTCGCCCCTGTCGCGGAGCCCGCGACGCGCACCTATCGCGTGGAACTGGAAATTCCGAACGCCGACGGGGCGATCCGCGACGGCATCACCGCCGAGTTGCAAGTCCCGGTCAGTGAGGCCGACGCCCATTTCGTGACACCGTCCACACTGACCCTGAATGACGATGGCGTTGTCGGGGTCAAGGTCGTGACGCCCGAAAACATCGTCGCCTTCAAACCTGTCGAGATCATCGCAGATGAACCCGACGGCATCTGGATTGGCGGCCTGCCGCGTACGATTCGACTGATCACCGTCGGGCAGGAGTTCGTGCTCGACGGAGAGACCGTACAGCCGGTCGCGGGCCGAGCGACGATACTCGGGGCCGGCAAGACATGAGCCTGATCGATGCCGGGCTCAACCGCTCGCGAACGGTCCTCGCCACGCTCGTCCTGCTGCTGATCGCCGGCGCATTCTCGTTCAACGCGATCCCCAAGGAAGCCGAACCCGACGTCAACATCCCGATCATCTACGTCTCGATGCACCATGAGGGCATCTCGCCGGAAGATGCCGAACGCCTTCTCGTGCGGCCCATGGAGGCGGAGATGCGCTCCATCGAGGGCGTCAAGGAGCTGCGCGCGACATCCTATCTCGGCGGCGGCAACGTGATTCTCGAGTTCGAGGCCGGCTTCAATCCCGACACGGCGATGGACGATGTGCGCGAGAAGGTCGATCTCGTGCGTCCGGACCTGCCCGACGACACCGACGAACCAAACGTCAACGAGGTCAATCTCAGCCTGTTCCCGGTCCTCGTCGTGACCCTGTCCGGCGATGTTCCCGAACGCACCCTGATGCGCCTGGCGCGGGACCTCCAGGATGCCGTCGAGGCGATCCCCGAGGTGCTCGAGGCGACGATCGGCGGCGACCGTGACGAGCTGGTCGAGATCGTGGTCGAACCCCAGCTGCTCGAGAGCTACAGCGTCGACCCGGCCGCCCTGCTCGAACTCCTGTCGCGTTCGAACCAACTTGTCGCCGCCGGCGCGATCGACACCGGCCAGGGCAGCTTTGCCATCAAGGTCCCGGGGCTGATCGAGAATGTCGAGGACATCCTGAACCTGCCAGTGAAGGTGAACGACAACGCCAAGGTCACCTTTCGGGACCTGACATCCGTTCGCCGGACATTCCGGGACCGTGACACGGTCGCGCGCGTAAACGGACAGCCTGCCGTCTCCCTCGAAGTGTCGAAGCGAACGGGCTCGAACATCATCGAGGCCATCGAGCAGGTGCGTGCCGCGGTCCTGACAGAAAGCGCCGAATGGCCCGACGCCGTGAACATCAACTTCTCCCAGGACCGCTCGGTGCAGGTCCGCACCATGCTCAGCGACCTGCAGAACAATGTCCTGAGCGCGGTCCTGCTGGTCATGATCGCCGTCGTTGGCGCGCTCGGCCTGAGGTCCGGCATCCTCGTGGCCATCGCCATCCCCGGCTCGTTCCTGACCGCGATCCTGGTAATCAACGCGCTCGGCCTGACCGTGAACATCGTGGTCCTGTTCTCGCTCATCCTCGCCGTGGGCATGCTGGTCGACGGCGCGATCGTGGTCACCGAATACGCCGACCGGAAGATGCGCGAGGGCGAGCAGCCCGAACGCGCCTATGGCCTTGCGGCAAAGCGCATGGCCTGGCCCATCATCGCCTCGACCGCGACGACACTGGCGGCCTTTGCACCCCTCCTCTTCTGGCCCGGTATCGTCGGCGAGTTCATGAAATTCCTGCCGATCACCCTCGTCGCGACGCTCACCGCGTCGCTGGCGATGGCGCTGCTCTTCGTGCCGGTCCTCGGCGCGAACTTCGCCGTTGTCTCGCGTTACGTGATCCGCATCGGTGCCGTCGCGCTCGGCGCCGTCCTTGGTGTCACCGTCGCCAACGCGCTTCTCGCGACATTCCTCGGCGATGCTCCCGCGCCCGCATATGCCCGCCCGATCATCTCCGTACTGCTCGGCGGTACAGGATTCGTGGCCGGCATCTGGGTGGGCGGGAAACTCGCGGCGATCGTCGACGCAAACCTTTCCCGGCCACTGCCCGCCAGCGGCGCGGTCGCAAGCGCGGAGGGCGACGACAGCATCATCGACCTGTCGGCGCTCACGGGCATCACGGCCGGGTATGTGCGCCTGCTGCGTGGCGCGCTGCGCCGGCCGGCGATCATTCTATCGCTCGCCCTTGCAACTCTGGTCGGCTCCTGGGCGCTCTATGGCGCGCTTGGCAAGGGCGTGGAGTTCTTCCCCGAAGTCGAGCCGGAGCAGGCTGCAGTGCAGATCCATGCCCGCGGCAATCTCTCCGTCGCCGAGAAGGCGGCGCTGGTCGGCGAAGTCGAGAAACGCATCCTCGACCTGCAGGCGGAGCGTGGCGAGTTAGATTCCGTCTATTCGCTCTCGGGCAATCCCGACCAGCAACAGGAAGACGTCGCCGAGGACGTGATCGGCACGATCAGCGTGGAGTTCGCCGACTGGGACGTGCGGCGCCCCGCCGATGTCATTCTCGCGGACATCATTGCCCGTTCGAGCGACCTCGCCGGCATCTTCGTCGAGACCCGCAAGGCGGAAGCCGGACCTCCGGTGGGCAAGCCGGTCCAGGTGCAGCTGAGCGCGCGCGACCCGGGCCTCCTAGAAGCGGAAGTCGCGAAGGTCCGTGCCTTCGCGGATAGCCTGGTGGGCCTGAAGGATGTCGAGGACAGCCGCCCCCTGCCCGGCATCGAGTGGGAGATCATTGTCGATCGCGCAGAGGCGGCCAAGTTCGGCGCCGACGTCACCATGGTCGGCAACGCGGTGAAGTTCGTCACGAACGGCATGAAGATCACCGACTACCGGCCGGACGACAGCGACGAGGAAATCGATATCGTCGCGCGCTACCCCTATGACGATCGCACCATCGACCAGCTTGACGAAATCCGCCTCCAGACAACCGAGGGGCTGGTGCCGATCAGCAACTTCGTCGAGCGCACCGCCAAACCGCGCACCGGCCTCCTCAACCGGGTCGATGCCGTCCGGGTGATGACCGTCCGCGCAGACGTTCAGCCCGGCGTGCTCGCGGACGACATGGTGCAACAGATCCGCGCCTGGCTTCCGGATGCCGGGATCGACCCGCGTGTCGAGGTCGAATTCCGCGGAGAAGATGAGGAACAGAAGGCCGCACAGTCATTCCTGCAGAAGGCCTTTGCCGTCGCCCTGTTCCTGATGGCAATCATCCTGGTCACCCAGTTCAACAGCTTCTACTCGGCGTTCCTGATCCTGTCCGCCGTCATCATGTCCACGGTGGGTGTCATGCTCGGCCTCCTGGTCGTCGGCCAGCCCTTCGGTATCGTCATGAGCGGCATTGGCGTGATCGCGCTGGCGGGCATCGTCGTGAACAACAACATCGTCCTGATCGACACGTTCGACCGGTTGCGAAAACAGGTGCAGGACCCGCTCGATGCCATTCTCATGACCGGCGCGCAGCGCCTGCGGCCCGTTCTGCTGACGACGGTTACGACAGTCCTCGGGCTTCTTCCGATGGTGCTTCAGGTCAACATCGACTTCGTCAGCCGCGAGATCAACCAGGGTGCACCCTCGACGCAATGGTGGGTACAGCTCGCGACCGCGATCGTCGCGGGCCTGAGCTTTGCCACCATCCTCACCCTGGTGATCACGCCGAGCGCGCTGATGCTGCGCGAGAATGCCCTCGCGCGGCGCGCCACTCGTCTGGACGAGACGGCCGGCTAGTTCTGGGCCGGAACCGTGAACACCTGGCCCGGATAGATAAGGTCCGGATCACGGATCTGGTCCTTGTTCGCCTCGTAGATCAGCGTGAACTGAAACCCCGAACCGTAGCGCTTGCGCGCGATGCCCCACAGATGATCACCCGGCTGGATGATCACAACGCGACCGTCTTCCGGCTCCGACGGCGGTTCTGCGCGCACGAACGGCAGCTCCGAACGCGCCAGGACCGTGCCGTCGGGATGCACCTGGTCCAGACGCAGGGTGTAGCTTCCCGGCGGGATTTCGCGTTTCAGCGTGAGCGACCAGTTGCCATCGCCGTCGGCCTGGGTGGTGCCGACCAGTTCGTTGTCCAGATAGATGCGCACCGTGGCATTCGGCGCCGCGACACCGGACAGGCTCGTCTGACCCGCCTCGTCATAGTCTATCTTGCCGACTGCGGCCCGCGCGCCCGGGCGCTGCAGCACTTCCGCATCGCCATCGCTCGGGACGGCCACCGCGAGCGCGTTGCCGGCATCGCGCTCGGGCACCACCAGCGCGACCACCCGGTCCGCCGTCAGCGGTTCGAAGCCCGTGCATTCGGCAACCAGGGTCAGCTCGCGAGCACCCGGGGTGAGCGCGCCCTCGGGCACCAGAACCCATTCGCCAGACCGGTCGACGGTTGCACGACCGACTTCCGCGTCACCGTCACGCACGATGATCGTGCAGCCCGGGGTCGCGCGCCCTGCAATAACGACATTGCCCGCCTTGTCGACCCGAACCACGTCGAAGTCCGGCCGCATCGGTGCTGCGGGCTGGGGCGCCGACGCCGGGGCTCCGGATTCCTGCGTACCAGCAGCATCGCCGGTACTTGCTGTTTCCGCGCCGGGCGCAGCCGGCTCAGGCGGACGAAAAAACAGGAACACCCCGACGATGATCGCCAGCGCGACGACACCAATTCCGCCAAACAGAAGGGATCGGTTCAAGGGCCTTGTCCTGCAAGATTTCTGTTATACGAACAACGTATTACGCCCGATGATTCTCAGCAAACAGGGGACAATGACCGTGTCCGGACCCGCACCCGTCAGTTCCATCTGCGTTTACTGCGGCTCGTCCGCCAACGGACCGGCTGCGCATCGCGATATGGCGCGGGAACTCGGGAGCATGATGGCGGCACAGGGCACGAGGCTCGTGTATGGCGGCGGACGCGCCGGGGTCATGGGCGCGGTCGCAGACGCCGTCCTGGCGGGCGGCGGCGAGGTCATCGGTATCATTCCCGATTTCCTGATGGAACGCGAACATGGGCACCGCGACGTCACGCATCTCGAGGTCGTGCCCAGCATGCATGTTCGCAAGGCCCGCATGGCCGAACTGTCGGATGCCTTCATCGTCCTGCCGGGCGGACTCGGGACGCTCGAGGAGCTCTTCGAGATCGTCACCTGGCGGCAGCTCGGCCTGCACGACAAACCCGTCGTCGTCGTCAACCCGGATGGCCACTGGGACCATCTTGCGAGCCTGGTTGATGGCCTCGTCGACGCCCGCTACGCGCGCCCGGAAAACGCCGCACTCATGCAGTTCGTCGCGGACGTGCCGTCCGCGCTCGCCGCGCTCGAGGGTGCGGCCGGCACCGAACCGATCGACACCGGCCGCATCTAGTCCGCGCTAGGCGCCCCAGGGCGTGATGGCTTCCTTCAGCTTGGCATAGCCGTCGAGGAAGCCCGGACGGTCGCCGGCGTAAACGTCGTCGAAGGTTTCCAGGACGCCGTCGAGCCATTTCCGCAACTCGTCATTACCGGGATTGGCGTCGATGTAGGCGTCGCGGATCAGCACGAAATGAATACGGGGATCATAGGGCTGCTTCGTGCCGCCCACCCATTCGTCGCCGTCGAGCAGACGCAGCAGCATCGCGTCGGCCGAGCCGAGCGTCTGCTCGTGGATCGGCGGGCCCGACATGCGGTGCATCACCGACGTCATGTCCCGGCCATTGCCGGTGGTGTAGCCCATGTCGTTCCAAAGCGCGCCCGTGTCCACATCCTGGCCGAGCGCGTCCGCGACCCGCTTGCTGTAGGCCCGCAGCGGATCCGAAACGTCCGCCAGCAGGTCGGTCAGCCGGTCACCGTCGAGGTCCGTCGCCAGCACGATGCAGTCGCGCTGCTCGATGAGATCCCACAGCAGAAGGCCGTAATTCGTGTCGGCGATATGCTGTTCGATCCGGCCGCCCCAGTTCTCCATGCCGTCCTTGAAGTCGTCCGGCAGGAGCGCGATGATCCGGTCGATATTCTCCTTGTGCTCCTCGTAGGGATCGACGGCGTATTTCCGGCCGACCTCGAACTTGGTGCCCTTCAACATCCAGGCGTGCAGCCCGGCGTTGATGCCGTCTTCCATGGCCTGGGTCGGCTTCATGGCCACTCGGCCGAGGCTTCCGGTCTCGTGCACCATCTTGAGGAACAGGCGGTTCGCGTAGGCCATCTGGACGCCCGGCGAGTTCATCTCCGAGTGGACCAAGCCGGTCTCGGGATCGACGTTGAACAGCGGCCGGTTCTGCGAGTAGGGCAGGCACGGCATGCAGCGCACGACCGTGATCGGACCATAGGGGCGAACGTTGCAGTAGACGCCGGCCTGGGTGCGCAGCGGCGCATTGCCCGACTTGCCCATGACGACCACGCGCGACCCGTCCGCATCGTTCACATAGGCATCGCCGGCGGTGGACCACTTGATCGACGTGCTCGGCAGATTGCCGAACCAGCCCAGGCATTCGAGCTTCGTGTCGTGGCGATACTGGGACCACATGGGCACCGCGTAGAAGGGCAGTCCCAGGATATCCACCGCCGCGATCGTCCCGAGCAGCGCATAGGCATCGGTCAGCGAATGACCGACCGGATTCACCCCGCTGTCGAAGTTGCCACCCTGCCACACGACTGCGTCGGGATAGCCGTCCGGTCGGATGTCGGACGGCTCGTAGAGCGCTTCCAGGGTTCCGAACAGATCGCCGCCATCGGCTTCGGTTCGTGCGATGGACATGAGATCGATCATTTTCGCCTCTTTTCACGTCGTTCTGAATGTAGATCGGCCGCACGGAACGGCAACCGACGATGCGGAACGCAGACCGCGCTACGCGCGGCCTCTGTATGCTGCGAACAGGCGGGTCTGTAAAGGGCCGGGCGGCCCGAATTCATGACGATCTGTTGAAAAACCGACCGATTCCGGCCTGCGACGGCTGTCGTCCCGTCCCGCCGGCAACTAGCGGCTGAGCTGGGTATGCACGGCCTTGGCGGCGGTCAGCAACGCCTCGCGACCCGCCTCGTCGTCGATACGCGCCACGAGCGCGTAGGATTGGTCGGAATCGTTCCAGTAGAACATCGAAAGATCGTCGGCGAGCGCATAGGTGATGTCCACGCCGTTGGCCTGTTCGCTGCGCACGTAGAGCGAGACCTTGCGGCCGTTTTCGTCGGCGAACACGAACTGGGCCGCCGGCCCGTCCGTGTCCGGCAGGACCCGGCTTCCGACCATTTCGTAGCCGAAAGTATTCAGGCTCGGCACCCGAACAGGCTTGCCCATGCGGTCGGCGATATAATCCGCCATTGCCGCGGGTCCGCCGGTCGCCGGGCTGCGCAGTTCATCCTGATGACTGACAACATGCGCCATCGCTGCGCGCTGCATGAGCACCTGGGTGTCGATCGGCGGCACCGCCGGAGCCGATGCGATCTGTGTATCGGTACCGGGAGGCGCTTCGCCGCGCACGATCCAGCCGCCCGCCGCACCGACTACGAACAACGCAATCGCGGCGGCCATCGCCGCCCAGGTCGGGACCCCGGCGCGGCGCGCATCGAGCAACGCGACCGTCCGGGCCGGGAGCTCTTCGTTCAGAATATCGTCGTAAAGCGCATGCAGGCCGGCATTCTGTGCCCGGTAACGTGCGACGCGCTGGGCAGCCTCGGGATTGTCCGCGAGCCAGGCCTCGATCTCGGCCTGCCGCGCCGGGTCCAGCTCGCCGTCGACGAGGGCGTTGAGTTCGCTGTCGGACACGCGATCCTCCCCCATCACTTGATCCTCCGGATCGTGGGCGTGTGTGCGCCCTCGTCAATCCGCCGCCGCAACTCCTCGCGCGCACGCGAAAGCCGCGACATGACGGTGCCGACGGGCACCTCGAGCACGTCTGCCGCCTCGGCGTAAGTCATGCCCTCGAGGCCAACCAGAAGCAGCACCTGACGGTGCATGATCGACAGCCCGGTCAGCGCGTTGGACAGTTCCGACCGCTCGACCGCCGCATCCTGTCCCGCGGGTTCGGCGCGCGGCGGCGCCGCGTCCAGCGGCACGGAATCGAGTGCGCGGCTGCGCCGACGCATCTCGTTGGCATGAAGGTTGTGCATGATCGTGAACAGCCAGGTCCGCATGTTGGTCCCTTCGCGCCACAGGTGGAGCTTGTCCAGCGCCCGGACGACCACGTCATGAACGAGGTCGTCCGCCGCGACGCGATCGCGCATCAGGGCAATCGCGTACCGGCGGAGGCGCGGCATTTCCGCGATAACCGCCTGGCGCTTGGATTCTGTGCTCACCGGAGACCGGCGCGAAGGGGCCTGGAACGAAACGACGCTACTTCTTCATCTCGTCCTTCTTCATGCCATCATGCTTCATCTCGTCTTTCTTCATC
>JAYQGE010000008.1:53799-78900 GCA_038140435.1 Rhodospirillaceae bacterium | reverse complement strand
CTTCTTCATCTCGTCCTTCTTCATGCCATCATGCTTCATCTCGTCTTTCTTCATCATGGCATCCTTCTTCATTGCCTCTTCCTTCATCATCTGATCCTTGGCGGACTGCTGGGGATTGGTGTTGCTCTGGGCCAGAGCGGCACCGGTGAGGGCAATCGAGGCAACGCCGGCAGCGGCGAGAATGCGGGTAATGGACATGGTTTTGTCTCCTGATAAGACGTTGGTGAACACAGTTGGTTACAACGAGATAAACACGCCCCGCGTCAAACCATTCCACGTTTTTTCAACGCATTGATAAATATATCTATTTTCGGCTCAGGCCGCGCATTGCGTCGTCGAGACCCTCGATCGTGAGAGGATACATCCGCCCATCGAGAATCTCGCTGATCATCCCGATCGACGGGAAATAACGCCACCGGTCCTGGGGCATCGGATTGAGCCACGCGACATGGGGGTATGTGCACACGACCCGGCGCAGCCACGTTTCCCCGGCTTCCTCGTTCCAGTGCTCGACGCTGCCGCCCGGATGCGAAATCTCGTAGGGGCTCATGGTCGCATCGCCGACCAGCACGAGCTTGTAGTCGGACGGATAGGTGTGCAGCACGTCCCAGGTTACGGTCCCGCCCGCACGCCGGCGCCTGTTTTCGCGCCACAGCGATTCGTAGATGCAGTTGTGGAAGTAGAAATACTCGAGATGCTTGAACTCCGTGCGCGCCGCAGAGAAGAGCTCCTCGCACATCCGGATATGCGGATCCATCGAGCCGCCGACATCGAACATCAGCAACACCTTCACGGCGTTGTGCCTCTCGGGCACCATCTTGATGTCGAGCCAGCCGCCATTTCGCGCTGTCGAGTTGATTGTATCGTCCAGGTCGAGTTCGTCGGCCGCGCCCTCGCGCGCGAAACGGCGCAGCCGCCGCAGCGCAACCTTGATGTTCCGGGTGCCGATCTCGACGCCGCCGTCGAGATCCTTGAACTCGCGGCGATCCCAGACCTTCACCGCCGAATTGTTCCGATTTCCCTCCTGCCCGATCCGCACGCCTTCCGGATTGTAGCCGTTTGCGCCATAGGGCGATGTGCCCTGGGTCCCGATCCACTTCTTGCCGCCCTGGTGGCGCCCCTTCTGCTCCGCGAGCCGCTCGCGCAGGGTCTCCATGAGCTTTTCCCAGCCGCCCATGGCCTCGATCTGCGCCTTCTCCTCATCGCTCAGCTCGAGCTCACCAATCTTGCGCAGCCATTCCTCGGGAATCTCTGCATCCTCATCGTCGAACTCGGGCGGCTCGAGCCCCCGGAACACGTGGCCGAAGACCTGGTCGAACTTGTCTATATGGCGCTCATCCTTCACCAGCAGCGCGCGCGACAGGTAGTAGAAATCCTCGACGTTGTACGCGGCGATGCCACGATCCATCGCAGACAGCAGATCGAGATACTCCCGCAGGGATACGGGGATTTCGGCCTTTCGCAGGGTCTGGAAGAAGTCCGCGAACATGGCCCGGGTGTGCGTCAGCTACCGGCGCGTTCGCGGCGATTGAGAAATGCGAGCCGCTCGAACAGTTGCACATCCTGTTCCGACTTCAGAAGGGCACCGTAAAGCGGCGGAATCAGCTTTGCCGGGTCGTTGGTCCGCAACTCCTCGGGATCGATGTCTTCCGCGACCAGGAGTTTCAGCCAGTCGAGAAGCTCCGAAGTGGACGGCTTCTTCTTGAGGCCCGGGACCTCGCGCAGGTCATAGAAGGACGTCAGCGCCTCGCGCAAAAGCCGCTTCTTGATCTTGGGGTGATGGACATCGACGATCCGCGTCATGGTGTCCGCGTCGGGGAACGCGATGTAGTGGAAGAAGCAGCGACGCAGGAACGCGTCGGGAAGTTCCTTCTCGTTGTTTGACGTGATGATAACGATCGGTCGGTGTTTCGCGACGACCGTTTCCTTGGTCTCGTAAACATGGAATTCCATCCGGTCGAGTTCGAGCAGGAGATCGTTGGGAAACTCGATATCCGCCTTGTCGATCTCGTCGATCAGCAGGACCGGCCGTTCCTCGCTCTCGAATGCCTCCCAGAGCTTGCCGCGCACGATGTAGTTGGCGATGTCGCGCACACGCTCGTCGCCGAGTTGACCGTCGCGCAACCGGGCGACCGCATCATACTCATAGAGACCATGCTGGGCCTTGGTCGTCGACTTCACATGCCACTCGATCAGCGGCGCCCCGAGGGCGTCGGCGATCTCGTGGGCCAGGACGGTTTTGCCCGTACCCGGCTCACCCTTCACGAGCAGCGGGCGCTCGAGCGTGATCGCCGCATTGACCGCGATCTGCAAGTCGTCGGTCGCGACATAGGATTCGGTGCCTTCGAAACGCATGCTCACTCCTCGCGGGTAGCGCCGGTCAGGCCGACAGCTCGTCGTTCAGGGCCGCCTCGATCGCGGCCAGCGCGGCCTCGGTCTTCGACGGGTCCGGCCCGCCGCCCTGCGCCATGTCCGGTCGGCCGCCGCCGCCCTTGCCGCCCAGCTCGGCAACACCGATGCGCACCAGGTCGACCGCGCTGAACCGCTTGATCAGATCGGATGTAACACCAACCACGATCGACCCCTTGCCGTCGTAAGCGTCCGCAACCGCGACGACGCCGGAGCCGATGCCGTCTTTCATGTCATCCACGAGGCTCTTGAGTTCGCGCGGCGGCACATCCGTCAGCGCCCGGGCCGCAAAGGTCACGCCGCCGATATCCTTGGACGCCTCCTGCGCACCGGACGTCCCGCCGCCGCCCGCGGCGAGCTTGCGCCGGGTTTCGGTGAGCTCGCGTTCCAGCTTCTTGCGTTCTTCCAGCAGCTGTGCGACCCGATCCGGCACCGCGTCGGGCGTCGTGCGCAGGGCGTCCGCCGCCTCGCGCAACAGTCGATCCTGGGTCTCGAGGTAGGCGCGAGCATCGGGACCGGTGAGCGCCTCGATGCGCCGCACCCCCGCCGAGACCGCACTCTCCGAGACGATCTTTACCAGGCCTATATCGCCGGTCCGCCGCACATGCGTGCCGCCGCACAGCTCGACCGAATATGCCGCCCGCGTTCCATCATCGTCGTCGTTGGCGGCGCCGCCCATGGCAACGACCCGCACCTCTTCGCCGTACTTCTCGCCGAACAGCGCGAGCGCGCCGGCTTCGATAGCCTCGTCGGGAGTCATCAGGGTCGTACTGACGGGCGCGTTGACGGCGACCCGCTCGTTCACGAGCGCCTCCACCGCGGCAATCTTGTCCACGTCCATCGGCTTGGGATGGGAAATATCGAAGCGCAGCCGATCCGGCGCGACGAGCGAGCCCTTCTGTGCGACATGGGCGCCCAGTTCGCGACGCAACGCCTCGTGGAGCAGGTGGGTGGCCGAGTGGTTCGCCCGCAGCCGGTCGCGCCGCGCGGTTTCGATCCGCAGTTCGACCACGTCGCCGACCGCAAGCGGCTTGCCGGTAACCGTCCCGAGATGGACATGCAGGTCACCCAGCTTCTTCTGGGTGTCCGCGACCGCAACCTCGGCACCTCCCGCCGTGAACATCACCCCCGCATCGCCCATCTGGCCGCCGGACTCACCATAGAACGGCGTCTGGTTCACGATAACCGCCGCCTGCTGGCCTGGCGCGGCTGTATCGACGCGCGCGCCATCAACCACGATCGCGGTCACCTTGCCCTCCGCCGTGTCGGTGTCGTAGCCGAGGAATTCCGTCGCGCCCGTTTCCTCTCGAATGTCGAACCAGACCTCTTCGGTCGCCGCGTCGCCGGACCCGGACCACGCGCGACGCGCCGCCGCCCGCTGCTCGTCCATCGCCGCCTCGAAGCCGGCCGTATCGACCGCGCGACCCTGGCCGCGCAAGATGTCCTCGGTGAGATCGAGGGGGAAGCCATAGGTGTCGTAAAGACGGAACGCGACATCGCCCGGCAGCGCGGCGCCGTGGCCGAGCCTGTCGGTCTCGTCCTCGAGAAGTTTCAGGCCGCGCTCGAGAGTCTGCTTGAAGCGTTCCTCCTCGAGCCGGAAAGTCTCGGTTATCAGCGGTTGCGCCCGGCGCAGCTCCGGGAAGGCGTCGCCCATCGCCGAGACGAGCGCCGGCACGAGCCGGTGCATAAGGGGCTCGCGGCAGCCGAGCAGATGGGCGTGGCGCATGCCGCGGCGCATGATCCGGCGCAGCACGTAGCCGCGCCCCTCGTTCGAGGGCAGCACACCGTCGGCCATCAGGAACGAACACGCCCGCAGATGATCCGCGATCACCCGGTGGCTGACCGCGCCCTCCCCGTCCGGGTCCACGTTCGCGGTGTGGGCGGAGGCCTCGATCAGCCCGCGCATCAGGTCGATGTCGTAGTTGTCATGTTTGCCCTGGAGAACGGCGGCAATGCGCTCGAGCCCCATGCCCGTGTCGATCGACGGTTTGGGAAGGTCTTCGCGCAGGTCCGCATGGACCTGCTCGTACTGCATGAAAACGAGATTCCATATCTCGATGAACCGGTCACCGTCTTCGTCGGGACTGCCCGGCGGTCCGCCCGGGATATGCTCTCCGTGATCGAAGAAAATCTCCGAACAGGGCCCACAGGGACCCGTGTCACCCATTGCCCAGAAATTGTCTTGGGTCGCGATACGGATGATCCGGTCTTCGGGCAGGCCCGCGATCTTTTTCCAGAGATCGAAAGCCTCATCGTCATCCGCATAGACGGTCGCCAACAGTTTGTCGGCGGGCAGTCCGTATTCCCGCGTGATCAGGTTCCACGCCAGCTCGATGGCGTGTTCCTTGAAATAGTCGCCGAAGGAGAAGTTGCCGAGCATCTCGAAGAATGTGTGGTGGCGGGCCGTGTAGCCCACATTCTCGAGATCGTTGTGCTTGCCGCCGGCCCGCACGCACTTCTGGGAGGTCGTCGCGCGGCTGTAGGCGCGGTTCTCGGCGCCCGTGAAGACATTCTTGAACTGAACCATGCCGGCGTTGGTAAACAGCAGGGTCGGGTCGTTGTGGGGCACCAGCGGCGAGGAATCGACGATTTCGTGCCCGTCTTGCGCGAAATAATCGAGAAACGCGGTGCGGATGTCGCTGGTTGTTGCCATTTTTGCCGGGCCGATCGAAAAGAGGTGCGGCAGCGGTTTTAGCGTGCGCCCGGAGGCCTGTCGAGACCGCCGGCATTGCGCTGGCATCGAAGGAAAAGGGCCTCTCCCGCCATCGGGAGAGGCCCTCGGTATGTTCGTGTTGTACGCACCGCCGGGACGGCGGCGCGTGGCGGCGGGCCCTAGTCGCCCTCGGCCGCGTTCGCGGGCGCGTTGTTCGCCTCCTCACCGTCCTTGAAGTCTTCCGGGTTGCCCATCATCGCTTCGGAGATAAGGCCGGCATTCGCACGGATCTTGTGCTCGATCTCCGCCGCGATCTCGGGGTTTTCCTTGAAGAAGGTCTTGGCGTTCTCGCGGCCCTGACCGACCCGCTCGTCGCCATAGGAGAACCATGCGCCGGACTTGTCGACGACCCCGGCCTGAACGCCCAGGTCGAGCAACTCGCCCATCTTCGAGACACCCTCGCCGTACATGATGTCGAACTCGACCAGCTTGAACGGCGGCGCCAGCTTGTTCTTGACTACCTTGACGCGGGTCTGGTTGCCGACCACCTCGTCGCGGTCCTTGAGCGAGCCAATGCGGCGGATGTCGAGCCGGACCGAGGCATAGAACTTGAGCGCGTTGCCGCCGGTCGTCGTCTCGGGACTGCCGAACATGACGCCGATCTTGTGGCGGATCTGGTTGATGAAGATCACCGTCGTATCGGAACGCGCAATCGAACCGGTGAGCTTGCGCAGCGCCTGGCTCATCAACCGCGCGTGCAGGCCCGGCAGGGAGTCACCCATGTCGCCCTCAAGCTCGGCGCGCGGCACCAGCGCCGCGACACTGTCGACGACAAGCACATCAATCGCGCCGGAGCGCACGAGGGTGTCGGCGATCTCGAGCGCCTGTTCGCCAGCATCGGGCTGGGAGATCAGGAGATCATCCAGGTTGACGCCGAGCTTGCGGGCATAGGTCGGGTCGAGCGCGTGCTCGGCATCGACGAAGGCGCAGGTGCCGCCGGTCTTCTGGGCCTCGGCGATCACGTGCAGCGCAAGCGTGGTCTTGCCCGAGCTTTCCGGGCCGTAGATCTCGACCACCCGGCCGCGCGGCAGACCGCCGATCCCGAGTGCGATGTCGAGGCCGAGCGAGCCGGTGGAAATGGCGGCGATCTCGACGGCGTTGTCGTCGCCGAGACGCATGATCGAGCCCTTGCCATAGGCCTTCTCGATCTGGCTCAACGCGGCGTCCAGGGCCTTGTTGCGGTCTTCGGTGTTCATGCTGTCCTCGACGACGCGAAGCTGTGTGCTGCTCATTGATCGCTCCTTCTTGATCAGGCCCCCACGACGGACAAGACATCACCGGGCCGTGGGTCAGAGCGTCAATGTACGCGGTTTGTTCTCTCTGTAAAGTTCTTTTTTTGTTCTCATTCGGAAACACCGGAAATCCGCGCCTTCGTTGCGCGGAGCGGACTGTACGAACGAGCGCGCGAACTATAACGCGGCGATTTGATTCGGGGATTGGGTTCCGCCGTCAGGCGGGCACACGCTCCATCACCTCTTTGACCTTGCCGGCGAGCTGGGTGAGCGAGAACGGCTTGGGCAGGAAGTGGATGTCCTGGCCCTCGCCGAGACGGTTGCGGAACGTCTCCTCGGCGTAACCGGAGATGCAGATCACCGGCATCTCGGGCCTCTCGTCGCGGACATTCTTGATCAGGGTCGGCCCGTCCATCTCGGGCATCACCGCGTCGGTGATCAACAGGTCGATAGGCTCCTCGACGACGCCCATCAGCTCCATCGCGGCCTCGCCGGTGCGCGCCTCGAGAACCTTGTAGCCCTTCGCGCGCAACGCCCGGGCGGAAAACAGTCGCACGGCGTCCTCATCCTCGACCACCAGAACCGTACCCGCACCTGTCGTCTCGGCCGTACTCGGTGCCTCGGCCGCCTCGGGCTTCGCGGCCGCACCCGCCTCCTGGGCATGGGCCGGCAGGTAAAGGGTGAAGGACGTCCCCTTGCCGCTGTCGGACTCGACGCGCACATAGCCGCCGGTCTGCTTGACGATGCCGTAAACGGTCGAAAGGCCGAGGCCGGTCCCCGCACCTACCTCCTTGGTGGTGAAGAACGGCTCGAAGATGTGTTCCAGATTTTCCTTCGGGATGCCCACGCCCGTGTCGGCCGCCCGCACCACCGCATAGTCGCCCGGTGGTACGGTCTCGCCGCCGTAACGCTGGCTCGTAACGAAAGTCTCGTTCGAGGTCTCGATGGTCAACTCGCCGCCCTCGGTCATGGCATCGCGGGCGTTGACCGCCAGGTTGATGATCACCTGCTCGACCTGGCCCTGGTCGGCGCGCACAAGCCACAGATCGCGACCGTGCATCATGTTGAGCTGAATGTTCGCGCCGATAAGCCGGCGCAGAAGGTTGGCGAGATCGCCCAGCACGTCGGTCATCGAGAGAACGCGCGGCTGCAGTGTCTGCTGGCGCGAGAAGGCGAGCAGCTGGCGGACCAGCCGCGCCGCGTGGTTGGCGTTCTGCTTGATCTGCATGATGTCGCCGAACGACTGGTCGCCCGTATCGATGCCCATGCCCGCACCGCGCCCGATCGAGCGCAACGCCAATTCGCTCTGGCGCACCGGCGCGCGTGCCTTCTTCAAGGATCAGCGCGCGGGCGAGATCGGCGACATCCTGACCGTCGTGGTCGATCTCGACGACCAGGCACAGATCAACAATGCGACCACCCGGGCGCGCACGGCAACGGAGGACGCCTCCCTGAACGCCCTGCTCGGTTACGAAACCAGCCTCAATCGGATCCTTCCGGAGGCCATCAGCCCTGGCAACCTGCTGGACGCGGACAGCGCCACCAACTCGAGCGGAACCGGCACGATCGCGCGTGATGAGGATATCGAGCTACGGATCGCGGCCGTCGTCACCCAGGTGCTGCCGAACGGCAACATGGCGATCTACGGGCGCCAGGAAATTCGCGTCAACTACGAGGCCCGGCAGCTCCAGGTGGCCGGCGTGATCCGGCCCGAGGACGTCACCTCGACCAACACCATCTCCTACGACCAGATTGCCGAGGCCCGCGTGTCCTACGGCGGTCGCGGACAGATTTCCGATCTCCAGCAGCCCAGCTACGGGCAGCAGGTGCTCGACATCATCTTCCCGTTCTAGGCGGCATAGGCAGCATCCCTAGTAACGGAAAGCTGGCCAGGTAGGCCACCCCACGGCAGGACGCCCGGGGACGCAAGCGAAGGGGCCGGTTCCAGGCAGGAGCCGGCCTCTTTTTCCATGCGCATTCAGAACCGAAAGCCGGCTCCGGAATCCGACCGTGCCCCGGCGCACGGGTATCGCTATTCTTGGCGATCATTTCCGACGATAGGCGACGCGGCGCCGGTCCGCGCCTGTCCCCCGCAGCGAACACGTGCCAGCATGACAAACGCACCCGACGCCCGCGCCATTCTCGACGATCTCGCGGACCGCAGCCGGATCATTCGAACGCCGTGCGGCACGGGCGATCTGGTGTGGCGCGCCTGGGGCCCGCCTGAAAGCGCGAAGTCGCCGCTGGTCCTCCTGCATGGCGGATCTGGCGCGTGGAACCACTGGGTACGCACGATTCCGCACTTCGCGAACTCCCGCACAGTCATTGCGGCCGACCTGCCCGGATGCGGAGATTCGGCCGACCCGCCCGAACCCTATGACGCGGAGAGCCTCGCCGAGATTCTTGCCGATGGGCTTGAGATGGCGGTCCCGGGCGGCGCGCCGTTCGAACTCGTGGGATTCTCGTTCGGCGGCATCGTGGGTGCGCCGATCGCGCGCCGCCTGGGGCACCGCATATGCCGCCTGACCATCGTCGGCACGCCGATCCTCGGGCTCGCAACAACCGGACGGGCCAACGACCTGGCGCCCGTCCCGGAGGGGCTGGCACCGGAAGAGGCAGCGCCGATCTACCGCGCGAACCTCGAGAAGCTGATGGTGTACGCACCCGATGCCATCGACGACCTCGCAATGGCACTCCACATGGAGAACATGGCCCGGACACGCCTGCGCTCGCGCGGCATCGCGCGACGCACAATCACCGCGGACAATCTCCGGAATCCGACCTGCCCGCTCGCGTTTATCTATGGTGACCGCGACCCCACACTCAACCCCGACCTGGAAGGGGTGCGCGAGTGCGTCAGGGCGCTGGACCCGAATGCCCCCTTCCTGGTGCTTCGCAACGTCGGACACTGGGCACAGTTTGAGGCGGCAGAGCAATTCAACGCGCTGCTCGCCGAGCTGCTCGAAAGCTGACCAGCGCGGGCCTGTTCACGATTATCGATATTCCATATTCGATGATCCAGATGACACGGTGCTGCGTAGAGACACCAACGCAACCGAGCAACAAAAGGAAAGCCGCCATGGGCCTCCGATTCATGGAACATATCCTCATCCTTACCGACGACCCCGACGGGACCCGTGACTGGTGGGTCGACAATCTCGGGTTCACCGAGGGGGACCATCCCGACTTCGGGTTTCCGGTGCATTGGCTGTGCATCGGCGATCAAGACGTCGTTCACATCGGGCAGCGCCAGCAGTCCGCGCATCAGGCGCGTTACCTGGCGACACCGGATGACGCCGAAACGGATGGCGCCGCGGCCGGAAACGGCGGCGGCACGATCGACCATGTCTGCTTCAACTGCGAAGGCATGGCGGAGTTCGTCGAACGACTTGATTCGAACGGAATCACCTACTCGGAGCGCCATGCGGACGGCGCCCCCCTCTACCAGCTGTTCATGCGCGAGCCGATCAACGGCATCAAGGTCGAGCTGAATTTCCCCATCGCGGAAGCCCAGGCACTGGGGCGCGTACCCGGCTGGACCAGTGACGGCGCCGCTGATCTCGCAGCCTGACCCCGAATAGACGCGGGCGCCTAGTCGGACTCGATCAGGTTGCCCGCGTCGTCGACAGAGAGACCTGTTTCACGCGCCGCCTCGATGACAGACGGGTGCCAGTTCGGCTTTCCGGGATCGGGGCCGCCGACGACGGCGAGCATCAGTGCGTCGGGGTCGTCGCACGCACACCGGAACCCGCGGTAGATGCCGATCGGCACATTCACGACGTCTCCCACATCGAGCGTGACCGACAGCTCCTCGTCGCCCGCGAGCCAGTAGATGTCCCACCGGCCGCGGATCGGGACGAAGACCTCTTCGGTCTCGTGGGCGTGCAGCGCGGCGCCACAGCCGTCCTTCGCGCGGATATACCCGATGCTGAAGCCGTGGGCCGGCGCCTTGATAATCGGCGCAAGTGCAGGGTCATCCACATTCTCGGTCACGTTCAGCCCGATGATGTTGATGTTCTCGCGCTCATGGGCCGGCATCCGCATGTCCAGGAACGCCAGCGGCGAGCCCTTCATTTCCGACGCGCGGGACACGTTGTTCGCAAGCATCTGCTCGCGGGTCACGACCGGTACATCCATTTCGTCGTCCTCCCCTCGCCCGGCCCGCCTAGCGGCCCTTCGCGGCCAGTTCGACCCGCCGGCTGTAGCGCGGGTCGCCCCGCTTGATCTCGCCCAGCAGGTTCGAGGCCTTGAGCAGTAGCACGTCGTTGGTGCCATCGGAATGCACGAAGCTCAGCCCGTCGCGCAGCAGTTTCTCGATCGGATTTTTCTTCATGTAGCCCGTCGCCGCCCACAGCTCGAAGGCCTCCATGAGAACCTTCACGGAGTTCTCCGCCGCGTTGACCTTGCACAGGGACGCAGCGGCCGCGTCCGGCGTTCCGGAATTCGCCGTCCAGCCGGAATACCATAGATAGAAACGCGCGGATTCAATCAGCATGTGCATGCGCGCGAGCCGCTGTGCCTGGATCTGGTGCTCGAAGATGGGCTTGCCGCCCTGCACCCGCTGCTTGGCGTACTGCAGGGTAACGTCGTACGCGCGCTGTGCCACCCCGAGAACCGTCGCCCCGGCCTGGATGTTCGAGCCGAACCTGGTGAGGAGAGCGCCGAGCTCGCCGAGCGCGCCGTTGGGCGTGCCCATCACGTCGGCCTCCGGAATCTCCACATTGTCGAAGACCATGGTGCCGTTGGCGACGTTGCGCTGGCCAAGCTTGTCCCAGATCTCGGTGACCGAGTACCCCGGCGTGTCGGATGTCAGAAGAAAGCCGGTCATGCTCTTGAGCGGCGGCTTGCGCATATCCGTGCGGGCCATCACATAGACCACCTTGGCGAGACCGCCGTTCGAGATGTAGCGCTTCTCGCCGTTGAGTATCCACTTGTCCCCGCGCTTCTTGGCGGTCATCCGCACGCCACCGTCGGGCTTGTTGTAGGGCAGAATCGAATCGCTGCCCGACAGGGGCTCGGTGGCCGCGGCCGCCAGCAGGCAGGTCGGATCGTCCATGACCCGCGGCAGCCATTTCTTGCGCTGGCGCGCGGTCGTCAGGTGGCTGATCATGGTCATGATCTTCCAGGTCTGGTCGAACGCCACCGCGATGCCGAGATCGCCATAGGCGAGGTTCTCGCCGATCATTGAGAGCGTCATCACATCGGCGCCACCGCCGCCATACTCCTTCGGCACCGACAGGGTGCGCAGGCCGAGCTTGTCGGCCTTGCGGATGACATCCCAGTTGAAGGACTTGGCCGGGTCGGGCTCGCGATCGCCGGCCTCCGCAACCGGAATAATCTCCTCAATCGCAAACTTCCGCGCCTTGTCTCGCAGTGCGATCTGTCGCTTTGTCAGCGCAAAATCGACCATCTGTTTCCTCTCTCGTATTTTCTTTTTCGTTCGTCAGTCGTCGTAGGTCAGCGCGCCACGTCCGAGCAGGGTCTCGGCCTGCAGGTCCTCAAACAGCGTCTCGACCTCGGTGAAATGTACGCGTTTTCCAATGGCCGATTTGATGGTTCCCTTGGCCATCACCTCCATGGTCTCCATCAATTCCGTGCGCGTGGAATGGCGCGAGCCCGTCACGATCTTTTCGGTGATGAGCAAATCGATCGGGTTGACCTCGACATTGCCCGGCTTGGCGCCGATTACGACGGCGCGCCCGGCCGTCGTCAGCGCATCGATTGCCGCGCCGAAGGTCTCCGGCGCCCCGACATAATCGACGGAGGCCTCGACCCCCTTGCCGTCGGTGAGCGCACGCGCCGCGGCAGCCAGATCGTCCACCGCGCGCACGTTGATCACCTCGTCCGCGCCCCACTGCTTCGCGTAATCCAGCTTCTCATCCGAGATATCGGCGGCAATCACCCGGGCCCCGAACGCCTTGGCCACCTGGATGCCGTGTACACCGACGCCGCCGGCGGCGCCGATCAGCAACACATCGTCATGGGGCGAAATCTGCGCGCGTTCGCGCATGCAGTGCCAGTTGGTATTCACCGCGTCAGCGGCGATCGCCGCGCCCTCATAGTCGAGCCCTTCCGGGATCGGCAGGAAATTGCCGGCCGGCAGACAGACGTAGTCCGCATAGCCGCCATCGACATGAACCCCGACATAGCCGCCGTGATTCTCGCACAGGGTCTCGCGGCCGCCATGACACCAGCGGCAATGGCCGCAATTGAGATAGAAATAGACCGCGCAGCGGTCCCCGGGCTTGACGTTGGTCACGCCCTCGCCGACCGCGACGATATCGCCGCCCAGCTCGTGGCCCATGACCCGCGGCGCCTCGCCGCCGAAAACGCCCGTGCGCATCGTCACGAGGGTCAGGCCGACCCCCGCCGCCCGGACCTTCAGGACCGCCTCGCCGGGGCCCGGTTCCGGGTCCGGGCGTTCCTCAACCGTGAAAGGTTGCCCCCATTCCCTGACGACCATCGCGCGCATCGCGCCGCCTCCCGCCTTTGTTTGTGCCGCACGCCTCTGACCGGGCGCGCTTGGGAAAACGCTAGCAGGTTTTGGGAGCACATGCACAACCGCCCGTCGCGGGATAAACCGCAACGGGCGCGCGTTCTTCAGATAGGTGAAATCGACCCGCGTGCCGACAGAGGACGTACCGTACTACTCGTCCCGGTGGGTTTTCTCCATGCGCTCGTGACGCTCCTGCGCCTCGATGCTCAAGGTCGCGATCGGCCGCGCGATCAGGCGCTTGACGCCGATGGGCTCACCCGTGTCCTCGCAATAGCCGTAGTCGCCGGTCTCGATCCGCCGCAGCGCCGCGTCGATCTTGGAGATCAGCTTGCGCTCGCGGTCACGGGTCCGCAGTTCGAGCGCGCGCTCGCTTTCCAGCGATGCGCGATCGGCAACATCGGGTTCCTGCATGCTCGTGGTTTGCATGTTCTGGAGGGTCATCCCGGATTCATGGAGCAGTTCTTCCTTCCAAGCGACCAGGCGCTGGCGGAAAAACTCCTGCATCATCGGGTTCATGAAGTCTTCGTTGTCAGCCGGCTCGTAATCCGGAGAAAGCATATTGGACGACATGGCGCTCTACTCCCTTCACACACTGAAACTGCAACATCGGGTGATTTCGGGCGCGGAATATATGCGGGGTGCTGCGCGTCGGCAAGTGCCGTCGCGTGACGAATCCGTGACGGCCGGAAGAAGCTGCGCAGGGCTTTCAGAGATGTGAAATACGGCGTGCTGTCACACCTGAAACCGCCGCTTCAGACGACCCGCCCGGCCGTGCCCGAGACCTGGTTGAACGAGAGCTTGGCGAGCTCCAAGCGCGCGCGGAGCTCAATCTCGTCGATCAGGGCCGCGAGGCGGGGTTCGACGCCTTCGGTGCGACGCTGGGCAAGCCGCTGGACGATGTTCTGGAGGGTCGCGCCGGGCATGGACCCGGTCAGGATTCCAACCCGGATCAGATCGAGCTGATCGAGCAGGTCTTCGGCCCGGTCAACTTCGGCGGCATCCGCGCCGAAGTCGCCGGATGCCTGCAGCGCCACGAGCGCCCCGACAGGCGAGATCTACGGAGTCCCCGAGGCTGTCGGAGTCTGTGACTTCGCGGGCGCATTCATGTGTGCGGCGAAGTCGCCCGACCCGCCGTTCACACCGGGCTTACGGCGGGCTGCACCGGTGCGAACGGATCCGGAGGCATCGATCTTCATCACTCTCAACTCACGAAGTTTCGTGGGCGACATTGTCCGGACGCATTGTCGGCGAACGCGGTTAACGCGCCATTAACGAGGGTTAAGACGGTGCGGCAGAAACGGGAAATTCTTGCCTCCCGGGCGGTCACGGATTGCCGCGACGCCCCGCAGCACCGCGCGCACCGGTATTTTTTATCCATATTTTACAAGACGTTGCCATTTCCCGGCATCTGGCACGTTTCTCGCAAATCACGGGTTGGGACGAGATGCCCGAATGCAGCCCATGGAAACAGAATGATTTCGATCGAGAGATTTACACGGTTCGCCCGCTACAGCGTCTTCGCGCTGCTCGCCGCGATCTTGGCCGGCCTGAGCACGCCGGCCGACGCGCAGTCGCGCATCAAGGATATCGTCGCGATCGAGGGCGTCCGCGACAACCTGCTGGTCGGCTACGGTCTGGTCGTCGGCCTCAACGCCTCCGGCGACACGCTGGCGAACGCACCGTTCACGACCCAGAGCCTGGTCGGGATGCTCGAGCGTCTCGGCGTGAACACGCGCAACGACATCGATGCGCTGAACACCGCAAACGTCGCCGCCGTCATGGTGACCGCCACTCTGCCCGCGTTCGCACGCCAGGGCTCGAGGCTTGATATTTCGGTGAGCGCGCTGGGCGATGCGACCAGCCTTCGGGGTGGCACCCTGCTCGTCACACCGATGCTCGGCGCCGACGGGGAGGTCTATTCCGTCGCACAGGGCCCGCTGGTGGTCGAGGGCTTCTCGGCCCAGGGCAACGCCCAGACCATCATCAAGGGTGTCCCGACCACCGCACGCATTCCTTCGGGCGCCATCGTCGAGCGCGAGATCAGTTTCGACCTGGCCGCGCTGAACCGGATTCATCTGAACCTTCGCAACCCGGATTTCACCACGTCCCAGCGCATCGCCGCGTCGATCAACGGCCTGCTCGGCGAGAACTACATCGAAACGGTTTGGGGTCGCGGCTACGTGCTGCGCGATCCGGTCGAGGAGCCGGAAGCGAAGAAAACCAAGGCAAAGGCTGCCTGATCCCGGATCCAGCCAACCAAACATGCATTCTCTCGTGCGGCCGGCAGTTTTGCCGGCCGCTTTTTTTGCCCGCATGTGCGCGCATTCAATTCGGAGCAACTTTCCTCTAGATTTGCCGACCCCGACCGGATCGCAGAGGCAGGACCATGGGCATTTCCCATCTTGAGCATTTCCTCGTCGTCGCCCAGGACTATGAGGCGACGGTGCAGTGGTACATCGACAATCTGGGCTTCGAGAAAGGCCCGCACCCGGATTTTGGTCCGGACGTCGAGGTCACCTGGCTGTATCTGGGCGACCGTGACGTGATCCATATCGTCCCGCCACGCCCCGACGACGAGGCGCGCCCGGCCCCCGACCCGAACGCAACACCGGAAGAGATTGCGCAAGGCAGCCGGCCCATTCACCACATCGCGTTCCGCGCCGCCGACCGGGTGGAAATGACCGGCAGGTTCAAGGAGCGCGGAATCACCTATCTCGAGCAGCAGGCGAGCAAGGGCGACCTGTACCAGGTCTTCGTGCGCGACCCGAACGGCATCACGGTCGAGTTGAACTTTCCCGCCGAGGAGGCTGCCGACATGGAAGGCCTGGCGCAGCTCGCACTGCGCCCGGAGAAGTGGAAGGACGAGGCGCCGACGGGCTGACGCGCCCGCCGGCCGGCACGCCGTTAATCCGCTGTCGGGAGCTGTGCCGCGAAGACCACGGAGTCCGTGTCGTGTGAAACATCGATCGCGACACCCAGACGCCGGGCAACGGAATTCGTGAAATGGGCATGCGCGGTCCTGGGATCGAGCTCGTCGGATGCGAGTTCACCCGCAAGCGCCGCACGCTCCCCGTCGCCGATCCGTGCGCCCTCGCCCGACGCGGTAATCTCGGCACGCATGTCAGGGCCGACACGCACCGTTAGCGTGCCGCCCCGCGGCAGGCTTTCACCCGCCATCAAGGCCAGACACAGCAACAGCTTTACCGCGCCGGCACCCGGCATAGCGCCTGCGGTGGCATCGTCGACCACCGCTTTCGTGCGCTGGTTCAGGCATACCGGCGCCACCAGCGCGAGCCCCTCGGAGAGCGGGACATTGGTGCCGGACCCTGCGTTACCATGCGCGATTCGAAAAAACAGGAGCTTGTCGGAGGCGGTGCGTGCGCTGCTGGAAATGAGCGCCATACTCTCGCCGTCGGGGTCATCGCCGAACTCCGTCAGCAGCTCGATCCCGCTGTTGACCGCACCGACCGGGCTGACGAGGTCATGACACAGGCGTGACGCAAGAAGCTCGGCCACGCGCAGCTCGATTGTGGGTTCCATCGGTCTTCCTGTCGCCGTGTCATGCAGGGTGGCCGGTTGACCCGAACCACGCCGGGCAATCTAATGCGATTCGCCCGCCGACCCATCGCGCCAAACAGTTTCGAGCAATCCCCCGCCATGAGTGACCAGACCCCGCATCGGTTCCACCATCCGGGCAGCGGCCGCCGCAAGGCGGTGCAGGCCCCCAAGGGCCGGCAGGTCGATCCGGACGCGGTCACCGAGGTCCGGGCAATCCTTGGCGAAGCATCGTTCGACCGCGATCTCCTGATCGAGCATCTGCACCGCATCCAGGACACACAGAATGGCCTGCACCCGCGCCACCTGGTAGCGCTGGCCGAACTGATGAAACTGTCGCTCGTGGAGGTCTACGAGGTTGCGACCTTCTACGCACATTTCGACGTCGCGACCGGTGACGATGTGGAGATGCCGGCGCTCACGATCCGGGTGTGCGACAGCCTGCCGTGCGAACAGGCGGGATCCGCCGAGCTGAAGGCCGCGATCGCGGCAGGCGCGGGGGACAATGTACGGGTCGTCCGTGCGCCGTGTATGGGGCGCTGCGATCATGCGCCGGTCGCGGAAGTGGGCCACAGGCACATCGATCGGGCGGACGCGGAGACGGTCGCGACGACCGTTTCCGCCGGCGAGACGGCGCCGGACGTGCAGCCCTATCAGACACTCGACGTCGCCCTGAAACGCGGCGCCTACGCGATTTTCCAGTCCTGCGTCGCCGAACATCGCACCTACGAGATGTTACGCGACGCGCTGACGCGCGCCGACCTGCGCGGCATGGGCGGTGCCGGTTTCCCGGTCGCGCGGAAGTGGGACTTCGTGCGCGCCGAGGACGGCGAACGCACGGTCGTGATCAACGCCGACGAAGGGGAACCCGGCACCTTCAAGGACCGCTACTTCCTTGAAAGAACACCTCACGCAGTGCTCGAGGGTGCGCTGATTGCCGCCTGGGCTGTCGACGCCGAATCGCTTTGGATCTACCTGCGCGACGAGTATCCCGCCGCCCGTGAAATCCTGCGCAAGGAAATCGCCGCCATCGAGGAAGCCGGGATCATCGGTCCGGGATACATCCGGCTCCGCCGCGGCGCGGGCGCTTATATCTGCGGCGAGGAAAGCGCACTCATCGAATCCATTGAGGGCAAGCGCGGCCTGCCCCGCCACCGCCCGCCCTACGTTGCGCAGAACGGCGTCTTCGGGCAGCCGACCCTGGTCCACAATGTCGAGACAGTGTTCTGGGTTCGCGAGATCATGGAATCGGGAACCGACTGGTACCGGGACCAGGGGCGTCGCGGACATGCCGGCGCGCGCGCCTTCTCCGTCTCCGGACGGGTGAAGACCCCGGGCGTGAAGGTCGCCCCCAACGGGATCACGGCACGCGAACTGATCGAGGAATATTGCGACGGCATGGCCGACGGGCACGAGCTAACGGCGTATCTGCCCGGCGGCGCATCCGGCGGCATCCTGCCGGCCTCGATGGCGGACCTGCCGCTCGCCTTCGGCGCGCTCGAGGAACACGGAGCCTTTGTCGGCTCAGGCGCCGTGGTCGTCCTGTCACAGGCCGACGATATTCGCGCGGCCGCGCTGAACCTCACGCGCTTCTTCGAGGACGAAAGCTGCGGCCAGTGCACGCCCTGCCGGGTTGGCTGCGAGAAGGCGGTCAAGCTCATGGAGACGGGAGAATGGGACGCCGGCCTCATGTCGGAGTTGTCCCAGACCATGCGCGATGCGTCGATTTGCGGGCTCGGCCAGGCGGCAGCGAACCCGATGGACTCCGTTCTGAGGCATTTCCCGGACACCTCGAAAGACCTCTAGTCGCCGAAGACCCAGCGATAGATCCTGAAATCGTCCTGGTACCCGCCGTTTGCGGAGAAGGGTTCATTCGCCCAGAAGTGCTCGGCCGCGGCCCGGTCCGGCAGCTCGATCATGAGCGCCGAGCCGACATTTTCCGTTCCGTCTGGCGAGCGCAGCGGCCCACGGAAGATGAAGCGGTCCTCATGGGCCTTGAAGAAATCCTCATGGGCCTTCAGATGCTGCGCGATGAAGGGCGCGGCATCGGGAATCTTCCAACCGAAATACAGAAACTGCTGTTCACCCTTGCGGGTGTAATCGGCCTGGCGCTTGATGAAGCTGTTGGACCAGCGGCGGATATCGGTGCGCTCGTAAACGCCGGCCTTCGCCAGTGGATCGTCCGCGGCAAAGGCCTCCGCCGCTTCACGCTCGCCCAGCTCGACGAACCAGGCCGTGGCCCGAACCTCCGTCTCGTCATCGTCATCGACGATATGGCCGTATCCGATCAGCCGCTCGCCGAGCGCGGCCGCATAGGCCTTCTGTTCCGCGAGATGCGCGTCCCGCACGGACTCCTGGCCGACCCGGTCCCAGGCGACGATCACCCACTGGGCCGGCTTGTCCCGGTAGTATTGCTTGAGTTGCTCCGGGGTCAGTCCGTAGCGCGGATCGTCCGGCTGATAGCCCGTGATCTTTTCTTCGCTCATGAATGCCCCCGCATCTCTCCGTTCGCCCGTGATGATCACGCGACAGAGACCGCACGGTCAACATGGCGCGGGTTGACCCGGTGCGCGAACGCGCCTAAAAGCCGCGCCATGATAAATCGAGCCGCAGCCATGAATCACATGTGGAAACTCGCCGCGCGACGCGCGAGCGGTTCCGTGTCTGCGAGGCCGATGGCGTAGCACCCATCACATCTCAGGAGATCAGCGAACCGCCGGCAACGAGCACGGCGGTTTTTTTGTGCTCATGGCCGGCAAAACCCAAGCAAGCGGGGAACCGACCATGCAGAACGACTACACATTGAGCGACGAACTCTCGACCATCGACTGGTGGGCGCTGGCCAACATCATGGCCGAGGCGAACCTGTTCGACCGCAAGGCGTTCGACATCGCGCGCGCCTTCCATGGCAGCTATGCGTCGGTCTTTGCTTTTCACGGCGACGAGCTAGTCGGCGCGGCCCGCGCCACGTCGGACGGGGTCTACTACGCGACCGTCTTCGACGTGGTCGTCGCCAAGGGGCACCAGGGCAACGGCGCGGGCCGGCTCCTGATGGAGGGGCTGCTCGCGAAGCTGCCCTTCGAGCGAATCTTCCTGACGTCGGTTTTCGGCAAGGAGGCGTTCTACGAGAAGTTCAGTTTCCTCCGGCAGACCAACGCCATGGGACTCTATGAGGGACCGGCGCTGACCAGCGCGGTGCAACGCGGTATCCTCCAGGCGAACGCGTGATCCGATCACGCGCTGTTCATTTCGATCGGGTGCAGGGCCGGGCTAATGCTCTCCGGCCTTGCACTTTTCGCCCCGGAGGTATCCCATGGCACGCCTGTATTCCTTCCGCCACTTGCTGATCGCGGTGCTCGTCGCCGCGGCGATGGTTGTTCTCATGCCCAATGATTCCGAAGCCCAGGATACGATCACCACATCCAGCGGCCTGCGCTACATCGACCACGAGGCCGGGGCCGGCGAAAAGGCCGAGGCCGGCGACAACGTCGTCGTCCACTACACCGGTTGGCTCTATATCGACGGCGAGAAGGGCAACAAGTTCGACAGCTCGCTGGACCGCAACCAGCCCTTCAGCTTCCCGCTCGGCGCCGGGCGCGTCATCGGCGGCTGGGACGAGGGCGTCGCGGGCATGCGCCCGGGCGGCAAGCGTACGCTGATCATCCCGCCCGCGCTCGGCTATGGCGCACGCGGCGCCGGCGGCGTGATTCCGCCAAACGCGACGCTGATGTTCGACGTCGAGCTCATCGAAATCCGATAGTCCGGCTCACGCTTCGCGCGTGATATAAGCGGATCATGAGCGAGACGATCCGTTTCACCCTCGACGGTCGCGAGGTCACGGCCGCGCCGGACGAGACCATCTGGCAGGTCGCGGCACGCGAGGGGACGGAGATTCCCCATCTGTGCTACGCGCCGGAACCGGGATACCGGCCCGACGGCAACTGCCGCGCCTGCATGGTCCACATCGAGGGCGAGCGGGTGCTCGCCGCGTCTTGCCTGCGCAAGCCGACCGAGGGCATGATCGTCGATACCGAGGCGGAGCGCGCCCGCAAGGCCCGCGCGATGGTTCTCGAGATGCTCGCCGCAGACCAGCCGGCGCGCGAAACCGCCCATGACGGCGAGTCCAAATTCTGGCAATGGGCGGACCGGCTGGACGTCACCGGGAGCCGGTTTCCCGCGGGGGATGCCGCACCCGAGGCCGATTCCAGCCACCCGGCGATGGCCGTCAATCTCGACGCCTGCATCCACTGCAACCTGTGTGTGCGGGCATGTCGCGAGGTGCAGACCAATGATGTGATCGGCATGGCTGGACGGGGTGCCGCGTCCAAGATCGTCTTCGACTTCGACGACCCGATGGGCGGGTCCACCTGCGTGGCCTGCGGCGAGTGCATCCAGGCCTGCCCGACGGGCGCGCTGCTGCCCGCGACCATGGTCGACGAACAGGGTGTCGGCGTGGCCAAGGCCGACCGGACCGTCGACAGCGTGTGCCCCTTCTGCGGCGTTGGCTGCCAGATCACCTACCACCTGAAGAACGGAGAGATTCAGAAGGTCGAGGGGCGCAACGGCCCGGCGAACGAGCAGCGCCTGTGCGTGAAGGGCCGCTTCGGCCTCGACTATGTGCACCATCCCCACCGGCTGACCACGCCGCTTATCCGCAAGGACGGCGTCGGCAAGCGCTGGGACGACCAGGTGGACCCCGCCGATCCGTCGACCCATTTCCGCACCGCGAGCTGGGACGAGGCGCTGGATGCGGCCGCCGCCGGGCTGGTGCGCGCACGAGAAGAGCATGGCGGCAACGCGATCGCTGGGTTCGGCTCGGCCAAGGGCTCCAACGAGGAGGCCTATCTGTTCCAGAAGCTGATCCGCGCCGGCTTCCACACCAACAACGTCGATCACTGCACCCGGCTGTGCCACGCGAGCTCCGTGGCGGCGCTGATGGAGACGATCGGCTCGGGCGCGGTGACCGCGCCGTTCACAGCGGCGGAAGACACCGACTGCATCATCGTCATCGGCGCGCGGCCGACCGAGAACCATCCAGTCGCGGCGACCTACATCAAGGATGCTGCCAAGCGCGGCGCCAAGTTGATCCTGATGGATCCGCGCGGCTATGCGCTCACCCGCCACGCAGATCATTTCCTGCAGTTCAAGCCGGGGACGGACGTCGCGCTGCTCAACGCCATGATGCACACGATCGTCACCGAGGGGCTGACCGACGAGCAGTACATCGCCGGCTACACCGAGGACTTCGAAGCTCTCCGATCCTCGCTCACCGACTTCACGCCCGAGGCGATGGCAGAGGTCTGCGGCATCGACGCCGAGACCATCCGGACCATCGCGCGCACCTACGCTACGGCCGAGCGGGCCATGATCTTCTGGGGCATGGGCATCTCCCAGCATGTGCATGGCACCGACAACGCCCGCTGCCTGATCTCGCTCGCGCTGATGACGGGCCAGGTCGGTCGGCCCGGCACGGGCCTGCATCCGCTGCGTGGTCAGAATAATGTCCAGGGCGCGTCCGATGCGGGCCTGATCCCCATGGTCTATCCCGACTATCAGTCGGTCGCCGACCCCGCGACGAAGGCGAAGTTCGAGCGCCTGTGGGGCGTCGCGGACCTGAACCCCGACCCGGGCCTGACCGTGGTCGAGATCATGGATGCCGCGCGCGAGCGCGACATCCGGGCGATGTATGTCATGGGCGAGAACCCGGCCATGTCCGACCCCGACCAGCACCACGCCCGCCAGGGGCTCGCGGCGCTCGACCATCTCGTGGTGCAGGAAATCTTCCTGACCGAGACGGCGTTCCACGCCGATGTGATCCTGCCGGCCTCGGCCTGGCCGGAGAAAACCGGCACGGTCACCAACACGAACCGTCAGGTCCAGCTCGGGCGGCCTGCCCTCGATCCGCCGGGCATGGCGCGCGAGGACTGGTGGATCATCCAGGAAATCGCGCGCCGCGCCGGTCTCGACTGGCATTATGAGGGTCCGCGCGACGTCTATGACGAGCTGCGCCATGCGATGAACTCCATCGACGGCATCACCTGGGAGCGGCTCGAGCGCGAGGACGCGGTCACCTATCCCTGCAATCACGAGGATGTGCCCGGCACCGAGATCATGTTCGCCGAGGGCTTCCCCACCCCGTCGGGCCGCGGCAGGTTCGTCCCGACCGAGGTGTTGCCGCCCGACGAGCTGCCGGATCCGGACTACCCGATGGTGCTCTCTACGGGCCGCATGCTCGAGCACTGGCACACGGGCGCGATCACCCGGCGCGCGACGATCCTGGACCATCTCGAGCCCGAGGCTGTGGCCTCGCTGCATCCGCGCGAGATGAAGCGCCTTGACGTCTGGCCCGGCGACCCGATCCGCGTCTCGACCCGGCGCGGCACCATCGAGATTGCCGCGCGCGCCGACCGGGACGTACCCGAGGGCATGGTGTTCATCCCCTTCTGCTTCGCCGAGGCGGCGGCGAACCTGCTGACCAACCCGCAGCTCGACCCCTACGGCAAGATCCCCGAGTTCAAGTTCTGCGCCGCGAAGGTCGAGGCCGCAGCGAAGTAGGCGGCGGAGTAGCACCATACTCAACCGTCATGCCCGGGCTTGACCCGGGCATCTCATCAAGGTGTCGAGACGGAGATGCGCGGATCAAGTCCGCGCATGACGGGTGAAAACCTGCCGAATTGACAGCCCCGCGCCGTCGCCCGAAACTTCCCGCCAACAACGGGAGGAAATCATGGACACGCCGAAAGTCTCCGTCGCCGAGATGGAACAAAAGCATGTGGTCCGCTACGCCGACTGCAACGGCTCGGACCTCGCCTATCTGGACCAGCGCATACCCGGCCACGAGCGCGAGATCGTCAACGTCATCGGCATGAACGTGACCGAGAACATGGACGACCCCGATCTCGAGCCGAAGCTCGGCAACGCCCACGGCTTCTCGCTTGTTTACAACAAGGCGCATCCGGGATCCGGCTCGGGCCCGGCCTTCCATGTTCACCAGACCGAGGAGGTGTTCGTCCCCATGAAGGGCACGTGGGAGGTGGTCTGGCTCGAGGGCGACGAGGAACGCGCCATCGCGCTCGAGCCCCTCGACGTGGTGAGCGTTCCGACAGGCGTCTATCGCGGGTTCCGGTGTATCTCGGGCGAGGATGATGCGCTGATGCTCGCCATCGTCGGCGGCCCGGACGCCGGCAAGGTGTCGTGGCACCCGAGCGTCATCGACCGGGCCCGCGAGACCGGCCTCGAGGTGGACGACGAGGGCAATCTCAAAGAGGTCGCGGCGGAGTAGCTCAGCCCCTCTCCCTGAGGGAGAGGGGTCTGGGGTGAGGGGTTAGTTTAATTCACGATTTCCCTCGATAGACCGTATCCCCTCACCCGGCTTACTGCGTTCACCACCCTCTCCCCATGGGAGAGGGTTTGATTCCTGACGCTTGGCCCAAAGAAAAAGGCCCGGCGCGTATCCGCACCGGACCACTCAAATGTATGCGAGAACACTTTCCACGGGCAGGTCTTCTTGTTCCCCCATTTCCCGCTGGTCGGGCGCCAGGCGCCGTCTCATCTGTGCTCTACTCTCCTCCCCTCCCTCGGGCCGTCTTGCACACCGCCAGGATTATGTGCCGTACGGTGCGCGGCACCCGGGTTTTTCCTGAGTGCCTTTGTTGTGCGGACGCGATTTAAGTGAGTCCGGACGCAAGAGTCAATTCACGTCTCGGCCCCGTGATCGACTTTCAGACTCGTGAAATATTCCGCCGCCGCGGCGACGTCTTGCGGGCGGTTGATATTGAAGAACGGGTCCACCACCGAAACGGGAAATTCGACGACGGCGAGCACGTGGCGCGCGGTCCACAGATCCACTTTCCGGATGTCTTCCTCGACCAGCGCGCGGCGCAGATCGTCGCGCAGATCGACCGGCCAGAGCCCGAAAACCGGGTGGTTCCGGCCACCGGAGGCGGCGCAGGCGAGCGCGGTCCCCTCGGCATCGGTCGCCGCGACCAGCCGCGCCACGAGATCGTTGGGGAAGAACGGCGCATCGGTGGCAACGGTCACCACTCTTTCGCAACCCGGCACGTTCGCGGCCGCCCAGTCGAGCCCGGCAAGGACCCCGGCCAGTGGCCCGGCGAACCCCGCGACCGTATCCGCCACGACCGGCAGCCCGAACGAATCGAAGCGGGACGCATCGCCGTTGGCGTTGATCACGATGTCCGAGACCTGCGGCGCGAGCCGTTCGATCGCGTGGGCGAGCAGCGGCCGCCCGCCGACCTCGACCAGGGCCTTGCCGCCGCCGCCGAGCCGCCGCGCCTGCCCGCCGGCAAGGATGACGCCGAGCATGGTCATCGCTCGTTGGAGATCGGCCCGAGCGCGATGTAGCCGAAAAGCAGGACGCACAGGAACGCGATGGGCGTGCCGAGCAACCACATCAGGAACGAGCCCACGAGCCAGATCGACATGACGGTGCCGGGCACGTCGCCGCCGTCGGCCATGAGCACGAACCAGACGAGGATGCCGAAGTCGGCGATCAGGATCGCCAGCAGCGCGCGGCCGAATGCCGGCGCGATCAGCGCGGCTCGGCGCGCGAAGGCGAGGCTGCCGCGCCGGACCAGCCAGATCGCGAACAGCACGGCAAAGATCAGCGTCGAGGCGACGAACATGGCCGCGCCGAACCAGGGCAGGATCGGCAGCCCAACCGCCAGCAACCCATAGGA
>JAYQGE010000008.1:27019-53699 GCA_038140435.1 Rhodospirillaceae bacterium | reverse complement strand
TGGCCGCGCCGAACCAGGGCAGGATCGGCAGCCCAACCGCCAGCAACCCATAGGACACGGCCGCCGCGATCACGACCCACAGCACAACCGGGCGACGGAATTCCCAGTCGTCGATGTCCGGATTTCCCTGTCCGGCACTCATTCCGCCGCGTCCCCGATGGGCTCTTCCCCTGCATCCGCGTCGAAGGTGATGCGCCCCTCGCCCGCCAGCGCCATGAAGCGCTTGCCGCGGGCGCGGCCGATCAGGGTCAGGTTCGCCTCGCGCGCAAGCTCCACGCCCCAGGCGGTGAAGCCCGAGCGCGAGACGAGGATGGGGATACCCATGTGCACGGTCTTGATCACCATCTCCGAGGTGAGGCGCCCGGTCGTGTAGAAGATCTTGTCATCGGCCGGGACGCCGTTGAGCCGCATGTAGCCGGCGATCTTGTCGACCGCGTTGTGGCGGCCGACGTCCTCCATATAGATCAGCGGACGGTCGCGTTCGCACAGGACGCAGCCATGGATTGCGCCGGCGGCGAGATAGAGGCTGGGCATGGTGTTGATGGTCTTGGTCAATGCGTAGAGCCACGACGTGCGCAGCTCGGCGTCGGGCTTCAGAACCACACCCTCAAGGCTCTCCATCAGGTCGCCGAAGACCGTCCCCTGGGCGCAGCCGCTGGTCAGCGTCTTCTTCTTGAGCCGCGCCTCGTAGTCGGTCTCGCGGTCGGTCCGCACCACCACCACGCCGAGGTCCTCGTCATGGTCGATGCCGGTGATCGCGTCACCCGGCAGCAGCATGTTCTGGTTCGCCAGGTAGCCGACGGCGAGATAGTCGGGATAATCGCCGATCGTCATCATGGTGACGATCTCCTGGCCGTTGAGGAACAGGGTCAGCGGCCGCTCGACGACCACGCGCGCATCGACCGGATTGCCGTCCTGGTCGATGCCCTGCACGGGCTCAGTCAGGCGCGGATCGTCGGGGTTCGGCTGCAGTCGCTCGTCGGAAACCATGGTCCGGCAAGCATATCAAAAAGACCGCGCGATTGGACATGCGCCACGCGCCTGCATAGATAATGGACGTCTCTCGGAAACCGGCGGATTCAGGCGAGAACAAATGGACAGCTTCGCCACGGCCTTCGCGGAAGCCGGCGCCCTCCTCGTCAGCTTCGACCCCGACTTTCTCTCGATCGTCGGGTTGTCGCTGCGCGTCAGCCTGACCGCGGTCGCGCTCGCCTGCCTGATAGGCTTTCCTCTTGGCGCGCTCGTCGCGCTGGCTCGCTTCCCCGGCCGGGGCGTCATCGTCCTGCTGCTCAACACCTTCATGGGCCTGCCCCCGGTGGTGGTGGGCCTGATCGTCTTCCTGCTGCTGTCGCGGGCCGGCCCGCTGGGCGTGCTCGGCCTGCTGTTCACGCCGACGGCCATGATCATCGCCCAGACGATCCTGGTGACGCCCATCGTCGCGGCGCTGACCCGGCAGATCGTCGCGGACCTGTGGGTCGAGTATGGCGAGCACCTGCGTTCGCTGGACGCGGGCCCCGTCGCCACCATGACGACCCTGATCACCGACGCGCGCTACTCGCTGGCGACCGTGGTGCTGGCCGGCTTCGGGCGTGCCATCGCCGAGGTGGGTGCCGTGATGATCGTGGGCGGCAACATCGACCACGCCACCCGCGTCATGACGACCGCCATCGCGCTCGAGACCAGCAAGGGGAACCTCTCGACCGCGCTCGGCCTCGGGATCGTCCTGCTGCTGCTGGCGCTCGCGGTGAACGCGGCGGTGCAGATCATCAACGCGTCGGCCAGCCGGCGGGCGGTACTGGCATGAGCGGCCCGGCATCGATCCTGCCGCTGCAGGTCTCGCACCTCGCCTTCGAGGCGAACGGTGTGCGCCTGCTCGACGATGTCAGTTTCACGCTCCAGGCCGGGCGCCGCGCGGTGCTGCTTGGGCCGAACGGTGCGGGCAAGAGCCTGTTGCTGCGCCTGTGCCACGGGCTCCTGCGGCCAACCTCCGGCGAGATCCATTGGGCCATCGAGGGCCGGGCGCGGCGCCAGGCGATGGTCTTCCAGCGCCCGGTCATGCTCCGGCGATCGGTGATCGGCAACATCACCCACGCGCTGGCCGTGCGCGGCGTCCCGCGCGGTGAGCGTACCGCCCGCGCCGAGGCCGCCCTGGCGCTGGCCGGGCTTTCGCCGCTGGCCCGCCGGCCGGCACGAGTCCTGTCGGGCGGCGAACAGCAGCGCCTCGCGCTCGCGCGGGCCTGGGCGACCGAGCCCGAAATCCTGTTCCTCGACGAGCCCTGTGCCAGCCTCGATCCGGCCGCCACCCGGTCCGTGGAGGCGCTGATCGAGGGGTTCCATGCTGCCGGCACCAAGATCGTCATGGCGACCCACGACCTGGCCCAGGCGCGGCGGATCGCCGACGAGATCCTGTTCGTGCACAAGGGCCGGCTGATCGAGCGCGGCGACGCGGACTCCTTCTTCGATGCACCGCAGAGCGAAGAAGGCCGCGCGTTCGTGGCCGGAGAACTCCTGTGGTGACGCGCTTCGCCGTCCTTGCGGTGGCGTTCCTGGCTGCCTTCACGGCACCAGTGGTGGCCGACGACCGCCCGCTCCTGCTCGGCACCACCACATCGGTCGACAATTCCGGTTTGCTCGGCCCCCTGCTCAAAGCGTTCCGGGACGAGACGGGGATCGAGGTCCGGACCGTGGTGCGCGGCTCAGGCGCGATCCTCCAGCTTGGCCGCAGCGGAGACTTCGACGTCGTCCTGGTGCATCACCCCGACGCCGAGAGGGCCTTTATCGCGGGCGGCGATGGTCTCGGCCGGTATCCGGTCATGACCAGCCGGTTCCTGATCGTCGGCCCTGATGATGACCCTGCCGGCGTCCGCGCGGCACCCGACGCCGCAGCCGCAATGGAGCGGATCGCAGCCGGCCCATACGACTTCATATCCCGGGGGGACGAGAGCGGCACCAATGCCGCCGAATGCCACCTTTGGGGCCTCGCCGGCCTTTCGCCCTGGACCGCGCGCGGCGGCTGGTACCGCGAGACCGGCTCGGGCATGGGCGCGACCCTCAACATGGCGAGCGTCCTGTCCGCCTACACCTTCACCGAGAGCGGCTCGTGGACCAACTTCGCCAATCGCGGCGATCTCGCGGTGCTGTTCGAAGGCGGCCCGCATCTCGAGAACCCCTACGCCATCATCCCGATCGACCCCGAACGCCATCCCCACGTCGCCGCGCGCGACGCACGCCGCCTGGTGGACTGGCTCACGGGACCGGTGGGACAGGCCTTCATCGCCGGGTTCCGGGTGGACGGCGAACCACCCTTCGCGCCCGCCCGCTAAAAAGCCCGGCACCCACGATTGACGCGCCTGACCCGGCCCGCCACGCTGCGGCCATGGCTTACCCGGCAAAAACCATATTCTTCGCGCTTATCGGGATCGCCGCGACGATGATCGCCGGTGCGGCGGACGCGCAAGACCGGAACTCGGAACCACCCTTCGTCGCGGTCCTCATCACATCGAACAACGCTGAGACGCAGGCCATCGTGGACGGCATGCGCGACCAGCTCGCGGCGCGGGGGCGCTGGCCGGGCGAGACCGTCCGCATCGAGGTCGTCGAGACCGGCGCCAACGCCCGACGCGCGGAGGATCTGGCGCGCGCATTCGCCCGTGAAAATGCGGCCGCTCTGGTGGCCATCGGCGAGCCGTCGATCTCGGCCGCCGTCAATACGAGCATCCGCACACCGCTGGTGGTGGCTGACATCTCGCTCGAGGCGGCCGAGGGCTACAAGCGCGAACGCCGGCACCGGAACGTGACCGGCATCGTCTCGGGCGCAACCCACGGCGACCAGTTCGCCCTGATTCGGCAGCTCATGCCGGATGTGGAAACCGTGGCCGTGCCCATCGACCCGGTTGACGGCAACATCCAGAAGCGCCTGGAAACGGTGCGGCTCGCGGCCCGGCAAAGCGACATGAATGTCATGGCGCTACCGGTCTCGGTCGTTCAGAACGCCGTAAGCAACCGGATCGCCGAACTCGAGCCCGCGACCAGCGCGATTCTGCTCGACCGGGCACTCCTGCCCGACGCGCCCGTCGAGGCGCTTGCCGCGGCCGCCGCGCAGCGCGAGCTGCCCCTGTTCGCGGATGACGAGGACAGCGTCATTCGCGGCGCTCTCGCCGCGATGATCGTTGAACCGTTCGGGATCGGCGAGCAGCTCGGAGACCTCGTCGCGCGGATCTTCGACGAACCGGCAGCAACCCGTGCCCCTTTCGAGCGCGCCCGCGCATCACATCTTGTGCTCAACCGGGACGCGCGCGCGCGCTTCGATGCGAGAGCGCTGGAGAACGAAATCGCGTCCGCGAGACGATCCGTGGTCGATTGGGCCGACATCGCGGGCCCGCGCCCGCGCATCAAACCGAGCGTGCCCGAACCGCCACCGCCCCTCGGGGTCGCGCGCGGCGTAACGGTGCCCACACCACTCCCCAGGCCGTCTCCGCCCCCCGGTTAGACACGGGGCCGCCCATGGCACGGATACTGCATATTTTTCGGTGAGGATTGCCGTGAGAACGACGCGAAAACACCGGAAACATGGGGTTTTTGGCCAATCATGCCGACCAGACGCGGTTCGCGACCTACATTCCGGTCGCGAAATGCACTACATACACGGTTATGAGCACTGAAATGTCGAAAAACGCGACCGAATCCGGCACCGGGAAGACCGGCGATCAGCCTGCGCTGATCGACCCGTTTGCCCGGCCAATCAGTTACTTGCGGGTCTCCGTGACCGACCGCTGCGACCTGCGCTGCGTGTACTGCATGGCCGAGGACATGACCTTCCTGCCGAAAGCGGAAATCCTTTCGCTCGAGGAGCTCGACCGGCTGTGCAGCGCGTTTGTGGACCTCGGTGTCCGCAAGCTGCGCCTGACCGGTGGCGAGCCGCTCGTGCGCAAGAACATCATGTGGCTGATCCGGCGGCTCGGCCGGCATCTCGATACCGGCGCCCTGGAGGAGCTGACCCTCACCTCGAACGGAACCCAGCTCGCACGCTACGCCGACGACCTCGCGGACGCCGGCGTGCGCCGGATCAACATCTCCCTCGACACCCTCGATGCGGTCAAGTTTCGGGCGATTACGCGCTGGGGCGATCTCGACCAGGTCATGGACGGCATCGCGGCCGCCCGCAAGGCAGGCCTCGCGATCAAGATCAACACGGTGGCGCTGCGCGGCGTGAACGACGAGGAAATCGACCGCCTCATCGCCTGGTGCGGCGAGTGCGGTTTCGACCTGACCTTCATCGAGGTCATGCCGATGGGCGAGATCGGCGAGCAGCGGCTCGACCAGTATCTTCCCCTGTCGATGGTCCGCAGCGACCTCGCGAAGCGCTGGACACTGACCGAGTCCGATCACACGACCGGCGGGCCGGCGCGCTATTTCGATCTTGCGGAGACGGGCCAGCGGCTCGGCTTCATCACGCCGCTCACGCATAACTTCTGCGAATCCTGCAACCGGGTCCGGCTGACCTGTACCGGCACGCTGTTCATGTGCCTTGGGCAGGAAGACGCTGCGGACCTGCGGGCACCGCTGCGCGCGAGCGACGACGATGGCCTTCTGGTCAACGCCATCCACGAGGCGATCGGCCGCAAACCCAAGGGCCACGACTTCGTGATCGACCGGAGGCACAACGCGCCGGCGGTCGGCCGTCACATGAGCGTGACGGGCGGCTGAGGCGGTCGGCCACCGACATGTATTTCTCCGCGAGCACGTCCGGCATCGTCCACGTCGTGGTCGTTGCGGCATCCCTGGGCGCGCTGCCGGCGGTGGAACTCGCATTCGGAGACCGCTTCGGGCGGGGCGCGACGCGCGACGTGTTGACCTATCAGTAAAGCAACGAGTTCCGGAGCAAGTTCTCGAGCGGCGCGCTCACCGACGAGGCGGGCGAGACGATCGAGGACGAGACCGCGGCCGGCATCGATCCGGACGACAATGTCGACAGCCTGACGAGTGGTGACTTCGGCTTCGACGAGCCCGGCGAATCCTCGCGAACGGACTCGCGCGCGGGCGACCCCACGGCTCTGAAGCAGATCAACCAGGAGGCGGGCGGCACCGGCCAGGGCGAGGACGAGGCGAAGGAAGCAAGCGTCGAGGGCGAACTCGAGGACCAGGGCGACACCGGCGACGCCGAGGATGCCGGGCAGGCCATGCGCGAGATCGTCGTGTTCGTAAACCTGCGCCCCGAGCCCGAACCCGACCAGCAACCCATCGAGGCCGAGGCGGCGCGCGAGGCCGGCCCGACGGATACGCCTGCCCCCTTGCGGCAGAGACGGCCGGCAAGCTGCTCAATCAGCTCGCAGCCCTCGAAGAGAACACGCCGACCGAGACGCCCGAACCGGAGCGCGCGGGCGACCCGGACGCACTGAAGGACGGTGAAACCGCAGAGGGCAGGAAGAGCGAGATTGACGTCACGAAGGCCGTCGCGCCCGAGATCGGCGAGATATCGGAGTCCGGCAGCAACGCGGCCGCGCAGGCAGACGTCGAAGGCGGCCTGCCGGAGACGCTGCCGTTGGCAGACGACAATAGCCTCGCGCTTACCCAAACGACGGCGGCGATCAAGCAGTCCGAAGACTTCTCCGGTGTCGTCGAGGCATCGAAGCGCACCACTGCGGTCCAGGTCGCGAAGGGCCAGCCCGGCCTCCCGGATGCCGGACCCGAGGTGCGTCCAAGGGACGAGCCGATCCCGGCGGACCTAACCCCGCAGCCCAAGGAGGTTGTCGCGGTCCCGCTCAAGGGGACGGACGGCGCACAGACGCCCGCACCGCTGATCAAGGACCACCAGCAGCTGCGCGAGCCCGAAGAGGTCGGCACGTCCCTCGCCCGGATCGGTGCGCGACTGACGTGCGCGGAAGAACAGCTCGACGGCTTGATCGGTCAGAACAGCGACACTGCCCAGGACCAGGTCAAGGTCGCGGAGGGCCGCAGCGACGCACAGCAGCTCGCGCGCGTCTCGGACATCACCCAGGACGGCGCACCCGAGAGCCAGCTCGACCGGGCGGAGAAATCCAAGGACTCCGACATCGAGGGCACCGAGGTCGCCGCAGTGCAGACCGGCAAGGTCTTCGAGGCCCCGGTTACAAACGAATTCGACCGTCCTGCTCTGCGCGAGGGAGAGGACAATCCGCTCGCGAAGATGATCGCGGCGATCGCCGTTGAAGATGAAGAGCTCGCGCGTGCGCTGACCGACCCGACCCCGTTCGACACGATTGGCGGTGTGGCGGATCCGGGCACTCAGCGCACCAACGACATTCTGGAATGGGCCGCCGATGCCGGACTGGCGCAGGCGCAGACGAGACTTGCGAAGCGCTACCTTCTCGGCCTGGTCGATGGCTCGAACCCCGAGAAACTCGTGGAACTCCTGCGCAACGCCGCCGAGCACGGCGACGTGGACGCCCAGCTGATACTTGGCGCCCTGTTCGCAGACGGCCGCATCGTGCCCCAGGACAAGGTCCAGTCGCTCGTCTTTTTCGAGCTTGCCGCCGCCCAGGGCAGCGAAGAGGCAGAAGAAATCATGCCCGTGATCGAGCGCCAGATGGCGCCGACGGAGATTGTCGATTCCCGCCGCCTTGCGCGCGAGTACAAGCGCCTCCTGGATGCCGTGTCGAACCCCCGCGCGCGCGGCTCCGCCGGCACAGGACTCCGCGACGAGCTGCTCGACGCCGCCGCGGCCGGCAACACGGCCAAGATCGCCGAACTCCTGTCCCGCGGCGCGGACCTCGAGGGCAACGACACATCAGGCCGCACAGCCGTCATCAACGCGTCATGGCGCGGCCGCACCGCGGTCGTCGACCTCCTGGTCGAGCTGGGCGCGGACTTCAACGTCACCGACTATGACGGCCGGACCGCGGTATCCTGGGCTGCCAGCAACGGCCACAAGGACGTCGTCCGGAAACTGGTGGAGGCCGGCGCGCGGACCAACGTCGTTGACAATGAAGGGCTGACGCCGCTCATGCGCGCGGCCTGGAACGGGCATGACACGATCGTCCGGCTGCTGATCGAGTCCGGTGCGCGACCAACCATGAAGGACCAGAACGGCAAGTCGGCACTCGACTACGCCATCCAGGGCAAGCATCGCGACGTGGCCCGGACCCTGCGATCCTTCGGGGCCTGATCGTCTTCACGCCTCTCAGCGCAGCTTGATCTGGTGGGCGAAGTCAGCCCCGTCCGTGTAGGTGATCTGCTCGAAACCCAGGAGCTTGGCCAGGTCGAAGAAGGTGAACCGGTCAGCGTCGGGCTGTTCCTGAAAGAACGGAGTGCCGCGCGCGACCGCAGTCAGCATGGCGAACAGACCGCGTGCACGAAACAGCGTGTCATAGCTGTCGGAGCCGAGCGCCGTGATGATCAGCTTCTCCGCCTCCGCACCCTTGGCGAAGATCGCGAACTGCGGCGGATAGGGATTCTTCAGCATTTCGTTGGTCATGACCGTCACGAAGCCGACGCGGCGCTTGCGGTCGCTGCCGGGCAGCACCGGAACCCGTGCGTCGTAGATTTCCGTCGTGGTCGGCGCGGGATAGTAGTAGCCGACATGACGGTCGCCCGATTGCGCCCAACCCGCGCTTGCCAGGACCGGGACAAGCAGCGCCGCAGCAATAAGCGACATCAACAAACGTCTGAACTTCATACGAACGCATCCTTCAACACCGACCGAGCGAATACTCTGGCGACGCACGAACGCCGTGACAACGGCTGGTTTGTGACCATATGGCTAAGATATAGTGCGATTCCCTCGGCCCGCCGGCCAAGCCCCGTTCACACGTGCGAGACCGTGTCCCAGTCATCATCCCAAAAGTCCACCGAGACCGTTCCGGAACGCATTGCGTTCGTGGCGGCAAACTTCGATGCGGCACAGGACGCACTCCGGGACCTGGAGGCCCGGTACGCGAGCGTCGCGCCCGAAGATGCCGATGTGATCGTCGCGCTGGGCGGTGACGGTTTCGCGCTTCAGACACTGCGCCGGTTCATCGATAGCGGCACCCCGGTCTTCGGCCTCAACCGCGGCTCGGTCGGGTTCCTCATGAACGATTTCCGGCTGGACGATCTTCCCGCCCGATTGCGGAACTCCCAGGCCGTTACCCTCTATCCGCTACACATGGTGGCCCGGACGACCGATGGCCAGACCGAGGAATCCGTCGCGATCAACGAGGTTTCGTTGCTGCGCGAAACCTATCAGGCCGCCAAGCTGGAGATCCTTGTCGACGGCGTGGTTCGGATGCCGGAGCTCATCTGCGACGGGGCGCTGGTCGCGACCCCGGCGGGAAGCACCGCGTACAATCTCTCGGCCCATGGCCCGATCATTCCGTTGAGCGCCGAAATTCTCGCGCTGACCCCGATCAGCGCCTTCCGCCCTCGGCGCTGGCGCGGCGCGCTGCTGCCGCATGACTCCGAGGTCGTGTTCCGCATCCTCGAGGCCGAAAAACGGCCGGTGAGCGCCACTGCCGACGATTTCGAGGTCCGCAACGTGGCCGAGGTGACCATCCGGGAGGACCGGGACCGGAGTTTCCAGTTGCTGTTCGATCCCGAGACGAACCTCGAGGAACGTATTCTCAAGGAACAGTTCGCACCGTGATTGGTCTCGGCAGCGCGTCAGGGCTCACCGCGCACGCCGAAAGGGTCGAGCTCCAACCGCCGGACATTTCGGCCTGGAGCACCGGCAACACCGGCATCCCCTTCGTGACGACATTCGACAGCGGCCAACCCGGCCCCCACGCCGCAATCAATGCGTTGATGCATGGCAACGAGATTTCGGGCGCGATCGCCCTCGACCACTTCATGCGGCATGACCTCGCTCCGCTGCGCGGCAAGCTCTCCTGCGTCTTTGCCAATACGGCCGCGTTCGAGACGTTCGACCCCGCGACGCCCAACGCATCGCGGTTCATCGACGAGGACATGAACCGGCTCTGGGCCGACGGCGCGACGGATGGCGGGACCAACCTGGAGCGCAGCCGTGTCCGCGTACTGCGCCCTTTCTTCGAAACGGTGGATATGCTGCTCGACCTGCATTCAATGCAGTCGGAGAGCCCGCCCCTGCTGCTCTCCGGACCGAGCGAAAAGGGTCGGGCGTTCGCCCGCAGCCTGAACAGCCCGGCCGTCATCGTCTGCGATACGGGCCACGCAAACGGCATGCGCTTGCGCGATTTCGCGCGGTTCAACACGCCTGGAGACCCCCATGTTTCCATTCTCGCAGAATGCGGCCAGCATTGGCGCAGGGGCACCGAAGGCGTCGCAATCGACACGGTCTATCGCTTTCTGCTCGCAACCGGCATGATCTCGGATGACGATGCCCAGCCGTACCTGCTGAACATGCCCGTCCCCCAACACTGGGTCGAGGTTTCAACGGCGTTCGTACCTCAGCACAAGAACGCCGCGTTCACCGAGGCCTTCATCGGGATGGAGATCATTCCCGGTCGCGGAACACCGTTCGCGCGCGACGGAGACAGCATCATTCACACACCCCATGACGACTGCGTCCTGATCATGCCATCGCGACAGCTTGCCCCGGGCCAGACCGCGGTCCGCCTCGGGCGCCGCCATGCGTTCGACGACGGCGGCGATGACTGATCCGGCAACACCGCCATCACCAGTGCGCCGTCTCGGTGTCGGCGACCTGCCGATTTTCGCGCGGACGGTGGCGATCGCCTTCGTCGGCGGCGCCATTTTCAACGCGCTGAACCTGCCCCTGCCCTGGATGCTCGGCGCCATGACCGCAACCGGCGCGATCACGCTTATGCGGATCGAGACCAACATGGACGTACGGCTGCGCACCGGGATGATCATCGTCCTTGGCGTTTTGCTGGGAAGCGCATTCTCGCCGGAGATTCTCGAGCGCGCGGCCCTCTGGCCAGTCACACTCATCTCCCTCGCGGGCTATGTGCTGCTCAGCACCGTGTCCGGCTACATGTATTTCCGCCTCGCGGGCTTCGAGCCCAAGACCGCCTTCTTCTCCGGTGTACCGGGCGGGCTGAACGAAATGGTCACCATGACCGGCGCCATGGGCGGCGACGAACGGCAGGTCAGCGTGGCGCACACCACGCGCATCTTCCTCGTGGTGATGACCCTGCCATTCCTGTTCCGGATCATCGAGGACTTCGACCCGGCACTCCGCACCTTTTCGTCCGACGGTGCAGCGCCGACTGCACTGGATATTGCGCTGTTGGCCGGCAGCGCCCTCGTCGGGCTCTACGGCGCGCGCTTCCTGCGGCTTCCCGCACCGCACCTGACCGGACCAATGGTCGCGAGCGCGGCGGTCCACCTGGCCGGCCTCACCCATGCCGCGCCGCCCGTTCTCCTCGTGGCGGGCGCGCAGATTCTGCTGGGCGCATCCGTCGGCGCGCGCTTCGCCGGGTTGACGTACCGCGACCTGGGCCGCGTCCTGCGGCTCGGCGGCATCGCCACCGCAATCCTGCTCACCATCACCGGAATCTTTGCAGTCGGGCTGCACGCGGTGACGGGAATCCCGTTCGCGTCGATCGTGCTCGCCTTCTCGCCCGGCGGCCTGACCGAGATGAGCCTCGTCGCCCTGGCACTCAACGTCGATACGGCCTTCGTCGCGACCCATCACATCGTGCGGATCACGGTGGTGGTGATGCTCGTGCCGTTCCTGTTCCGGCTGATGCGCGCCCGCGGCCTGATCGACTGAGCCGCACCGCCGGAAACTGGCGCGCGCAACGCCGGCGGCGTATGGTCGCGGTCCGACCACACTTCACGGGATGAAATCATGATCGTCGAACAGATCTGGACCGGAAACGCCGGGCGCAACTTTTTCTATATGGTCGCCTGCTCCGAGACGGGCGAGGCCGTGGCGATCGATCCCATCGAGCCACCCAAGGCCCTCGCGGTGGCGAAGGAACGGGGTTGGGACATCACGCGGGTCTTCAACACCCATGAACATGCCGACCATATCGCGGGCAACGATGAGACGATCGCGGCGACCGGGGCGAAGCTGATCGGCCCGCACAATGCGGGCAACCGCATCCCGGGTATCGACGTGGGCGTACGCGAGGGCGATCATGTCCGGATTGGCAAGACGGTCGATCTCGAGGTCATCGAAACGCCCGGCCACACGCCGATCCACATCTCGCTGCTGGGACATACCGACGAACCGCACCTCCTGTGCGGCGACACGATTTTCAACGCCGGTGTCGGCCATTGCCACTCCGGCGACCCCAACGTCCTGTACGCGACCTTCCGCGACAAGATCGCGAAGCTGCCGGACGAGACCCGGATATATCCGGGCCACGACTACATCGCGAACAACCTTCAGTTCACGCTCGACCGCGAACCCGACAACGCGGAGGCCAAGACACTTCTGGCAGACGTCGAGGGCCAGGATCCCGACGATGCCCTCGTCACCACACTCGGCCTCGAGCGCAGGGTGAACACCTTCATGCGCCTCGACAGCGCCGGCGTCATCGATGGCGTTAAGGCGAAGTTCCCCGACCTCGGAGACAACCCGAGCGAGGAAGACGTTTTCCTGAGCCTGCGGCTGCTGCGCAACGACTGGTAGGCGCGCTCAAGCGACGACCCGCGCAACCATCACCCATCCGAGGGCCGCGAGGCCGACGAACACCCAGCGCTGGAAGACGGCGACAGACAGCCGCCCGCGCACAACCTGGCCAACCGCCATTCCCGCGAAGGCGGCGACGAGCGCGACGGCCACGGCGGGCCACAATCCCGTATCCATGGGCCGGTTCAGGCCGAACCCCACCGCCAGGGCACCGGGCGCGGCCAGCCCGACAAATCCCAGCGCCTGGATAAGCTCGTCCTTCTCGAATTCCGATGCCTGGAGATAGGGCGCCCCCGGGAGAACAAAGATCGCCGTCGCACCGTTGATGAGACCCGTCGCAAGCCCGGCGACCGGCCCGGCGACGCGCTCGGCGTGCCGCGGCACCCGAAACCGGACACCCGACAGCCCCAGTGCCGCGTAGAGCAGCAACATCGCCCCGATCAAGCCCGCGGCGGTGACGGGATCGGCATTCGTGATGACACCCGCGGTTGCGAGCGTTCCCACGAGGACCGCGGCGAGCATCGGCCAGATCCGGCGCAGGACGCCGAACGTATTGGGACCGGAGAACGCCTGCCAGATATTGGTCAGGAAGGTGGGTACAATCAGAATCGCCGCCGCGACATCGGGCGCGATTACCGCGCCGAGCACGCCCATGGATATTGTCGGCAGGCCGAACCCCACGACGCCCTTTACGGCGCCGGCGACAGCGAAGACGGCGGCGACGAGTGCCAGCCCGGCGATGCCGATTTCCACGATACCTGCCTAGCCGATCGTCCCGAGCCAGTCCGCGAGCGCGCGGCCGATCTCGTCGGGCGAGTCCTCCTGGATGAAGTGTGAACCCTTGACCGTGACCTCAGTCTGGTTGGCCCACGTCCGGCAGAAGTCCCGGCTTTCTCCCTCGCCCAGGATGGCACCGGGCTCGGCATTGATGAAAAGCTTCGGGAATTCCGCGGTCGCGATCCAGGCCGCGAAGGCGTCGACAATGGCCGTCACATCCGCGGGCTCGCCGTCGATGGGAATCTGGCGCGGCCAGGTCAGGGTCGGACGGCGAGATTCTCCGGGCGCCAGGAAAGGACGGCGATACTCGGCCATCTCCTCGTCCGTCAGGTCACGCAGGATCGAGCCAGGCAGCATCCGCTCGACGAAGAAATTCTCCTCGAGCACCATCTTCTCACCCGCGGGCGAGCGGAACCCCTCGAAGGCCGGCCGTGCACGCTCCGGGAAATCGTCCCAGCTGCGCGACTTCACGATTGCCTCCATGTAGGCGATCCCCTTGACCGCTGCACGGTTCCGGTTCGCCCAGTCGAAACCCAGCGCGCTGCCCCAGTCGTGGATCACGAGCGTGACGTTGTGCGTGACATCAAGCTGCGCGAGCAGCGCGTGGAGATACTCGCGATGCTCGACGAAGCGATAGCGGTCCGGGCCGCTGTCCGGCAGCTTCTCGGAATCCCCCATGCCGATCAGGTCCGGCGCAATGCAGCGCCCAAAGCGCTCGGCGTAGGGGATGACGTTCCGCCAGAGGTAGCTGGACGTCGGGTTGCCGTGCAGAAAGACGATGGGATCTCCATCGGGATCGCCCGCCTCGACATAGGCCATGCGACGGCCGTTCACCTCGGCGAACTTTTTCTCTGTCCAGGTCATGCGACCAGCCTCTCGCGCGGGAAGATCAGGGAATGAGGACCGTCGATCCCGTGGTGCGCCGCGCTTCGATGTCGCGCTGGGCCTTCGCCGCGTCCTTGAGCTTGTAACGCTGTTTCACCCGGACCTTCACATGCCCCCGTTTGATCGCCCGGAATAGGTCGTCCGCCCGCGCCATCGTCTCCTTGCGGCTGGTGGTGTAATTCACCAGCGCACAGCGCGCGATAAAGGGCGATCCAAGCGCCCCGGTTGCGGCGATATCGGTCTTGGGCGGCTTGCCCGATGCGCTCCCGAAGCTGATGACAGAGCCGCGCAGACGCACGCTCGCCAGCGATTCCTCCCAGGTCTCCTTGCCGACCGAATCGTAAACGCAATGCACACCCTGGCCGTCGGTCAGCTCGCGAACCTTCTTGGCGAACTTCGGTCCCTTTCGCTTGACCACGATCGGATGGTGACAGCCGTTGCGCTTGGCAAAACGGGCCTTCGCTTCGGTGCTGACCGTACCGATCACCCTCGCGCCGAGCGCACTCGCCCACTGGCACATGATGATCCCGACACCGCCCGCAGCGGCATGCACCAGAATCGTGTCCCCGCGCTTCACCTGATAGGCATCCCGCAGAAGATACTGCGCCGTGATTCCCTTGAGCAGGGCGGCCGCAGCCTCACGATCGTCGATGTATTTGGGGATGGGGATCAGGCTTTCGACCTTCGCCACCCGGCGCTCGGAATAGGCATCGAACGCCTGCCCGCCGATATAACCGACCCGGTCGCCGACTTTCAGGGCCCGTACGCCAGGGCCCACCGCCTCCACAACCCCGACCGCCTCGTTGCCCATGCCGTTGGGCATCGGCATCGGGTAGAGCCCTGTACGACGGTAGGTGTCCGCGAGATTGAGGCCGACTGCCGTGTGACGCAGCAGAACCTCGCCCCGGCCCGGGGCCGGAACTTCCACGGTCTCCCATTTCAACTGCTCGGGGCCGCCCTTCTTGTAGATACGAAACGCCTTGGCCTGCATGTCTCTCCCCATTCTGGCTGATTGGTTAATCTATCCGGACGCGCGCTGGTAAAGCTGCACGAGATTCCCGTCGGGATCGCGGAACGTCAGCGTCTTGCCATGGCTGCCCATGTCGCGTTCTCCGACAACCTCCCCGCCAGCCGCGGCAATGGCCGCGCCTGCCGCCGCCGCATCCGGCACCTCGAAAACGACCGTCGCGCCGACGGCACCTTCCGGCGCCTCCTCGCGGGAACTGAGCGCGAAATTCGCGCCGCCCGCCTTGAGCTGCGCCCACTTGTCGCCATCCTGGAAGGCCAGATCGAGACCCAGCGCATCGCGATAGAAGGCGATGGCCCGGTCCATGTCGCCGGTGACGTAGTAGGCATTCTGAAGTTTCTCGACGGTCATCTCACTCTCCACTTGTGCGGCCATCTTCCGTGTTCCCGGCGCGAAACACCACCGACAGGTTGTTCACAGGCATCTCGAACACCCGGTCCAGGGTCAGACCCGCCGACGAAGCGGCGTCGCACACATCCGTCAGGTCGCGCAAACCCCATTCCGGATTCCGTGCACGGAGTGAGCGGTCGAACGCTTCATTGCCCTCCGACATATGAACACCGTCGCGGATGAACGGACCGTACATGAAGAGCAAGTCACCAGCCGGCAGGATGCGCGCGGCACCCGCGAGGAGGCCGACGCAGGCGGACCAGGGCGAGACCTGGAGCATGTTGACGTTGTAGATCATGCGGATCGGCGGATCGGTCCAGGTTTGCTCGACCGGCCAGACATCGGAACGCACGTCCAACAGGACCGGGGCGCGCAGGTTGGGCAAACCGAGGCCGGCGAACCGGTCGGACATGACATCGATCCGCTCCGGGTCGCTCTCGCTCGGCTGCCAGACCCGTGGGGCGAACACATCCGCGAAATGCGCGGCATGCTGGCCCGCGCCGCTGGCGATCTCGAGAATGCTTCCGTCGGACGGCACCAGTTCGCGCAGCACCGCGTCGATCGCGTCGCGGTTGCGATCGGCGGCGGGCCCCGCGCGCGACGGCCCGCTCACGCGCCGGCTCCGAGTTCGCGCTGCACCGCGTGATGCAATGCAAGCGTCTCCGGATCGGACAGCTGGTGGCGCTCCAGCGCCTCGACCAGCAGCGAGAGATACTCGTGACATGTGCCGCGCGAACCCTGCGCCGACGCGATGATCCGCGCCGAGAGATCCCGCGGCAGATCGCCGGCATAGTTCTGGTGATCGCGATTGGCGACGAAACCAAGCGTCCAGATGCGCCCGGCGTCGGTCTCGGCCTCCGCCCAGGTCGGCACATAGACGCCGCCACTCATCTCGCGCCGCCACAGCGCATCCAGAATCTCGTCCCGGCCCCGGACGGGGACGCGAAACGCGACCCCGGCGCAGGTGCCACCGGGTTCGAGCGCCAGCCCGAGGCCCGGCCGCTCGAAGGACCCGCGGGCGCGGATGGTCCAGAAGGTGAAGGCCCGGCGATATGCCGTGAGCGTCGCCGCGCGGGTTTCGTCCGGCTCGAAGCGCGGATCCCAGATCAGGGACCCCGCGCCGAAGACCCACAATTCATCGGGGGCCGGAGATGTTTCCAGCGTCGCGTGGAGATTGGCATTGCGCTGAGCGTCGGTCCATTCGACGAAGGATGTCGGCGGGGGATTGATCGGTTCTTCGGGCATGGCAAATCCGTACGCGGTGCGAACCGCTCGGCAGAAAGTCGGGGCGGTATAGCGTGGGGCCTGTTATTCTTCCATCCAAACAATATTCCCCACGGAGAGAGAAAATCATGTCTGGCGACAACCTCAAGTCACACACCGTCGGCTGGATCGGCACCGGCAAGATGGGCTACCCGATGGCCGGGCTCCTCATTCAGGCCGGCGCGGATGTGAAGGTCTACAACCGTACGGCATCGAAGGCCGAGCCACTGGGCGTAGAGGTTGTCGCCAAACCGTCGGACCTTTCCGACCGTGACATCGTGTTCACGATCGTCACCGACGACAAGGCCATCCGCGAGATGATCACCGGCCCTGACGGTGTCCTGTCCGGTTCGTCACTGCCGAAGATCATCAGCGACAGTTCGACAATCTCGATCGAAACATCTCAGGATATGCGCGCCGCATGCGAGGCGAAGGGTGTTCAGTTCCTCGCCACCCCGATCAGCGGCAACGGGCATGCGGTCGCCGCCGGCAAGGCAACACTTGGCGTCTCCGGGCCGCGCGAAGCCTACGACATCGCACGTCCCTACATCGCGGCGCTCGGCCGGGCCGAGACCTATATCGGCGAAGGCGATTCCTCGCGTCTGGCGAAGCTGGCCCACAACGTCATGCTTGGCGTCGTCGCCCAGTGCCTCGCGGAGATCACGGTGCTTTGCGAGAAGGGCGGGATCGAACGGCACGCGTTCCTGAACTATTTCAACAACAGCGCCATGTGCTCGATCTTCACCAACTACAAGGCCCCGGCCCTGGTGAATCTCGACTACACGGCCACGCACACCTCGAAGATGCTGCGCAAGGATCTCGACCTCGCGCTGGCCGAGGCCCGCGCACTCGAGGTACCGATGCCGGTCACGAACCTCACGCGCGAGCTGGTCCAGGCGTTGATTGGCGCCGGACATGGCGAAGACGATTTCGCCGCGCTGATCGAAATGCAGGCGAGCGCTGCCGGCTACGAGATCAAGCCCGAGAATGTCGAGGTCTCGGACGGCCTCAAGGACGCGGCCGAGTAATCCACACCCGGAGAACGCCATGCCAGACGATACCGCCCCGCGCCCGAACTCGCCCGAGGCGCGCGACGCCGCATCGATCATCCATCCGCTCACCAATCTGAAGACGCACCTGGAGAAGGGCCCGGTCGTCATCGAGGAAGGCAAGGGCGTCTGGGTGACCGACAATCACGGCAAGGAATATATCGAGGGGATGGCGGGCCTCTGGTGCATCTCGCTGGGCTACGGGCAGGACCGGCTGGTCCAGGCCGCCGCCGAGCAGATGGCGCGCCTGCCCTACTACCACCTGACCAATCACAAGAGCCATTCGCCGGTCATCGACCTTGCGGAGATGCTGCTCGACATCGCGCCCGTGCCGATGTCGAAGATCTGGTTCGCCAATTCGGGCTCGGAGGGCAACGACAGCGCTGCCCGGATCGTCTGGTACTACTGGAACGCGATGGGCAAACCGGAAAAGCGGAAGATCATCGCCCACCAGCGCGCCTATCACGGCAACACCATCGCTTCGGCCAGCCTGTCGGGCATGCACTACAACCACGCCTCCTTCGGCCTGCCGCTCGACGGCTTCCTGCATGTCACCCCGCCGCATCACTATCGCTATGCCGAGCCCGGCGAGAGCGAGGAAGATTTCGCGACCCGGCTCGCGGACGAGCTCGACGCACTGATCGAGGCAGAGGGCCCCGAGACCGTCGGCGCGTTCTTCACCGAGCCGATCATGGGCTCCGGCGGCGTGATCGTCCCGCCACCGACCTATTACGAGAAGATCCAGGCCGTGATCCGCAAGCACGACATGCTGCTGGTCGCCGACGAGGTGATCACCGCCTTCGGACGCACCGGCAACATGTTCGGCACCACCACCATGGGCCTCGAGCCCGACATGCTGGTCTGCGCCAAGGGCCTGTCGAGCGCCTATATCCCGATCTCCGCGCTGATGGTGAACGCACGCGTGTTCGATGCCATCGCGGAAGAGAGCGACCGGGTCGGCGTGTTCGGCCTCAGCTTCACCTACTCCGGCCACCCGGTGTCGGCAGCCGTCGCCCGGGAGGCGCTGCGCATCTACGCCGAAGAGGATATCGTCGGCCATGTGCGCGCCATGGAGCCCCATTTCATGGGCGGGCTCGAGGCGCTGCTGGATCACCCGCTCGTCGGCGAGGTGCGCGGCAAGGGCCTGGTCGCGGGCGTCGAACTGGTGCGCGACAAGGATACGGGCGAGGCGTTCGATCCGGCACTGGCGGTCGGCCCCTACTGCAACCAGCGCGCCGAGGATCACGGCCTGATCGTGCGCGCCATCGGCGACACGATTTCCTTCTGTCCGCCTCTGATCATCAATCGCGCGGAGATCGAAGAGATGATCGCGCGGTTCCGCCGCGCGCTCGACGACACACTCGAAAAGCTGCGGTCCGAGGGACAGATCGCCGCGAAATAGCTCGGAGGAGAGCGCCATGTCGGACAATCTCGCGGCGCTGACCGCCGCACAGCTCAGCGACCTGTACGCGGACGGCAGGGTCTCGCCGGTCGAGGTAACCCGCGCGGTTCTCGACCAGATCGACGCCCAAAACCCGACGCTCAACTGTTTCTGCCTCGTCGATGCCGAGTCCGCGCTCGCAACGGCCCGGGAGTCCGAGGCACGCTGGAAGAAAGGCGAACCCCTGTCGGCGATCGACGGCGTTCCGGTCTCGATCAAGGACCTGACCCTGACCAAGGGATGGCCCACGCTGCGCGGCTCACGAACGACCAATCCCGACGGCCCGTGGGACGAAGATGCGCCCGCGACGGCACGGCTGCGCGAGGCCGGGGCGGTCCTCACGGGCAAGACCACAACGCCGGAGTTCGGCTGGAAGGGTGTCACGGACAATCCGCTCACGGGGATCACGCGCAATCCCTGGAATCCCGAGCGGACACCAGGAGGATCGTCCGGGGGGGCGGCGGCGGCCTGCGCGGCATTCATGGGGCCGCTTCACCAGGGCTCGGACGCGGCGGGCTCGATCCGCATCCCATCCGCCTTCGCCGGCATCTTCGGCCACAAGCCGACTTTCGGGCTCGTGCCGAACTACCCCCTGCCGGGCCATATCGGCAATCTCGCGAACATGGGCCCCATGACCCGGACCGTGACCGACGCCGCGATCATGCTGAATGTCCTGGCCGCCCCGGATTCACGGGACTCGATGGCCGCGCCTGCATCCGCGCAGAACGAGAACTACCTGAACGCGCTCGACGCCGGGATCGACGGCGTGCGGATCGCCTTCAGCCCGACCCTTGGGGACCATGGCTGGGCTGACGACGACGTCGCCGAGGCCGTCGCTGCCGCTGCCAGCACACTCGAGGAACTGGGTGCCGTGGTCGAACAGGTCGATCCCGATATCCCGCCCGTTCGGCCGATCATCGAGGTGATCTGGGCCGCAGCGGACGCCTGGCTCGTTGACCAGATCCCCGCCGACAAGCGGGAGCTCATGGACCCCGGCCTGCTTGCGATTGCCGAGGAGGGCCGCAAGCTTTCCGTCACCGACCTCGTCGGCGCGCACGCGGCGCGGGTCGAACTCGGCAACCGGATGGCACGGTTCCATGAGAATTACGACCTGCTGCTGACACCGCAGATGCCGCTCGAGGCGATTGCCGCGGGCCGGAACATCCCCGAGGGCCGGGACATGCAGCAGTGGGTGGACTGGTGCCCCTTCACGTACCCCTTCAACCTGACCATGCAGCCTGCCTGTTCGGTCCCGTGCGGACTTGGCAGCGAGCGCCTGCCGGTCGCGTTCCAGCTTGTCGGCCGGCACTGGGAGGATGCGCTGGTGCTGCGCGCCGCACGGGCCTACGAGAAGGCCCAACCGTTCGCCGCAGCGCCGGGCTACGTCTAACCCCTAGACGACGGGCAGCCCGGCCGGCTTTCGATCGCGCCACGGCATCGCGGCCTCAAGCTGCGACGCCAGCCGGAACAGCGTCGCCTCGTCGGCGAAGCGGCCCACGGCCTGCACCGAGACCGGGAATCCCTCCGCCGTCGTGCCCACGGGCAGGCTGATCGCCGGCTGACCGGTGAGATTGAACCAGACCGTGAATGGCGAAAATGCCGCCACCCGGTCCCAGTATTCGTCGGCGTCGTCCATCATCATGTCGAGCCAGCCGAGCTTTGGCGGCATGTGGCCCAGCCCGGGGGTCAGCAGCACGTCGTGACTGTCATGGTAGGCCGCCATGCGCCGCCCCGCCTGGTGCATTCGCGCCTGGGCGAGGAACACGTCATGGCCGGTCACGCTTTCGCCCCTGGCCGCAGTTGCCGCGACGACATTCTCGACCTCCCCCGGCTCCGGCAGCCGGTCCTTGGTGGGGTGGCTGCGAATGGCCTGCGCGGCATTCGACGCCATCAGGGTGCGGAAAATTTCCTGCATCTCGTCATTGTCGAGCGGTGGGTCGGCCTCGACGACCTCGTGTCCCAACCCCCGGAGCACCGCGACCGTCTCATCGAGCACGCGTGCATGCTCCCCATCGGTGCGCGCGCCCGTCGCGCCGCCATGGCTGAACCCGATGCGCAGGGTACCGGGATCGGCGCCCACCTCCTCAAGGAACGGCCGTGCCGGTGGCGGTGCGAAATAGGGATCGCCCGGCGCGGGGCCCGCGGTTGCATCGAGAATCGCGGCATGGTCGCGCACCGTGATCGAGACCGTGTGCTCGGCGACAATGCCGCCCATGCGCTCGCCGAGCCCCGGCGCGAAGGAGTTTCGGCCACGCGTGGGCTTCATCCCGACAAGCCCGCAGCATGACGCCGGCACCCGGATCGAGCCGAACCCGTCGCTGGCATGCGCCGCCGGAACGATGCGCGCCGCCACGGCGGATGCCGCACCGCCCGACGAGCCGCCGGGCGTCACCGCGTCGTCCCATGGGTTGCGGGTCGGACCATAGAGCTGCGGTTCGCATGTAATCGACATGCCGAACTCGCAGGTGTTCGTCTTGCCGAAGATCGCCATGCCCGCGCGCTTGAGCCGCGCGACGGTCTCGCTGTCGCTGTCGGGCACTACGTCCGCCGTGAAACGACTGCCGCCCGTGGTCGGCACGCCGGCGAGCATCGCGCCGAGATCCTTGATCAGGTACGGCGCGCCGGCCAGCGGCCCCTTGGGCAGGTCCAAGGTGGCGGCAGCACGGCCGTGGTCGTAGAGCTCCATGACGACCGCGTTGAGAGCCGGATTGCGAGCCTCGCAGCGCGCGATCGCGGCCTCCAACACCTCCGCGGCCGTCACCTCGCCCGCGCCGATCAGCGCGGCGAGCCCGACCGCATCATGGTCTTCGTAGTCATCGAATTGCGCCACAACGCGTCTCCCGAAGGTCCGGCGAGTTGATCGCCGCGACCGATTTGTCCAATGTCACGAACGCATGGTCCACTGAAACGGCACGCGATGTCACGCCCCAACATATTGCTCGGCGCCAGCCTGGCGGCCGCGGCCGGGATCGGCTTCGCCGCGAACTCCACCGCAGCAAAGGTGGCCTATGAAGGCGGGACAAACCCACTGACCTTCCTGACGCTCCGCTCGACACTGGCGGCCGTCCTGGTTCTGCTCATCATCCTGGCAACCCGGCGCAGCCTGCGCCTGCCGCCCGGCCGCCGGCTGGCGGCGTTCGGCCTCGGTGCGCTCGTCGCGCTCTACTCCTACGGCACGCTGGGCTCGATCCAGTACATACCGGTCGCCCTCGCGATCCTGATTCTCTACACCTTCCCTTTGCTCACCAGCATTTACGCCTGGGTCAGCGGCCAGGAACGGCCAACGGTGCTGTCCGTCGGCGCGCTGCTCGCGGCGTTCGTCGGGCTTGTGCTCGCGCTCGATATCCGGGGCGGCGCACTCGACATTCGCGGGGTCGGCCTCGCCGCGATGGCGGCGCTCGGCCTGACCGTGGTGATCATCCTCAACAACCGGCTCGTGGGTGCAGGGGATTCCCGGCCCATCACCTTTCACATGATGCTGTCGGCCTCGGTCATCTTTGCAATCGTGACCGGGGTCGCGGGCGACTACGCCCTTCCCACAACCACGGCCGGGTGGACGGGATTCCTGATCGGCCCCGCCGCCTATGCCGCGGCGATCGTGACCGTTTTCGTCGCGATCTCGCTCGCGGGCCCCGCGCCGGCGGCAATGTCGATGAACGTGGAACCCGTCGCGAGCCTGACCTTCGGCTTCCTGATCCTCGGCCAGGCGCTGGGGAACATGCAGATTCTCGGCGCCGGGCTGGTCATCGCGGCCGTCGTATCCCTACGCTTGGCCGACATGCACATCCACGGCCCCAACACGGAGAAAAAACCATGACCGACCTGCTCGAATACAGCGCGGCCATCGCCGAGATGCTGAAGGCGCGCGGCGAGACCGTCGCGGTTGCCGAGACCTCCGCAGGCGGGCTCGTCTCCGCCCAGCTGCTCGCCGTCGGCGGTGCATCTGCCTACTTCGTCGGTGGTGGCGTGCTCTACACCGGCGACGCGCGCGAGAACCTGGGCGGCATCACCGACGCCGACATGGAAGGCATGCGCTCGAGCAGCGAGCCCTTTGCAGAGCTCCTGGCGGCGACCCTGCGCGAGCGGTTGGGCACAACCTGGGGTGTGGCCGAGACCGGCGCGGCGGGCCCGACCGGCAACCGCTACGGAGACGATGCAGGCCACACCTGCGTCGCCGTCGCCGGGCCCGTGTCGAAGGTGCGCACGCTCGAGACCGGCAGCACCGATCGAGGCGACAACATGTGGCGATTCTCGGCCGAGGCGCTGGATTTGTTCATGCTATGTCTCCGGGAAGCGCCGGAAACTTAATCTGCATATCTTGATACCTACGGGTTGGATTAAATTTCTACTTTGGTAAAATCCCCGCGATCGGGCGAACCCGGTCGGGGGAGTATGTAAAGGGGACGGGGCTACGGCACCTCCCAACATCGACCGGAAGAAATAATTCAAAGGGGATCCTCAGGATGACCAAGAAGGCACTACTTGCCGCCGCGGCAATGATCGCACTCACGGCGTGCGCGGGGCAGGAACTGGGCAAGGCGCAGAAGACCACTGCGGACAGCACCGAGTTCGACAACGCATTGGCGGCTGGATACCTCCGCCTGGCCCAGGCGGAATACGCCGAGGCCGATTACGAAGACTCCGACTATTTCGCGCGTCAGTCCATGCTGGCCGCCAACCCTCTGAAGGTCGTCGACCTTCCCGAGGCGAACGCCCGCGCACTGCCGCAATCCGACGCTTTCTACGTCGCGACGGCACGTCAGGAACTGGCCGAGGTCTTCGAGGCTGGCGCCCGTGTGAAGGCACCGCAGCTCGCCGCGACCGCACAGGTTGCTTACGAGTGCTGGACCCAGGAGCTTGAAGAGAACACGCAGCCGGCGCACATCGAGGCCTGCCGCGACCAGCTCGACGGCCTGATCCCGGCGCTGCGCAACGCCGTTGCCGACCCGGCTCCGGTGAAGAAGGCCAAGCCGCCGAAGGGCAAGACCTTTGTCGTGATGTTCCCGACCGGCGGCACCAAGCTCGACGATGCGGCCAATGCCACGCTGAGCGACGCGGTCAAGCATGCGGACAACTTCAACCCCGTGCAGGTCGTCGTCAGCGGTTACACCGACACGGTCGGCATCGCCGCCAGCAACGACGCACTGTCGAAGCGCCGGGCTGCCGTTGTCGCGGCCGCACTGCGCATCCGCGGCATCTCCCGCGACGACATCAAGATGGACGGCTATGGCGAGGAATTCCTTGCGGTCCGCACCGCTGACGGTGTGGCCGAAGCGAAGAACCGCCGGGTCGAGATTTCGGTCGCCCCGTAAGAGGGTCCGATATCCGGAACAGAGAGGGCGTCGGCTTCGGCCGGCGCCCTTTTTCTATCCGGACGTGACAGGTTCGCGAGCAGCGGGATTGGCCGGGCAAGATAGATGACAGCCTCATGAGCAGCGCCGAAGTCCGCGCCCCCTCGATGCCGCTTCTGTTCGCGATGATGTTCGCGAGCCAGCTCGCCACGACGATCTTTCTGCCCGGGCTGCCGGGAATCGCCCACGACCTGGAGAGCAGTCTTTCGGCTGCCCAGATGATGCTCCCGGCGTATCTCGGCAGCTTTGCGATCGCACAGCTGTTCGTCGGCCCCTTGTCCGACGGGTTCGGACGACGCCGGGTCATCATCGGCGGACTGAGCCTGTTCAGCCTGGCCAGCCTGGCCGCGGCCCTGGCGCCCGATATCGAGCTGCTTCTGGCGGCACGCGCGGTGCAGGCAAGCGGTGCCTGCGCAACGATGGTGGTCGCCCGCGCCATCATTCGCGACACGTCCCAGGGCGCGGCCGCGGCGCGGGCAATGAGCGCGCTGGCCATCGCCATGGCCGTGGGCCCATCCGCCGCGCCGCTCATCGGCGGCCAGCTCGTCACCTGGTTCGACTGGCGTGCGACCTTCTACTTCACCTGCCTGATCAGCGCCGTCACGGCGGTCGCGGTGCTCCGCCACCTCGAGGAGACGTTGCCGCCCGAGCGGCGGCGCAGCGCACGCGCGGGCGAACAGATCGTGACGTATCTCCGCCTGCTCGCAAACCCGGTCTTCCTCGGCTACAGCCTCACCGTCGCCTTCGCCAGCGGCGCCATGCAGGCCTTCCTGACTGCCTCGCCCATCGTCCTGATACTCCGCATGGATATGCCGCCTGCCATCTACGGGATATGTGTCATGGCGATGCCGATGGTCTACATGGTCGGCAGCTTCCTCGCCGGCCGGCTCACCCTGTGGGTCCCGATCGACCGCATCGTCCTGGCGGGTGGTCTCACAAGCGCCAGCGGCGGGCTGATGCAACTGGCCTTCGGCCTCGGGGTCGGCGGCATCGACGTGGCACCGGCGCATGTTCTTGGCGCCTTCGCCATCTCGAATCTGGGAACCGGGCTGGTGCTGGCCTGCTGCTATGCCCAGGCGCTCAATACGGTGACACCGTCCTATGCCGGGGCCGCCTCGGCGCTCAGCGGCTTCATCCACATGGGCTGGGCATTCATCCTGACCCTGGCCGTCGCCAGCGTCGTCCATGAGACATCACTGCCGCTGGGCGTCGCGCAGATGACCACCACCGGATTGAGCCTGGCGACGGCGCTGCTGCTGGTTTTCGTATTCAGGCGCCGACCCTAGACAGGGGCGTAGAACGTGCCCTCGACCTCGAAGATATCGTCCTGATTGAGCGCCGAGACCTCGAGGATTGTGCGCGGCGGATAGGGCCCGCCCGCCCACATCTCTTCCTGGACCGTGTTCACGATCGGCCGGTAGCGGTCCATATCCGTGACATAGGCGGTCAGCCGCACAGCGTCCGCGAGCCCCGCGCCTTCCGAGGCCGCGATATGTGCCATGTTCACGAAAGCCTGGCGGATTCGGTTCTCATCTCCATCCACCAGCGCGTTGGTAGACGGGTCTATGCCGCGCATTCCCGCGACAAAGACATAATCGCCTGCGCGGCTGGCCAACGACCAGGTGCCGGTTGGCTCTATGGCGCCGTCGGGCGCGAGATAGCGTATGTCTGTGTTTTTTCCTGCCACGACTGTCACCCGGGATTGGAGAAACGACGTTCGGGCAGTCTAGGTCGTGGCAGCGCTTCGCGTCCATCCGCCGCAGCGTACGGCCGAACTACTCCGAAGCCTTCGCGCAGGCGTTTGCCCGGGCATTTCGCACGAGCACACGTACAACGGCGCGGATGAATGGATCGGCGTCCTGCAGCTTCGCCTCGAAAACGTCGGCCGGCACCACGCGCAGGATCGTTGGCGCGGTGCAGATCGCGTTCGCCATGCGCGGGCAATCGTCCACAAGGGCCATC
>JAYQGE010000008.1:21369-26919 GCA_038140435.1 Rhodospirillaceae bacterium | reverse complement strand
TGGCGCGGTGCAGATCGCGTTCGCCATGCGCGGGCAATCGTCCACAAGGGCCATCTCTCCGAATATCTCGCCGCGCCCCAGCGCGCCGAGGGTCAGTCCGTCGGGATCCCCGGCGACCGTCTTGCGGATCTCGACGGTCCCGGACTCGACGAGGTAGGCCTCGGCCCCGAGATCTCCCTCGCGGAACACGAGATCACCCGCATCGAACGCCTGGGTGCCGTACTTCCATTCCGTCTTCGAACGCTGAACGTTCATATCCATTCCCGTCCCGGCCCGGTGCGGTGGGCCGTGCGACCAGCCTAGGGCACAGGAATGAACAATCCGTTGATGGTGCCGGCCGGCGCTACAGGCCGAAGACCCGCACGGCGTTGTCGCCGCGGATCGCGGCCACTTCGTCGGCGGGGCGCGCATCCAAAAGTTCGAACAACCTCGGCATGTCGGCGGGCATGGGCAGGTCGGTCCCGAACAGCACCTTCTCCGGTCCGGCAATATCGATCACGAGCTGCAGCGCCGCCGGATCGTAGACGATGGCGTCGTAGTAGAGCTGGCTGAAATAGTCGCTCGGCAGCTTGGGTATGTCGAACTTGGCCAGCGTCTCGACGCCGAAGAACATGTCCACCCGGCCATTCACGAACGGGATGTAGCCGCCGCCGTGGCTCGCAATCAGCTTGATGTCGGGGTAGCGCTCGAAGAAACCGTCGATGGCCATCCGGGCCAGCGCGATGGTGGTGTCGTACATGAAACCCGCCGCGGGCATCAGGATGCGCTCGTGGCCGTAGTTGACGTCCTTGGCGCCCAGCGGCGCGGTCGGGTGAACCAGCACCGGGAACTTGTGTTTGTTCAGCGCTTCCCAGACCGGCGCGAACAGCGGGTCGATCAGGTGCCGCTGGCCGATATGGGCGACGCACATGACCCCGACGGCACCCGCCGCGATGCACCGCTCGAGCTCCGCCAGCGCAGCGTCGGGATACTCCCAGGGCAGCGAGGCGAACCAGCGGATGCGGTCGGGATGGGCCGTCTGGCCGGCCGCCATCTCGTCGTTCGCGAGCCTGGCCGTCGCGACGCTGATCGCCTCGTCGCCGAAATGGACGTTGGGCGAAGTCAGCGAAACGATGGAGATGTCGATCCCGAGCCTGTCCATCATCTCGACGCGGCGGTCGTAGTCGAAGGCCTCGACCTCGAGCGCACAGGCGGGCGTTCCGTATTCGACGAGGTACTCGCGCCCGTCGGCTTCGTCGGCAATGGCGTAGGCAGGCGCGCCATGCTTCTTGATCATGTCGAGCCAGCCATAGCCGAACGTGTGGGTGTGGATATCGATAGTGGGCATCGCGGGAAATCTCCGGGTTTCGGCGCACAGCGTGTCGCGTGTTCAAGATAGGCCGCACAACAGGCTTTGTCAGGGTCTCCCCCGCCCTGTCCGAGCATGATGGCCCCCCGACCGCCGTCACGGTTAGACTGGGACCTGAAACCCGACCGGAGGACGAACCATGTCACGCGTGCCGAACATCAACCCGGAGAATGCGCCGGACGAACTCAAGCATTTCTACGACGCCGTGACCGGACTCGTCGGCCGCGTGCCCAACGCCTACCGCACGATGGCCCACGCGCCATACCTGGCGATGCTCTACCTGCCGTTCCAGGCCGCAAACCAGCGCGAGTGGCCCGGGGTGCACCTCTCCTCCAAGCTCAAGGAAATGGTGATTATCAAGACCAGCCACATCAACGGCTGCGAATACTGCTACGCCCACAACACCGCACTCGGCGAGGCTGCGGGCATCACCCACGACCAGGTGATTGCCATCTCCTCGGACGATTACCTGACGTCGGACCTGTTCGACGCGCGCGAGCGCGCCGCGATCGAGTGGGCCGAACACATGACCAAGAACACGGCGGCATCGCGCGACGACGTCTTCGAGCGTGTCGAGGCCGAGTTCAGTTCCGCCGAGATCGTCGAGCTGACCCTCATCTGCGCGATGTTCAACATGATCAACCGCTTCAATGATTCCCTGAAGCTACCCATCGAAATGCAGCCCGAGGTGGACAAGATCCGCGGCTCGGTGCGCATCGACCCCCGGAACATCAAGACCTATCTGCGTTGGCTCGCGGACAACTGGCCGGACGACTTCGACGATCTCAACGAGCGCGCCAGGGCAGCGGCCGACGCGGCTTAGGCCTGCGTGATCACGAAACAGAAGCTTGGTGCGGGCGGCCGGACTTGAACCGGCAAGGCCATTCGGCCGAGGGATTTTAAGTCCCTTGTGTTTACCAATTTCACCACGCCCGCACGGAAACAAACTCAAGGCGCTATACTTGTAGCCAACGACCCGCCACGCCGACAAACGCCAATAGGATCCGCATTCATGGACGGTTTCGATATCGCACGGCTGATCGCGCTTGCGGGCGCGCTCGTGATCCTCGCCCCGACGCTCCTGTTCATTTTTCGTGATCGGAAGGCTGCGGCGAAGAATGCCGTGATCTGGATGGCGCTCGCCGGTGTCGCGGTCCTGATCTGGACCGCCGTCTGGCAACCCTGAGGCCAGCAGGTCAGTCGTTCGACTTGGGCACCTCGACCCCGCCCGCAATCGGATCCTGGCCCAGCGCGCGGATCACGTCTCCGAGCTTCGCCGCCGCCTCGTCGAGGCGTGCCTGGTCGGGACCGCGTAACACGAGGTTCGTCCCGGGCCGTCCGTCGAAGAAGAACGGGTAGCTGCCGATATCCATGTCCGGATAGGCGTCCTGCAACTGGCCCAGCTCGTCGGCGATGGTGCCCTCGGGCACGTAGCTCCCGACGGTGACCGATTCCAGGGTCACCCCACCCTCGAGCTGATCCTTCAGTCCTTCGAACATCGCCTGCATGATCCGTGGAATGCCGGCCATGACATATACATTCTCGACCCGGAAACCGGGGGCGCCGCTGACAGGATTGTCCACCAGCTCCGCGAACTCGGGCGTTTCGGCCATTTTCAGCCGCGCCTCGGTGACCTCGACCTCCATCTTAGCCATGCGCTCGCGCAGGATGCGCTCGGCCTCGGGATGGCGGATCAGCCTCTGGCCGAACGCCTTGGCGACGCAGGCCGAGGTGATGTCGTCATGGGTCGGGCCGATACCGCCGGTGGTGAACACATAGTCGTATTTCGCGCGGCAGGCATTCAGCGCGTCGATGATCTCGGACTCGATGTCAGCCACGACCCGCGCCTCGCGCATCTGGATGCCCAGAAGGTTCAGTTCGCGGCCCAGATAGGGAAGATTGGCGTCGTGGGTCCGGCCCGAGAGAATCTCGTTGCCGATCACCATGACCGCTGCTGTCACGCGTTTCGTATCACTCATGCTCGTGCGACTACCTGATTGATCGAATTGGTGGGGTCAGGAGCTCGGATGGACATAGCCACGCGCGGCCATGCAGCGCCCGAAAACCTGGTCGAAGGAGCGCGCGACCCTGCGGTCGCGGGTCTCCGTGACAATGGCGCGGGTCTCCTCCCGACCACCCCGGGTCGAGCCCCGGATATCGCGGGTGAAGCTTTCGCTGCGCCCGATGGCGCTCTCCGCCTGGGCGCGGCAGGCCGCCTGATCGGCGCGCACCTGTTCCTCGCTCGCACCTTCCTTGACCCACGCGGCGCCCGTCCCGCCGCACGCGGCGAGAGCAAGGACGAAGATCAACGGCAGGGCGATTTTCATGTGCGCGCTTCCAGGCCGAACCATGCTGTCGAACTATCACGCGACCGAAAGACAGTCAAAACACCCGTTTTCATACAAGACGGGCGCTTGATCGGCACCGGTCGCCTCCATAGGTTGCGACCATCATGGATTTTCCCGCCCCCTTGATTCCGGGCCGCCTCGTCCGCCGGTACAAGCGCTTCCTGTCGGATATCGAGATCACGGGCGACGGCGGTGCGCTGACGGAGATTACCGCGCACTGCCCCAATCCCGGCGCAATGCTGGGGCTGTCGACCCCAGGCTCGGACGTCTGGGTCTCGCCGGCGAACAATCCGAAGCGCAAGCTCCAGTACACCTGGGAAATCATCCGGGTCGACGATCATCATGTCGGCATCAACACCGGTCTGCCAAACGCGCTGGTCGATGAGGCGCTCGCGGCCGATCACATCGCCGAACTCACCGGCTACGAAATCCGGCGCCGCGAGGTGAAGTACGGAGAGAACTCGCGCATCGACTTCCTGCTCCAGTCGCCCGACCGGGCCGACTGCTACGTCGAGATCAAGAACGTGCATCTCAAGCGCGACGAAGCGGCCATTGCGGGCGGTGCCGAGTTCCCCGACAGCGTAACCCAGCGCGGCGCGAAGCATCTGCGCGAACTCGCGAATGTCGTGGAAGCAGGCGCCCGCGCGGTCATGCTCTACGTGGTCCAGCGCGCGGATTGCGACCATTTTCGCCTGGCGGACGACATCGACCCGGCCTATGCCAAAGCATTCGCGGATGCCCGGCGTCGAGGGGTTGAGGCAATCTGCTATGCATGCGACGTTTCGCCCGAACGCATCGAGATCACGAACCCCCTGCCGATCAGGCCCTGAAACCGACATGACCGATACCCAATCCGCCGCCCTTGATTCCGAAGCGCGCCGCATCCGCATCCATGACGCAGATGCGTTCGAAGGCATGCGCCGCGCCGGCAAACTCGCGGCCGAAACGCTCGATCACGTCACGCCGCACGTGATACCCGGGGTCACCACGGAGGAGCTCGACCGGATCTGCCACGAGTTCATCCTCGACCATGGTGCCATTCCCGCGCCCCTCGGCTACCGCGGGTTCCCCAAATCGATCTGCACCTCGGTGAACCACGTGGTCTGCCATGGCATCCCCGGCGAAAAACGCATGGCCGAGGGCGATATCGTCAACATCGACGTGACGGTCATCCTCGACGGCTGGCACGGCGACACCAGCCGGATGTTCAACGTCGGCAAGGTCAAACGGCTCGCCGAACGTCTGGTCGACGTGACCCACCAGGCGCTCTGGGAGGGCATCAATGTTGTCCGTCCCGGCGCGACGGTGGGCGATATCGGCCACGCCATCCAGACATATGTCGAGGCCGAGCGCTTCTCCGTGGTCCGCGACTTCTGCGGCCACGGGCTGGGCCAAGTGTTCCACGATGCGCCCTCGATCCTGCATTTCGGCGCGCCGGGGACCGGTGCGGAACTGCGTGAGGGCATGTTTTTCACAATAGAGCCGATGGTAAACGTCGGCCGCTTCGACGTGAAGATCCTCGGCGATGGCTGGACCGCCGTCACCAAGGACCGCTCCCTTTCGGCCCAGTTCGAGCATTCAATCGGTGTGACGGCCGACGGCTGCGAGGTGTTCACCCACTCCCCCAAGGGCTGGGACAAACCGCCTTACACCTGATCCGGCGCGACGCCCACGAACAACATGGCCGCTCCACCCGGACAGCCCGATCAGCGCGAACACAGAGCCCGTTTGCGGGAGTGGTTCGCGGTGGATGACGGCGTAGCAATGCCGGATTACGAGCTGCTCGAGCTGATCCTCTTCAGCGCGATCCCGCGGCGCGATACGAAGCCGCTGGCAAAACGTCTGATCGCGCGC
>JAYQGE010000008.1:0-21269 GCA_038140435.1 Rhodospirillaceae bacterium | reverse complement strand
TGATCGCGCGCGAACCGTTAACGGCCGGTTAATATTTCTTAACGGTATCCATGTGTGACGTCGTCGTCGTCCCCGCCGCGCCGGTCGTCCACACCCCCCGACTCGTCCCGCCGGGGTATCACGTCGCAAGCGTTCCGACTCGCCCAAATACTGCATGTAACCTGTCATCCGACACGAACCGAAACAACGCGAAAGCCGACCCCATGATCCCGCGTTACAGCCGACCCGAAATGACCGCCATCTGGGAACCGGAGAACAAGTTCCGAATCTGGTTCGAGATCGAGGCTCATGCCTGCGACGCCCAGGCTGCCCTCGGTGTCATTCCTGAATCCGCGGCCAAGGCCGTCTGGGACAAGGGCGCATGGGAGATCGACCGGATAGACGAGATCGAGCGCGAGACACGCCATGACGTGATCGCGTTCCTGACCAACCTCGCCGAGCATGTCGGCGAGGATGCCCGCTTCGTGCACCAGGGGATGACCTCGTCCGACGTCCTCGACACCTGCCTGTCGGTGCAGTTGACCCAGGCTGCCGACCTGCTCCTGTCCGATCTGGATGCGTTGCTGTCAGCGCTCGAGGCGCGCGCGCGCGAACACAAGGACGACGTCTGCATCGGGCGCAGCCACGGCATCCACGCCGAGCCCACAACATTCGGTGTAAAGCTCGCTGGCCATCATGCGGAGTTCGCGCGCTGCCGGGAGCGGCTGGTCGCCGCGCGGGCCGAAGTGGCGACCTGCGCCATCTCGGGCGCGGTGGGCACGTTTGCGAACATCGACCCGGCCGTCGAGGTGCACGTCGCCAAGAAGATGGGGCTCACGGCCGAACCGGTCTCGACCCAGGTCATCCCGCGCGACCGCCACGCCATGTTCTTCGCCGTCCTCGGCGTAATCGCGAGCGCCGTCGAACGGCTTTCGGTCGAGATTCGCCATCTCCAGCGCACCGAGGTGCGCGAGGCCGAGGAATTCTTCGCGGCCGGCCAGAAGGGCTCGAGCGCGATGCCGCACAAGCGGAATCCCATCCTGACCGAGAACCTGACCGGGCTCGCGCGGGTCGTGCGGTCGGCGGTGGTGCCGGCGATGGAAAACGTCGCGCTGTGGCACGAGCGCGACATCTCGCACTCCTCGGTCGAGCGCATGATCGGGCCGGACGCCACGGTCACGCTCGATTTTGCGCTGGTGCGCCTGACCGGCGTCGTCGAGAAGCTGCTGGTCTATCCCGAGACCATGCTGGCGAACATGGAGAAGCTGGGCGGGCTCGTGCATTCCCAGCGCGTGCTGCTCGCCCTCACCCAGGCCGGAATGAGCCGCGAGGACGCCTACCAGGCCGTCCAGCGTAACGCGATGAAGGTGTGGGCATTGCCCGAAGCCGAGCGCGAAGGCGCGTTCCTGTCATTCCTCCAGGGCGACGACGAGGTGAACCAGCTCATCTCCGACGACGACCTGGCCGAGAGCTTCGACCTCGGCTACCACACCAGGCACGTGGACACGATCTTCGAGCGCGTGTTCGGAAAATCCTGACCGGCCCCGAGCGATGACGGAAGCCCGGCTGCCGACAGATCTCTGGGTCAGCGCCGGCCTACGGCGCGCCTCCGACGAGAACGTCCCGATCGCGGTCGTACGCCGGGGCGAACGCCAGTCCGGCACGGTGATCCTGAAGCTCAACCAGCTCGACCGGGGCTGCAGAATCCTCACCCAGACCCGTGACCTCGACGGCCGGCTGACCTGGTTCCCGGCACTCGACGGCGCCGCGATCCCGGAGGCCGAGGCCGATGCGTATGTCGAACGAACTGTCGCGCGCGACCCGGACGTCTGGGTGATCGAGATCGAGCACCGCGAAGGCTGGCACCCGTTCGACACGATATAGCCCGGAATGCCAGACTGGCGGCAACGACCGCGGAAGGGGATCGCACGATGACCGAAACATGGACGCCGGAAAGTCCCCTCTGCCTGGCCGCCGGGACACCACCGGGCGGCGGACTCGACCGGGTGGCACGCGCGCTGGCCCAGGCCATCACGGCGTCCGGGGTGGTCACGGTGCCGGTCTCGGTCGAAAACGTCCCCGGCGATGGTGCCCGCAAAGTGTGGACCGATTTCATGAACCGGCACCCGGGCGACGGCCATGTGGTGAGCATCAGCTCACCCAATCTCACGACAGACTATCTGGCCGGCCTCGCCGGTTTCCATCATGGCCGCTATACGCCGATCGCGACGCTGGTCACCGAGTACATCGCCTTCGCGGTGCGCGCCGAATCCGCCTACGCGACCGGCACGGACCTCCTCCTGCGCCTGGAGGAAGAGCCGCACCATGTGACGGTCGCGCTCTCCACCGCATTGGGAAACCCGAATCACATAGCGCTCGCCAAGCTGCTGCGCGCGCTTGGTTCCGACGTGAACGCGCCGATCGTGCGGGTGTTCGATTCGGCGCTCGATGCCGTCGCGGATGTCATGGCGGGAAACGCCGATGTGTGCGCTGTCACCGCCGCGAGCCTTTTGGCCGAGGTCGAGGCGCGCAACGCGCGGTTGATCGCCATCTCCGCGCCCGAACGGCTTGCAGGCCGTTTTGCCGACGTACCGACATGGGATGAGTTGGGCGTAGCCTGCGTCGTCGGAGCCTGGCGCGGCGTCACCGGCCCGGCTGGGGTGTCACCCGCCCACGTGGCGTTCTGGCAGGATGTCGTGCGGCAGGCCGTCGCAACGCCGGTATGGCAGGAAGAGCTCGCGCGGCTGAGCTGGTCGGCGATGCATATCGACGGCGACGCGCTTGCCGACCACCTGGCGAATGAAACGGCGGAATACGCCGATCTCCTGAGCGAACTCGGCCTGCTTCTCGCACCCGCCGGCAACTAGCCGGTCAGTCCAGCCCCTCGGCGAAGCGCAGGTCGCGCGTCACGCCATTGTCCAGAGCCCTTAAGGCTTCCTGGTAGGCAGGGCTGTCATGGGTCGCGATCGCGGCATCGAGGGATTCGAACTCGATGAGCGTCGTACGCTCCGGTATTCCCGCCTCATACACCTTCGCCGCCGGGCCGCGCGCGAGGAACGTGCCGCCGCCCGCGGCAATCGCCGGGCCCGCGAGCTCGAGATAGGCGGCGAGCTTATCGGGGTCGTGAATCTCGCGGTAAGCCGCGATCCAGTAGGCCTTGGCCATGCATTCTCCTCCAGTTTTCGACGGCATCCGGCCCTAAACGGTCTTCTCCGCCTCGGCCAGGAAAGCCTCGATCGCCGTATTCCATTTTTCGGGATGCCGCCGATACGAGTAGTGTCCACCGTCGTCGAACAGCATCATCCGGGCTCCCGGAATCGCCGCGCTGAGGTCCTCGGCGAAGTAATAGGGGATGGTCGCGTCATCCACGGTCCCGATCACCATTGAAGGCTTGTCGATGCGACCGATCTCGTCCGTGCGGTCGTGGGCCAGCATCATGTCGAGGCGCGCGGTGAGGATCTCGACGGGCCCCACCGTCTCGAGCGCCCGGCGTTCGAGTTCCATGACGGCGTCGAGATTATGCCGGAACTGGTCGGCGCCGGAGGTGAACATCGACGAGACCTTCACATACTCCTCGGCGCCGTAGGATTCCGCGATCCGCTTGCGGGTAACGGCCACGCGGGTGATGAACTCGTCCGCGGTCACCCAGGTGTTGTTGAAGATGCATGCCCGAACCCGGTCGGGATGATCGAGCGCGAGGTTCTGAAGGATGCAGCCCCCCGTCGACGTCCCGGCAATATGGGCCTTCTCGATACCGAGCGTGTCCATGAGCGCGATCACGTCGTCGGCGATCGCCTGGGTGGAATAGGCGCCCTCACCCGTCGGCTTGTCGCTCTCGCCGGTCCCGCGATGATCGAAGGTCACGCAGCGATAGCGCTTCGAGAAATGATCGAGCTGGAACGACCAGGCGTCATGCAGACCCACGAGGCCCGGAATGAACACGAAGGCAGGCCCCTCGCCCAAATCGGCACAGTTGAGCGTGATGCGCCCGGTATCGATGCGCGCCATGGCTTCCGCTCAGCGCTGCTCGAAGGAGATATCCGCAGCGATCTCCAGCATCGGCTCCTCAAGAGGCACCCGCAAACCGTCGTTCAGGCGGTTCAGAAGCTCCATCGCGGCGGCGACGATCGTGACTTCCGTACGTTCCTGCGCGGTGGTGTGGGCCATGAAGTCGCTGATGACATGCTCAGGGATGGCCCCGGCATCGACCGTGAGAGCCTCGCTGTAGGCCAGGATCGCGCGCTCCTTGTCCGTGAAGGCCGGATGCGTGCGGAAATCGTACATATTGTCGATCTTCTCCTGTTCGACGCCCTGGCTGCGCATCACGCGAACCTGGTGAGCCGAGCAGTAGAGACAGGCGTTGATATTCGAGACCTTGTTTCGGATCAGGGCCTTGAGGGGTTTTGGCAGTTCGCCCTGATCCCAGACGTCGTCGAGAAACTGCCGCATGGTGGCGCCCAGCTCGGGCGAATTCGCCATCGCGCGGACATTGTTCGCGACCATGCCGACCCGCCCGGAAACGCGCTGAGCGGATCGCTGAAACGGTTCGGAGAAATCAGCTTCGTCCACCAGCGGAACCAGGCACGCATGCCCGATTTCCGGCTTCCCATCGTCCATCGAACAAGCCTCCCGCTTGTCGCGGCCGGCGCATCACACCTGCGCGGCGCTACTCGCCGTCGTGGATCTGCTGCATGGCGACGCCGAGCAACTCGTCCATGTGCTTGCGCACGATATGCTCGGATGTCTCGACGCCCTTCGCCTGGAGATCTCCCAGGACCTTCTCGAGAACATCGTCGTCGCCCGGACGCTCGAAGTCGGACTTCACGACCTCCTGCGCATAGGCGTCCGCATCCGCATCGGCGAGGCCAAGCTGTTCCGCAGCCCAAAGGCCCAGGAGCTTGTTGCGCCGGGCCGTGGCCTTGAACTTGAACTCCTCGTCGCGCTTGAACTTGTTCTCGAAAGCCTGTTCGCGCTCGTCAAAACTCGACATGTCTCACCCACTCTCCGTTGCATTCGTGGCGGTCGTTCCTAGAAGATAGATGTAGTGTTCCATCGCCCCCGTTTGAATTGAAATTTCATGTGCACCCTCGTCATCCTCCGCCGCCCGGGCCATTCATGGCCGCTGCTCATCGCGGCCAACCGCGACGAAATGGTGGACCGCGCCTGGCAGCCGCCGGCACGGCACTGGTCGGACAGGGAGGACGTCGTGGGCGGGCTGGACGAACTCGCGGGCGGCACATGGCTGGCGGTGAACGATCACGGGGTGGCTGCGGCCATTCTCAACCGCGAGGGGTCGCTCGGTCCCACGATTGACAAGCGCTCACGCGGCGAACTGGTGCTTGAAGCGGTGGATCACCCGGATGCGGCCATATCTGCCGCGGCGATGGCGCAACTCGACGGCAGCGCCTACCGCTCGTTCAACCTGATCATCGCCGACAACCGGGACGCATTCTGGGTTCGGGGAACGGAGCAACCCGCCGTCGAAGTCTTCGAAATTCCGGAAGGCCTGCACATGATCACCTCCCGCGAACTGGACGACACGGAAAGTGTCAGGATCGGGCGGTTCCTCCCGCGGTTCCGCGCCGCGGCGGAACCTGACGTTGACGTGGGCGACTGGTCGGCATGGGAGTCGATCCTCGCGACCCGCCTGCACTCCAGCGACGAGGACCCGCGCGAGACCATGTGTATCGTCACCGACAGGGGCTACGGCACAGTGTCGAGTACGCTCGTCGCCCTGCCTTCCGCCGAGCTCCCGGATGCCGAGACGATCTGGCGGTTCGCACCAGGCCGACCGGACACGACACCCTACGAACACGTCATACTGTCGCTTGCCGCGCAATGAAGATACGGGACACAGCTTAAGGAGCGCACACGCCATGGAAGAGAATCGTTTCGACGTCAGCGACCGCGTCGTGGTCATCACGGGTGCCGGCCAGGGACTGGGGCGAGAGTACGCCCTCGCCTTCGCCAAGGAAGGCGCGACGCCTGTCCTCGCCGAGATCAACGGCGACAACGTCAAAAGCGTCGCCGCCGAGATTGAGGCGGCCGGCGGCCAGTCCCTGGCCGTGGAGACCGACGTCGGGGACCCGGACTCGGTCCAGGCCATGGTCGATGCCGCCATCGGCGCCTATGGCCGGATTGATGTGCTGATCAACAACGCCGCGATCTTCGCGACACTGCCCCAGCGGCCGTTCTACGAGATCCCGTTCGAGGAGTGGAACAAGGTGATCCACGTGAACATCACCGGCTCGTATCTGTGCGCCAGCGCGGTCGCGAAGCCCATGAAGGCCGCCGGCCAGGGCCGGATCATCAATATCTCGTCGGGCACGGTGCCCCAGGGCGTGCCCGGCTTCATGCACTATGTGACGTCGAAGTCCGCCATTATCGGCATGACGCGGGTGATGGCGCGCGAACTCAGCGACGACAACATCAACGTGAACACGCTCATGCCCGGCTACACGACCACCGAGGTCGATCATGCAAGCATGAATGATGACCTGCACGAGTTCATCCAGAACAAGCGGCTGGTCAAGCGGGCGGGCACGCCCGACGACCTGATCGGGGCAGCGATGTTCCTTGCCTCGCCTGCGAGTTCGTTCATCTCGGGACAGACCCTCGCCGTGTGCGGCGGCGAGGTCATGATCTAGTTTTCCGGACCTGACACGGAGGAGTTGCAACAATGGGGGAAGTCCTGCGCGCCGACTGGTTCGACTTGGCCGACGGTGAACGCGACACACACTGGGCGTGGCTGCACGGCGAGTTCCTGCCGGCTCTGAAGGCCGCCCAGGGCGTCGCCTGGGTGGGTCACTACGACATCATTCCCCACCCGGACCGGCCCTATATCGAGGGCGCGCCGACGAAGAAGGAAACGACGGAGTCCGACGTCGCCACGGGCTGGCAGAATGTGGTGCTGACCGCCGCGCATTCGACCGATGCGTTCCTGGGCCCCGACAACGGGGTCGACGCCCTCTACGCAGCCAGCGCGGAAGGTCTCGGCGCCTGGCAAAATCACCGCATGTGCGTCTTCGTCGAGGAGAAGGTCGTCAACGGCCCGGAAGAGCGCGTCATGCCCTACGGCGCGGGACCGCCGCCGGGGATGCAAATCGGTTCGTTCAACACCGACACGCCTGAGCACAACGAGATGCTCGCACGCTGGTACCGCGCGGAGCGCTTCCCGCGCATCGCGGTCTCCCGCGGCATCATCCGCGGTCGCAAGATGCTGTCGATCGCCGGCTGGGCCAAGCACGGCGTCCTGTGGGAAGGCGTCGAGCTGGGCCCGGACGACTATTCGTTTGAATCGCGCTTCATCGAGGCCGACCGCGGCGAGGACTGGCCTGGACCGCATGTCCTCGAGTATGTCACCCACGCCCCCGGCAGCCCCCATGCGGGCCGGCGGGTGTGGCCCAAAGCCTGACGCGCGAACCTCTGCAAAGGGAAAACAGATGGCCCGGATCAACCTGATCGACACCACCAACGCGCCCGATCACCTGCACGCCGACATCGAGACGAACTACGCCGCGAACGACATCCTGTTCGGCGCGAAGGCCTCGACGATCAATTCACTGAAGCTGATCGCGCATATCCCGCTGGTCGCGCGCTGGCTGGCGCCCCTGATCGCCGCGATGCAGCGCAACGGCGCCGGCAGCATCCTGCCGGCCAAGCTCAAGACCCTCGTCGACATCAAGACGAGCACCATCAACGACTGCTTCTACTGAACCCACCACAATGTGTCGCTCGGTCGAGTGGCGGGGGTAACGGACGAAGAGCTCGCGGTCATCCAGTCGGACGAATACATGAATTCCGACCTGCTGACAGAACGCGAGAAGGCGACGCTCCTGTGGACGGAGCATGTGACGCTGAACACGGCGAAGAACCGCGACGACGTCTTCAAGGAGGTGTCCGCGGTCTTCAGCGAGGCGGAGATCGTCGAGCTGACGACCGTGTGCGCGTTCCGCAACATGCGCAACCGGATGCATGATTCCCTGCATCTCGACCCGGATCCGCCCGCCGGCGCGGACGCGGTCGGCGCGGGATCACAGGTCGACCCGGACGCGCTCAAGGCCTATCTGCAGCACCTGCTCGACAACTGGCCCGACGAGTTTCCCACGGCGCCGAAAGAGTAGATCGACCCCTAAAGATACTTTTCGAACCAGGCGACCGCCTCGGTCATGCCGATCTCGTGCATCTCGGGATTGCAGAAGAAGTAGCTCTCGTAATGCTGCGCGCCGGGCAGTTTCACGAGCTTCTTGGGCTCGCCCAGCTGGGCATAGCAGCCGAACTGCTCCTCCGGCGGCACCGTGCAGTCGTCCTCTGCGTAAATCACCAGAACCGGACGCGGTGAGATCATGTGCGCGACCGCCTCGGGCTTGAAGCGCAGGCAGGTCTCGGCGCTCTCGAGGTCATAGTCGGACACGTAGTGACCGTGCTTCTGGTGGTGCTGCTGGATCACGTCGAGCGTGTGCGGGTCGGTCAGCATGATGTCGAGCAGCGGCCAGTAGGTGTGCTCGCCCGTGGTCACGCGCTTGCGCGCGGCCTCGGCGACCTTCTCCTTGAATTCGAGCCATTCATGGGGCCGCCGCGCCTGCTTCATCCAGCGCTCGCCATCGGACACGCCGACCGAGTTGACGATCACCTTGATGCGTTCGTCGAAGGCGGCGCACCAGATGACGGAAGCCCCGCCCCAGCTGGTGCCATAACAGCCCATCCGGTCGCGGTCGACGCCGTCGATCGTCTCCATATAGGTAAACGCGTCATAGACATCCTGCGCCTGCTCCAGAGGTCGATGGCGGCCGCGTTCGCCGCCGCTCTCGCCGAAGCCGCGATGATCCGGCGCCAGCACGAAGTAGCCCTCCTCCCAGAGCCGGCGCGGCACATCCATGCCGTAGACCTCTTTCATGCCGGAATAGCCGTGCAGGCAAACAATAGCCGGGCGCGCCGGGTCGCCGGGCGTCCAGTCCTTCGGTGTATAGAGATGCGCCGCGATCTCGACCCCGTCGCTGAAGTAGGTGACGTCCTGCCAGACCTTTTTACGTTCGGACATTCGATCCTCCCTGTTATCGTTACGGCAAAGTCTGACAAACAGACCGGATCACGGCAATCGGAGGAAGCACACCATGAAATCGATCGAAATCACCCCCGAGGCGATGGCCAAGCGTTCCGCCCGCTTCGAAGATCTGGTGCCCTACAAGACACAGCATGACGACTCGAACGGGATTCCGACGGCCGTCGTCGAGAAGCTGACGGCGCACAACGTGTATCCGATCATGGTGCCCGAGGCCTATACCGGCCGCAGTTCGATGGCGCCGGTGAAGGCCGGCGAGCATACGGTGGTCGCGATCGCGGAGTGCCCGCCGGGCGACGGGCCGGGCCTGCACAATCACGAGATCACCATCGAGAACTTCTTCTGCCTGCAGGGTCGGTTCGAGGTGACCTGGGGCGACGAGGGCGAGCACCGCATGGAGCTCGGCCCCATGGACTTTGTGTCTGTACCGCCGGGTGTGAGCCGCGCCTTCCGCAACATATCCGACGAACTGGGCCGCCTGTTCGTGGTGATCGAGACCCAGGATGCAACCAGCAACGACCGGGTCGCCTACGCACCGTCGGTCGCCGACGAGGTCGAGGAGGACTTCGGCACCGACACGCTCAACCGGCTCAAGGACATCGGGTTCAAGTTCAACGCCGGCGTGGAAGACTGACCACAAGATGAAGATCGTCCGGTTCCACGAATTCGGCGGGCCCGAGGCGCTGCGGGTCGAGGATGTCCCCGACCCCGCGCCCGGTCCCGGCGAAGTGCGCGTGCACGCCGAAGCCATCGGCGTGGGCGTGCCCGACAAGCTGATGCTGAACGGGAATTACCCGTGGTGCCCGCCCCTGCCCGTGATCCCGGGCAACGAGATGGCCGGGACCATCGATGCCGTGGGCGAAGGCGTGACGCGTTTCGCGGAGGGCGACCGGGTCTATGTGAACTCGCGCGAGCTGCCCGAGCGCGGCGGCGGCTACGTCGAGGCGGCCGTCGTCCCCGCCGACGTCCCGTTCGCGCTGCCGGACGACGTGTCCGCCGAGCGGGCCGTCACGCTGGGCAACTACCAGCTCGCATGGCTGCTGTTGAACAAGGCCGCATCGCCCCAGCCGGATCAGACGATCCTCGTGCACGCGGCGGCGGGCGGCGTAGGCAATGCGCTCGTCCAGCTCGGCAAGGGCATGGGGCTGAAGGTGTTCGGTATCGCCGGCGGCGCCGAGAAGGCGCGCTATGTGAGCGAACTGGGCGCGGACGGCGTGATCGACCGGAAGGCGGAAGACATCGCCGCGCGCGTCGAAGCACTCACCGGCGGCGCGGGCGCGGACGTGATCTACGATTCCGTGGGTGGCCCCGATTTCCAGCGCGACTTCGACATGCTCGCGCTCATGGGCACCGTCGTCCTGTTCGGCTATCTCGGCGGTCACCCCGACCCGAACATCTACGACGCCATGCGCAAGCATTTCGGCAACAGCCTCGCCATGCGCCTGTTCAGCATCCACGTCTATGACGACCGCCCCGACATCCGCCGCCACGCCATGGAACAGGCGATCGCGGCGATGGCCCAGGGCGTCGCTGCCCCGCGTATCCACGCGGCCCTGGAACTCGAACAGGCCGCCGACGCGATCCGGCTGCTCGAGACCGGCGACGTGACGGGAAAGATCATTCTCACGCCGTAACATGCCACCCGCCCGAACCCGGGAAGAGGTAACCCCATGAAGATCGTCCGTTTCCACGAATATGGCGGCCCCGAAGTCCTGAAGGTCGAGGACGCGCCGGAGCCCGAGCCCGGCCCGGGCGAGGTCCGCGTGCGGGCCGAGGCCATCGGCGTGGGCGCGCCGGACATCCTCGTGCGCACCGGCACCGACGTGAAGACCTGGCCGTTGCCCATGATCCCGGGTAACGACATGGCCGGCACCGTCGATGCCATCGGTGACGGTGTCACGCGGTTCCAGGTGGGTGATCGCGTTTACGTGCCCTCGCGCGAACTGCCCCTGCGCGGCGGTAGTTATGTGGAGGCGCGCACGATTCCGGAAGCGGCACCGTTTGCGATACCCGAGGGCGTCGCCGCCGAACAGGTCGTCGCGCTGGGCAATTATCACGTCGCATGGATGCTTCTGAATCATGCCGTCCGGCTCGAGCCGGGCGAGACGATCCTGGTCCACGCAGCGGCAGGCGGGATCGGCAGCGCGCTGGTCCAGCTCGCCCGGCACCGGGGTTTGACCGTATTCGGGATCGCCGGCGGACCCGAAAAGACGCGCTACGTTGCCGAGATGGGCGCCGACGCAGCCATTGACCGGCAATCGGAAGCAGTCTTCGATCGCATTTCGGAACTCACGGACGGAAACGGCGTCGATTGCATCTTCGATTCGGTGGCAGGCCCCGAATTCGCCCGCAACTTCGACATGCTCGCGGTCGCCGGAACCCTCGTGCAGTTCGGATTTCTCGCCGGCCATCCCGACCCGAACATCCACACGCCGATGGCCCAGGACTTCACCCGGAATCTGACGTTCCGGATCTTCAGCATTCACTATTTCGACGACAAGCCGGAGATACGCCGCGCAACGATGGAAGAGGTTATCGGGTTTCTGGCGGCGGGCGACATCTCGCCACGCATTCATGCCACAATGCAGCTTGAGGACGCCGTTGAGGCGCACCGGCTGCTCGAGAGCGGGACCGTGATGGGCAAGCTGGTGCTGCGACCCTAGGCGCGGAACGGGAGCCGTCAATGAACAGCATCGACCTGAACGACCGCCATGCTATCGTCACCGGCGGCGCCAAGGGGATCGGCCGCGCCATCGCCGCGCGCGCGCTCGCGTCGGGTGCACGGGTCAGCATCTGGGACATCGACACGGACCGAACGGCGCAGACGATCGGTAAATTGAACGCCGGCGATACCGTGCGTGGCGATGCCGTCGACGTGACGAACACCGACGCGATCGCGCAAGGCCTCGCCGATGCCGTCGAGGCATTCGGGAACGTCGATATCCTCGTGAACAACGCCGGCGCCGTCGGCACGCTGGCGATGACCTGGGAGCAGCCGGTCGAGAACTGGGAACGGATGCTCCGTCTCAACCTCACCAGCACGTTTCTCTGCTGCCGCGCCATCGTCCCTCACATGCGGGCAAACGGCTATGGACGCATCGTCAACATGGCGTCGAACGCGGGGAAGATGGGCACGCCCAACAACGCACCTTATGCGGCAGCCAAGGCCGGGGTGATCAGTTTGACCAAGACCCTGGCGAAGGAATGCGCCGGGTCCGGCGTACTCGTGAACGCCGTCGCACCGGGCGGCACCAACACCGAACTCTTCGACGACCTGTCGGACACGTATCGGGACCAGATCGCATCCGCGATGCCGATCGGGCGCCTGGTGGAGCCCGACGAGGTGGCGGCGCTGGCCGTCTGGGCCGCATCGGAGGACTGCTCGGCGACAAGCGGGTTCGTGTTCGATATCTCCGGCGGCCGCGCGGATTACTAGCTCCGCGGTGTCCGCGAAATATCCACCGCACCCGGATGCGATGCGATTGTTCGCACCCCTCGCGCTTGCTATATCTCGCGGGCGCACAAAACCTCATCGGCGCGCGCCACAACTGCGGATTTCAAGGCCATGACACGGCGCAGAAAAATCTACGAGGGCAAGGCCAAGGTTCTTTTCGAGGGCCCGGAGCCCGGTACGCTCGTCCAGTATTTCAAGGACGATGCGACCGCCTTCAACAATGAAAAGAAGGGCGTCATCACCGGCAAGGGTGTCCTCAACAACCGCATCTCCGAATATCTGATGATGCGCCTCGCCGAAGCCGGCATTCCGACCCATTTCGTGCGCCGCCTCAACATGCGCGAGCAGCTGGTCAAGGAAGTCGAGATCGTCCCGGTCGAGGTCGTCGTGCGCAACGTCGCGGCGGGGTCGATCTGCAAACGGTTCAACATCGAGGAAGGCACACCGCTGCCGCGCTCGATCGTCGAGTACTACTACAAGAATGATGAGCTCGGCGATCCGCTGATCTCCGAGGAACACATCACCGCCTTCGGCTGGGCTGCGCCGCCGGAGATCGACGACATGCTGTCGCTCAGCCTGCGGATCAACGACTTCCTCTCGGGCCTGTTTCTCGGGATCGGGTTGCGTCTCATCGACTTCAAGCTGGAGTTCGGCAGGCTTTACGACGAAAACGACCAGATGCGGATCGTGCTCGCCGACGAGATCACGCCCGACGGCTGCCGGCTGTGGGACGTCGAGACCAACGAGAAGATGGACAAGGACCGGTTCCGCCGCGACATGGGCGGCGTCGCGGAGGCCTACCAGGAGGTCGCGCGCCGACTTGGGATCACCCCCGAATCCGGACAACAGGATATCAAGGGTCCCTCGACCATCCAGTAATACAGTCCGTTGGCGGTTCCGTTGAAAGCACGCGTCCACATCACTCTCAAGAACGGCGTCCTGGACCCCCAGGGCAAGGCGATTCACAACGCGCTCGAAGGGCTCGGCTTCGACGGCGTCGAAGACGTCCGGCAGGGCAAGTTCATCGAGCTTGAGCTCGCCGACGGCGATGCCGAGGCGGCGAAGGCCAGGGTCGCCGAGATGTGCGAGAAGCTGCTCGCGAACACCGTGATCGAGAACTACAGCGTCGAGATCGGCGACTCGTGAACGAGGCGGAGTACCGCACAGCGGCCTCCGACGCCTTCAACCTTCACCGCGCGGGCCGACTGGACGAGGCCGAGGCTGGATACCGGAATATCCTCGAAGCCCGGCCGGACTCGGCCGAAATCCTGCTGCTCCTGGGCACCCTGCTCGGCCAGGCCGGGCGGCTGGCGGACGCACGCGACGCTCTGGAACGCGCGACCACGCTCGAACCCGGCAACGCCGACGCGCAATACAACCTGGCGGAATGCCAGTTCCGGCTGGGGGACACGGCGGCAGCCGGCGACGCCTATCATGCGGCCCTGTCGGCGCGCCCCGAGCATGCAGAGGCGGCGATCGGCCTGTCCGGGCTGCTGCTGGAGGCCGGCGATGCGGTGGCGGCGGCGGACGTCACCCGCGCGGCGCTGGCGCATGCGTTCGACCACCCGCTGCTCCTCGCCCAGCTTGGCGCCGCACTGCTGGAGTTGGACGAACCGGCGGAGGCGCGCGAATATCTTGAGCGCGCGGTGCGCCTCGCACCGGATCACGTGCTGGCGAAGCGCAACCTGGCATCAGCCCTGATCGAGCTTGAAGCATTCGAGCCGGCCCTCGAGATCCTGCGGCCGCTGGTCAACGCCGAGCCGCGCGCGGTCGAGCTCCTCCAGCTCGCCGCGCTCGCGCTGAGCGCCAGCGGACAGCACACCCGCGCCAAGCCCGCAGTCGAGCGCATCCTCGAGATCGAGCCGGAGAACATCGCGGCGGTGAACATGCTGAGCGACATCGCGAGCCAGATGGGCGATGGCGAACTCGCGCTGGCGCAAACCCGCCGCGCGGCGGAGCTGGCCCCCGGCAGTGCACGCGAGGCCGCAAGGCTTGCCCAGATCCTCGAGCGCATGTCGGAACTCGACGAGGCGCAGGACTGGATCGACCGCGCGCTCGAACTCGAGCCCACGAATGCGCTGGCGCTGGTGACCGCGGCGCGCGTGACCCGGCGCTCCGGGGATACGGACAGCGCACTCGACTTGCTGGAACGCATCGACACGGCTGCGGAAAGCGACTGGCTGGCGGCGAACATCCTGTTCGAGCGTGGCCAGGTGCTGGAGGCTCTGGAACGCCATGGCGAGGCCTTCGCGACCTTTGAGGCAGCCCACGCGACCCGCGCGCAGACCCGCCAGGCGCGCAGTCGCGACGTCGCACGGCACGCAGAGACCCAGGCAACCCTGGCGGAGCTGTTCGAGGCCGGGGACGCGCCGGACATGATTGCCCGGTGGGACGGCGACGTGCCGGCGGACGGGCTGGCGACGCCCAGCTTCCTGGTCGGCCACCCGCGCTCGGGCACGACCCTGGTGGAACGGCTGCTGGACGCCCACGACCGGGTCACCGCGACGCCGGAACTGCCGATGGTCAACGCGATGCGCAACGCGCTCGACGCCGCGGCCCCCGGCGGGGCGGCCTACCCGCAGTCGCTCGCGACAATCGGCGTCGAGGAGATCGGCAAACTGCGCGCACTCTACTGGGAGCTCCTGAACGACACCCATATCGAGGCGGTCGGTGAGCGGCAGGTCGTCGACAAGCACCCCTTGAATCTCGACCATCTGGGCCTGATCGCGCGGACATTTCCGGGCGCGAGGGTCCTGGTCGCGCTGCGCGATCCGCGCGACGTGTGCGTGAGCTGCTACACGACGGACTTCTTCCCCAACGACGTGACCGTTCGCTTCCACAGCCTCGAGGAGACGGCGCGCGCCTATGCCGCGACCATGCGCCTGTGGCTGCGTTATCGGGAGATCCTGCCGCTCGAGTTCCACGCCTACCGGTACGAGGACCTGACGCAGGATCCCCGTACGGTGCTCGGCGGGATCGTCGAATTCTTCGGCCTCGACTGGCACGACGGGCTGCTCGAATCCGCAGGCCGGAACGTGGGGCGCTACGTCACCACGCCCAGCTATACCGGCGTGACGGAGCGTGTGAACACCAGGGCGGTCGGCCGTTGGGCGGGCTACGCGGAACAGCTCGAGCCGGTCGTGCCGCTGCTCCAGCCCTATATCGAGGCGTTCGGCTATGACGCCTAGAACCGCAACCGCACGGGTTTTCCCCAGCCCCGATTGCGACTCGCACCGTAATCCCTATAGCTGAAGACGGAGTTCGCCCATGTCATCAGCCGCCGTCATCGTCTTCCCCGGGTCCAACTGCGACCGCGACATGGCCGTCGCGCTCGAGGCCGCTCTCGGCCACGCGCCACAGATGGTCTGGCACGGCGACAGCAGCATCCCGAAGGTGGACCTGATCGCGGTTCCGGGCGGTTTTTCCTATGGCGACTACCTGCGCTCGGGCGCCATGGCGGCGAACAGCCCGATCATGCGCGAGGTTGTGGCCTACGCGAACCGCGGCACGCCGGTGCTCGGCATCTGCAACGGCTTCCAGGTCCTGACCGAATGCGGGCTCCTGCCCGGCGTCCTGATGCGCAATGCGAGCCTCAAATTCATCTGCCGGGACGTGGACCTGCGCGTCGAACGCATCGACACGGTCTTCACAGCTGGCTATTCCCAGGGTCAGGTCATCCGGGTGCCCGTCGCCCATCACGACGGCAACTACTTTGCCGATTCCGAAACTCTCGCCGCGCTGGAGGGCGACGGCCGCGTGGCCTTCCGCTACTGCACGCCGGACGGTGATGTGACCGATGCGGCCAACCCCAACGGCTCCGTCGCGAACATTGCAGGAATCCTGAACAAGGCCGGCAACGTGCTCGGCATGATGCCCCACCCCGAGCGGCTCGCCGATCCGCTGCTCGGCGGCACCGACGGCGCGCCGATGTTCACGGGCCTGGCGGAGGCCATCGCGGCATGAGCAACACGGCGGAACGTCCCGACGACCTGATGGGTCTCTCGGATTCGGAATACGACACAATTCTCGACATTCTCGGCCGCGCACCGAACATCACGGAACTCGGCATCTTCTCGGTCATGTGGTCGGAGCATTGCTCCTACAAGTCCTCGAAGTTCTGGCTCAAGACCCTGCCGATCGAGGGGCCGCAGGTCATCCAGGGCCCCGGCGAGAATGCGGGCGTGGTCGATATCGGCAACGGGCTCGCCGCGATCTTCAAGATCGAAAGCCACAACCATCCGAGCTTCATCGAGCCCTACCAGGGTGCCGCAACCGGGGTCGGCGGCATCATGCGCGACGTGTTCACCATGGGTGCGCGGCCGGTCGCGAACATGAACGCGTTGCGCTTCGGTTCGCCGGACCACCCGAAGACCCGTCACCTGGTTGACGGCGTGATTTCGGGCATCGGCGGCTACGGCAACTGCATGGGCGTGCCGACCGTCGGCGGCGAGGTCAACTTCGACCCCGCCTACAACGGCAACATCCTCGTCAACGCGATGACCGTGGGCCTCGCGCGCACCGACAAGATTTTCTATTCCGCCGCCGCGGGCGTCGGCCTGCCCGTCGTCTATGTGGGCGCCAAGACCGGACGCGACGGCATCCACGGCGCAACCATGGCGTCCGCGGAGTTCGACGACGATTCCGAGGAGAAGCGGCCCACGGTGCAGGTTGGCGACCCGTTCACCGAGAAGCTGCTGCTGGAAGCGTGCCTCGAGCTGATGGCGACGGATGCGATCATCGCGATCCAGGACATGGGCGCGGCGGGGCTGACATCCTCGTCGGTGGAGATGGCCGACAAGGGCGAGGTCGGGATCACCCTCAATCTCGACCATGTGCCCCAGCGCGAAACGGCCATGACGCCCTACGAGATGATGCTGTCGGAGAGCCAGGAGCGCATGCTCATGGTCCTGAAGCCGGGCCGCGAGGACGAGGCGCGCGCCATCTTCGAGAAGTGGGAGCTCGACCTGGCCGTCATCGGCCAGACCAACGACAGCCAACGGCTGGTGCTGGAATGGCAGGGCGAGACGGTGGCCGACATCCCGGTCCCGCCGCTCGTCGCCGCCGCACCGGAATATGAACGCCCCTGGACGGCGACGCCGCCCCGGGCCGTTATTGCGGCCGACGATGTCGCGGCACCCGACGACCTGGCGGATGCACTGCTGACACTCATCGGCAGCCCCGATCTCTGCTCCCGCCGCTGGGTCTGGGAACAGTACGACCATATGGTCATGGGTGACACCGTGGGGCGTCCCGGCGGGGACGCCGCGCTGGTGCGGGTCCATGGCACCGGAAAGGCGCTCGCCATCAGCACGGACTGCACGCCGCGCTACGTCGTCGCCAATCCCGTCGAGGGCGGCAAGCAGGCGGTTGCGGAGGCGTGGCGCAACGTGACCGCCGTCGGCGCGACTCCGCTGGCGGTGACCAACAATCTCAACTTCGGTAACCCGGAGCGCCCGGAGATCATGGGGCAGCTCGTAGGCGCCGTGCAGGGCATGGGCGCGGCCTGCACCGCGCTCGACGCGCCGGTCGTGTCGGGCAACGTGTCGCTCTACAACGAGACCAACGGCGAGGCGATCCTGCCGACCCCCGTGATCGGCTGCGTCGGCCTGATCGAGGATGTAACCAGCGCGGTCGGCGCCGGGTTCGGCGCCGAGGGTGACGCGGTGTTCGTTGTCGGGGAGACCACCGGTTGGCTCGGTTGCTCGATCTACCAGCGCGACATCGCCGGCGGCGCGGAAGGCGCACCGCCCCCGGTGGACTTGGAGATCGAGCGCCGGAACGGCGATTTCATTCGCGGGGCGATCCGGGACGGTCGAATCTCGGGCTGCCACGATGTCAGCGATGGCGGGATCGCTGTCGCGCTCGCCGAAATGGCCATCGCGAGCGGCCACGGCGTGGAGATCACGGGAAAACCGGAGATTCCGGTCCACGCCTGGGCCTTTGGCGAGGATCAGGGACGTTATGTCGTGACATGCCCGGATTCCGAGGGTTTCGTGGCGGCGGCCGAAGCCGCGGGCGTGCCGATTTCACGGATCGGGAATGTCGGCGGGGGTTCGTTGACACTCCCCGGAGCGAAGCCTATATCCGTCGCGGCGCTGCGCGACACGCATTCGCGGTGGTTGCCAGAGTTTATGGCGTCGCGCCTGGGCTGAGATCCGCGCGGCACCGACACAATCCGGGGAACAACCACATGCCCATGGCCGCCAGCGAGATCGAGACCCTTATCAAGGACGCACTTCCCGACGCGGTCGTCCGGATTGATGATCTCCGCGGTGACGGCGATCATTATCTGGCGCATGTCGTCTCGTCGGCCTTTGCCGGCAAATCCCGGGTCCAGCAACACCAGATGGTTTACGACGCCCTCCAGGGCCGCATGGGCGGCGAGCTCCACGCGCTCGCGCTGCAGACTGCGGTCCCCGAGGGCAGCTAATCAATTCGACCGGAGCCCGACATGACCGACAATCCCGTGCACGAACAGATCAAATCCGACATCGACCAGAACGAGGTGATGCTCTTCATGAAGGGGACCCCGGTGTTCCCGCAGTGCGGCTTCTCTGCCGCCGTGGTGCAGATCCTGAACCACATGGGGGTCAAGTTCGGCAGCGCGGACGTGCTCATGGACCCGGCCATGCGCGACGGCATCAAGGAATTCACGAACTGGCCGACCGTCCCGCAACTCTATGTGAAGGGCGAGTTCGTGGGCGGCTGCGATATCGTCCGCGAGATGTTCGAGACAGGTGAACTCGAGCAGATGTTCGACGAAAAGGGCATTGCCCGCGAAGCTGCCTGATATCCGATCTTTCGCTAGTGTGAACGGGCCGCGATTGTCGCGGCCCGTTTTCGTTTCGCGCCTGTCGCGCACGCAAGGAGCAGACCCTGCCCCCACCCGCTGACACGACCGGACGCCGGCGCTTCACCCCGGAGGAGACGGCAGGCCTGACCTTCGGGGTCAGCGGGTTCCTGATCTGGGGTCTGACACCGCTCTACTTCAAGGCGCTGGGCCCCCTGCCCGCCGTGGAAATCACCGCGCATCGCTTCGTCTGGTCGCTGGTGTTCATGACGATCGTGATGACCGCGGGACGCCAGTGGCCGGCGGTCGCGCGGGCCATCGCCGACCGGCGCGTGATCGCGATCCTGCTCGTGACGGCACTGCTGATCGGCGTCAACTGGTGGGTCTTCATACATGCCGTGGTGGTGGACCGCATCGTGGCGGCCAGCATCGGCTACTTCATGAACCCGGTGGTCAGCGTGCTGCTCGGTTTCGTCATCCTGCGCGAGCGTCTTTCGGCATTCCAATGGGTCGCCGTCGCGCTGGCGTCGGCCGGCGTGCTGACCCAGGTCGTGGCGTACGGAACGGTGCCCTGGATCACGCTCGTGCTGGCCTTCACGTTCGCCACCTACGGTCTGATCCGCAAGACGGCGCCCGTGAGCGCCTCTTCCGGGCTGCTGATCGAGACCGCGCTCCTGTTTCCCGTGGCATTCGGGATTCTCGCCTGGTTCGAGTTCGAGGGCTCGGGCGCGTTCGGTTCCCGGGGGCTCGAGTTCGCCGCGCTGCTCGCCTTCGCCGGGGTCGCCACGGGTCTGCCGTTGCTGCTTTACGCGGCGGGCGCAAAACGCATCAAGCTCGCGACCATGGGCCTCCTGCAGTACATCGCGCCCTCGGGGAACCTGTTGATCGCGGTCTGGATCTTCGACGAACCATTCACCGGCGTCGAGGCGCTGACCTTCGGCTTCATCTGGCTTGCGCTCATCATCTACACCGTCGAAATCTGGCGTACGCGTATCGTCTGATCGCTCTGCTGGTATCGAGACGCGTTGAATCTGCCCCGGTCCCGGCGCAATATGCGCCGACGCTGACAGACAAGAATCGGAGACCGCACGATGGCTATGTATTGGCTCGACCATGTGAACATTCGCACCGCGCAACTCGATGCGATGTCGGAATTCTACGAGGACGTCCTCGGCCTGAAGCGCGGCAAGCGCCCGAATTTCCCGTTCGGCGGCGCATGGCACTATTGCGGGTCCAACGCGATCGTTCATCTCGTCGAGACGGTCAAGAAGATCAAGCCGGGCGAGGCACAGGTCGAACATTTCGCGCTCCGCGCCGGCGGCAGCATGAAGGCGTTTCAGCGCAAGATGCGCGAGCACGACGCGCCCTACAATGTGGTGCCGTTGCTCGAGATCAACATGGTCCAGGTCAATGTATTCGACCCGGACGGCAACAAGGTCGAGGTCCAGTTCGCCGCCACTGGGGACGATGACATGGAGCCCTTCCCAGGCAAGAGCGCGGCGTCGAAGCGCCGCTTCAAGAAGGGTGCGGAGCTCAACAAAACGGGCATCATGGCGCTAAAGAAGTCCGAGGCGAAGACATCCAAGACCAACAAGAAACTGGGCGGGCCCAAACCCATCCGCGCCCCCAGAAAACGTCCGGTGAACGCCTAGGTCCGGCAGTAAAGAATACGTGAATATGAGGATATTGAAATATTCTGGAATATTCTGATACCGACGGTGTTTAACAGGTAGCAATTCACGTCGGAGCAGCGGTTCATGTTTGGAACGAAGGTTCTCTCGTCGAGGCTCGGCAAGGCGCTCGCCGTCGCCGTGCTGATCGGGTCTGCAAGCCTGCATCACCCCGGTGACGCAGTTGCCGAGACCGTGAGCGTCGGCAAGGTCATTCCTCACATGCTCGAGGTGCCCGATCAGAGCGATCAGGTCCGCGGGTTCGAGAACCTGCGCGGCAACAAGGGCCTGGTCATGCTGTTCTCACGTTCGCTG
>JAYQGE010000007.1:92386-111131 GCA_038140435.1 Rhodospirillaceae bacterium | reverse complement strand
AGCGGTTGTTCGACAAGGGTTACCAGGTCTATGTGCTCGACGGCGACAATGTCCGAACGGGCCTGAACGCCAACCTCAGCTTCTCGCCCGAGGATCGCGCGGAAAACATCCGGCGCGTCGGGGAAGTCGCGGCGCTGCTCGCGGATGCGGGCATGATCGTGATCACGGCCTTTATCTCGCCCTACCGGGCCGACCGGGAGCGCGCGCGCGAGGCGGCGGGAGACGGGTTCCGCGAGGTGTTCATCGACGCCGACGTGGCGACCTGCGAATCGCGCGACCCGAAGGGTCTCTACAAGCGCGCGCGCGCGGGGGAGATCAAGGAGTTCACCGGCATCTCGGCACCGTATGAGGAACCGGCGGACCCCGACATCCGCGTGGACACGAGCGGCCGCGATGTCGAAGCATGTCTCGACGACCTGGTCGCCTACGTCACCGAGAATTTCGGAACCACGCGTTAAGCTCACTAAGCATATGATTCACTTGACGTTCATGGGGTGAACATAATACGTTCACTCCGTGAACATACGTGATGAGCAACGCTGAACGCATACCCGCCGGCAAGGCTGACGATGCCGAGATCACCCTCGGTATCCTGAACGCCATTCATGAGAATGAGCGTATCACCCAGCGTACGGTCGCCCAGGACCTGGGGATCGCGCTTGGGCTCGCGAACTCATACCTGAAGCGTTGCGTGAAAAAGGGGCTGGTCAAGGTCAGCCAGGCACCGGCGAACCGGTATGCCTACTACCTCACGCCCCAGGGCTTCTCCGAGAAAAGCCGGCTGACGGCCGAGTATCTGTCGGATTCCTTCCGCTTCTTCCGGGACGCGCGCAGCCAGTGTACCGAGGCGCTGCGCGAGGCCGGTCGTCGCGGCTGGACCCGGATCGCACTGTTCGGCGCCAGCGAACTCGCCGAGGTCGCCTCGTTGTGCGAGGCACCGGGTGTCGAAATCGTCGCGGTGATCGATCCGTCGCGCAGCCGCTCCAACTTCGCCCATCTACCCGTCGTCGATACGATCGAGGACGCCGGTGAGGTCGATGGACTGATCCTGACCATCCTGGCCAATCCGCAGGCCGCCTTTGACGCGCTCCTGCTCGATTATCCGCGCAATGGGGTGATCGTCCCCGACCTGCTACGGGTCAGCGAGCCGCCGCATGACGGAGCGCAATCATGAGCGATACGAAGCGCTGGTTCGTTGTCCGCACCCATCCGAATGGTGAGTTCAAGGCGCTGGCGCACATCCTGCGCCAGGGCTTCGACGGCTACCTGCCGCGCTACATCAAGCGGCGGCGGCACGCCCGCAAGACCGAGGATGTGCAGAAGCCGCTTTTCCCGGGCTACCTGTTCGTCGGGATGGACCCGGCGCGCGCGCGCTGGCGCGCGCTCAACTCGACCGTCGGGGTGAGCGAACTCATCTGTCACAGCGGCCAGCCCGCGCCGGTGCCCGACGATGTCATCGACGATATCCGGCGCCACGAGGACGAGAGCGGTTACGTGATCCTCGGAGAACATGCCGGCCTCCAGAAGGGGGACCGCGTTCGCATCACCGACGGATCGCTGTCCGATCAGATCGGGATCTTCGATGCGCCCTCGGACCAGCAGCGCGTGTTCCTGCTGCTCGATCTGCTGGGCCGCCAGGTCCGGGTCAAGCTGCCGATGACGGCGCTGGCGCCCGCCGGCTGACCGGTCAGGCGATCTCGGAAACCGGCAGGTCCGAGACGCCGAGCCCCTGGCGTTCAAGCAGCCATTCCGCGAGCTCGAGCTCGAACGGGTCGTCGATGTTGGCGACCGGCCGATCGATCACGACCGCCGCACACCGCGTATCGAGGATCGGGGCGCCGTCGAGAAACGGCTTGCGCCGGAGCGCATAGCAGAGACCATTTCGGTGAAACAGCGGCGGCACGTCCTGGCGCCGCGCGGTTCGCGCGCCCGCGTCGAGCAGGAACCCGATGCGCCCGTTCTCGACGGTCAGGGTCTTCTGCGGCGCATAATGCGCGGGCGTGGGACTGACGGTCGCCGCACCGTCATGGTCACCGTCGAACAGCGCCGTCATCGTGGCCGTCAGGTCCGACGGCTGGCGCAGGGGACTCGTCGGCTCCAGCAGAATGGAGATGTCGAACCGCCGCCCGTAATGCTCCTCCGCGGCACGCCACGCATGACGCCACATATCATCGGACGATGCGGTATCGCTCGCGAGTTCGGCCGGGCGCAGGAACGGCGCTTCGCCGCCCTGCCGGATCGCCTCGGCGGCAATCTCCGGGTCATCGGTCGAGACGAGGGTCTGATCGATCCAGCGCTGGGAAACGGCGAGGCCGGTTGCCCGGCCAACCAGGGTCAGACCACCCAATCGCTTCATGTTCTTGCCCGGAATTCCCTTCGAGCCGCCGCGCGCGGGAATGACCGCGAGCACGGCGGGGGACCGGTTGCCATCGCGCCAGCTCATGCCGTCATCCATCCACATGCAGGTCGGACCAGGCGATCAGCCGGTCCGACGGGACATCGCGCACCAGCGTGCGTCCGACCACGGCGGCCATATCCGTCTCGGGGATTCCGGTCGCTGGTTTCTTCGCCACCAGCATTTCCTCGGTCAGGCGCGTGCCGGCAGCCAGATCGCGCGTCGGCGCGAGGCTGCGCCCGAACATCGCGCGCATGTCAGAGAGATCCTCGGCGACGGCGTCCTTGTCCGCGGGGTGCGCATCCATCTGCGCCACCGCGTCGCGAAACTCCGACACCGTCCGGAATTGCTCGACCGTCAGGGAGGAGGGCACGTCGGGTCCGAACATGCGTTCGGACAGGGTGATATGGAGCTCGACGATGGACGCGCCCCGCCCGATCGCCGCGAGAGCAGGCCAGGGCTGTCCCGAATGATCCGACAATCCCGCCGGACAGGCGTAACGGGCGCGCATCTGGTCGATGACATTCAGCCCCACATCCACGAGCGGCGTGGGATAGCGGCTGACGCACTGAAGCACCGCCACTGGCGCACCCGCGTCGCGAATTCCCGCGACGGCGCCGTCGATATCCCGCCACGGGCTCATGCCTGTCGACAGGATCACGGGTTTCCGGTCCGCGCAAATTGCCGCGACCAGGCCGCCGGTGCGCACCTCGCCCGAGGCGATCTTCCAGGCAGGCACTTCGAGCCGGCGCAGGAGATCGACAGCCTCGCTAGAAAAGGCCGAACTCAGGAAGTCGAGCCCGCGCATCCGCGCATGGTCGGCCAGCCCCGCCCACTGGGCATCGCTGAACTCCATGCGGCGCCAGTAGTCGAGCCGGGTTTCGTCCTGTTTGCTGAAGGCCACGCGAAACGGTTCGTCGCGGGTCGATTCCGCGCTCGCGATATGGGTCTGGAACTTGACCGCGTCCGCGCCCGCGTCGGCCGCGGTATCGATGAATGCATGGGCCGTACCCAACGATCCGTCATGGGCCTGCGCCACCTCGGCGATCAGGTAGGCCGGCGCACCCGCGCCAACCTTGCGACCCAAAATCTCGAACGATGCCGCATCAGGTTTCGCATTCATTTGCGCAAAACTCCCCGGTTTCCGCTTGGAACCATTGAACGCGGGTTTGGTTAAGAAAGCTTTATGATCGCCGCGCGACATGCTGTATGCAGCGCTTGGGTTCACGCCCCGTCCCGCCGCAATTCCCTGCGGCACCCGCCCCGACGCCCCGATTTCGTTTCCGGTTCGATGCAGAAACACCTCCTGACGCTCGCAAAGCTGATCGTGTCGCTCGCCCTGATCGCATGGGTTCTGAACGGCATCGACACCGCGGAGGTGACGGCAAAACTCTCCCAGGCGCAGTGGACATGGCTCGCGCTCGCAATGGCGTTCTTCGTTATTGCGCTGATGCTGGGAACCGCGCGGTGGCAACTGGTGCTTCGCGGCCTCGGCGTGCCCCTCGGGATCGGTACGACACTGCGCCTTTTCCTGGTCGGCATGTTTTTCAACCAGACCCTGCCATCCAGCATCGGTGGCGACGCAACCCGAGTCTTCTATCTCTGGCGCGCGGGAACCGATGCGCAAACCGCCCTGAACAGCGTCCTGCTGGACCGCATTCTGGGGCTGTCCATTCTCGTGATCGTGATCACGCTGGTGACACCGACGCTGCTCGCAAACCTGGACAGCCCGCTCGCCGCGAAGGGCTTTGTGCTGGTTCTCGCGGGCAGCTGGACCGCCATCGTCATGCTGTTCCTGTTCAATAACCCCTACACCCGTCGCGTTCAGCATCTGCGGTTGATCGACTTCGCGGTCACCCTGTCACGCGATGCCGTCGATCTCTGCCGGCAACGCGCGATCATCGCCCCGGCGGTTCTGATCTCCGTCGCGATCCACGGCGCGACGATCGCGATCGCCTGGTGCCTCGATCGCGCGCTCGGCGGCGCGGGAGGCATCCTCGTCTACGTCATCGCCGTGACGCCGACGATCCTTCTGATCAGCATTCCCGTTTCGATCGCGGGGTGGGGCGTGCGTGAACAGATCATGGTCGTCCTGCTCGGTGCGTTCGGGATCGGCGCGGCCCATGCCGTCAGCGTGTCGATCCTGTTCGGCATCCTGTTGCTCGTTGGCGGCATCCCGGGCGGATTGCTTTGGCTGACGATGCGGAAGGCTCAGGCAAAATCTGCCGCGCCGGAAATTGACTAGGCGAGTCTGCCCACCTACTGTTCATATTGTGAACACGCAGCCCGGCTTCGGCCGTGCCACAACACGATCGCCGCGGGTGAATGCCTTCACCGCGGGGGCGGTAGCGTGAAGCGGGCCACCCCATCCACCGACTGTACGACTGGCCCAAACGTCCTATATTTCGCGTGATGCTATCACCTGCGCTGAATCCCCTGGCCTTCACGGCAGCGACACTCTCGCTGGGCGCTCACGCGATCGTCGTCGGCGTGCTGCTGCTCGAACCTGCGGAGATGCCAACAGAGCGCGTGCAGATCGTCCCGGTCGTCCAGGCCGCGCGTGCGTCAGCGTCTGCAAACGCCCCGACCGGCACACCGGGCGATGTGCCTCAAGTCGCTGCAGCTCCGGTCGAGACGCCATCGACATATGTGCCGGAATCCCCGGCGAACGCCCGGATCACGTTGCGCAGCAAGCCGGCCGGGCCACCGTTGCCGGCGCTCTCGATCGTCACGACAGACAAACCGGCCCCGACCCTGGGTGTGGCCCCGCGCGTCAAGCCCGCGGCGCAGACCCGGGAGCGGAGCCCGGACACCCTGACAACCGAGACTGCAAGCCTGACGCACACGCCGTCGGAACTGCAAAGTGTCCGGGCCATCCCACGGATCGAGACCCTTATTGCGGTCAAGCCGGGCAACGCCCAGCCCCGCTATCCGCTGGCAGCCCGCAAGCGTGGGGACGAGGGCGAAGCAATCGTCCGTGTCGAGGTGTCGGGCGCCGGGCAGGTCAATGCCGCCGAAGTCGTCAAAAGCAGCGGTTTCGATATCCTGGACAACGCGGCGCGCGAGGCGGTGGCACGCTGGCAGTTCCAACCGGCCACCCGCGACGGCCGCCCCACGGCGGGGCGAATCGACGTACCGATCGAGTTCAGGCTTCGCTGAGCAGGGTCAGAATACGACCCGTAGCGTAAAGCGCGGCAGAATGCCCGGTGCCCTGAAGCCCACAAATTCCTCGTACTTGTTGTCGAAGATGTTGTCGACGGCGAGCGCCGCGTCCCACCCCGGCGCGAAACGCCAGTTCGCGGCAACGTCGAAGCGTGTGTAGTCGCCCAACGCGCGGTTGCCGGTGGGGATGGAGGAGTCGAGGACACGGCCCACGTAAAGTGCCCGGCCCGTGATCGTGACGTCGTCGATCCCGGCCCAGGTCACATCGGCGCCCGCGCGCCACTTGGGCCGGTTGCGCAGTTCCTCTTTGTCATCGCGGATATCCGTATCGACGAACGTGGCATATGCCCCCAGCGACACATCCTCGTAGAGCACCCAGGACGTGGTCAGCTCGCTGCCCCAGGTCACGACCTCGTCGCGATTGACGAGGCGGTTGAGCGCATCGTCGAAGTCGATGCTGTCATAGAAGTAGGTCCGGAACAGGGTGAGGCCGACCTCGCCGCGGCCATCGAGAACCGGTTGGCGCAGCGACGTCTCGACACTCGAGCTCGATTCCAGCCGGAGGGTCGAATCGCCGACGATCGCGTTGCCCAGGGCAAAGAAGCTGGGGAGCTTGAAGCCCTCGCCCCAGTTCAGCTTCCACTCCGTGTCCCAGGGCCCGAAAGTGTAGACCGAGCCGGCCGACAGGCTGGTCCGGGTCGAGAACCCGTCGGGGTTATCGATCCGCGCGCCCGCCTGCAACGACCATTCCGGGAGGACCCGCCAACGTGCCTCGGCAAAGTTGCTGAGTGTCGTGCGGCGCAACGAGAATCGCGAATCCGAAGGCGCGCCACCCTGGATCAGGCGGCTGTCGCTCACGCCCGCCTCCTCGAGCGCGGCAGCGCCGACAACGAGTTCGAAGTTGTCCGCCATCTCGACGCTCGCGCTGGCCTGCAGATCGAGGCGCTCATAGAAGCTTTCGCTGCTGTTCACCGGCACACCGAACGCGCTGCGCGCACCGGGGGCGACACCGGGTGAGGCAAACAGCTCACGCCGACGGTAATAGCTTCCGTCGATCGTGTAGCCCCAGCGCGCGGACACGTCCTGTTCGAACACCGCCCCGAGCGAGAATTCGGTGGCGTCGCGCGTGTCGCTCGTGCGGCGCACGGCGAAGACGGGACCGCCGCTGTCGTCGGGAAAATTCGAGCTGTCGCTGTCGGACAGGCGCGCAACCAATTTCAGCGAGGAGTCGTCGGACGGAAAGATACTCGACTTCGCGTTGAGCAGACGGTTGTGAAACCGGCTGCCCTCGGTCGCGTCGCCATCGTCCACATACGCCGCCGTGATCGCCAGATCGGCGGCCGAGGACACGGGCCCGCGGGCGCCAACGCTGGTCCGTGCGTACCCGTCGGCACCTCCGGAAACGGCGAGCGAATACTGCAATTCCGTTCCGGGGCCGCGGGTGATGAAGTTGATCGTACCGGCGATGGCGTCCGCCCCGCGAACGGCCGAGCCGGATCCACGGATGACCTCGACCCGCTCGAGCGCCTGCATGTCGATCGACGACACATCGAAGGACCCGCCGCGACTGTTGGTCGGATCGTTGACCTGAACGCCGTCGATCAGGATCTGCGTGTAGTTCGGGTCCGCACCGCGCACATAGATCGAGCTGACCCCGCCGAGGCCGCTTGGCTGATCGATGTGAACGCCGGGGATACGGCGCAGCAAATCAACCGTATCGGCGGGCTGCAACGCGTCAATTTCATCGCGCGTTACGATGGTGACGCTGACGGGCGTGGTTGCGCTCGTCGAGGGCAGCCTCGATCCGGTGACCACGACCGTCTCCGACCTGGGAACGCCAGCGCCCTGCGCCACGGCCTGCCCGGAGACGGCCACGCCGATCAGCCCGAGAAGAATCAGGGAATTACGAAACATCGAAATGCTCTTTATAACGGGGCGCGAAAGCGGCCCACACACTATGCAACGGACACTCCCACATCAATGAGCGTTGTCGCCGCCCTTCGCCGCCTGCGTCATGGTCCGCTACGGTTCCTCTCCCCGGTCTGGACACCGCTCGGGAACGTCTACCGCGGATGGCTCGCGCGCAGCGGATCTTCGTATACCGTCAACCACCAAATCGGCCCCTACGGTCCGTTCCGGCTGTCGGGCGAATTCGCCTTCAGCGACTTCGGAAACTGGGGCGGGGCGCACAACAGCGGTTTTGAGTTCTGCATCGAGGCCAGCCGCGGCAAGAAATGCGTGCTCGATATCGGCGCGCATATTGGACTTGTCGCGCTCCCGCTCAGCCAGGTTGTCGCCCCCGGCGGCCGGGTGTTCGCGTTCGAACCGGCCCAGGCGAACCGTGAAACCCTGCTGCGTCACCTGGAGATCAACGGCATCGGAAACGTCGAGGTGATCGACCGGCTCGTGGGCGACGCGGATGTCTCCGATATTCTGTTGTACGAGCATGACGGCGTGAGCGGCATGAACACCCGGGCGCCCGTGAAGGACGGAGATGCCTACCGCGAAACCCGCCATGGCCAGTGCTCCCTCGATGCGTTCTGCCGTGAGCGCGGCATTCGGCCCGACGTCATCAAGATAGACGTCGAGGGCGCGGAGTTCGCGGTACTCGAAGGGGCACGCGATATTCTCGCCGAAGCTCGACCGCTACTCGTTGTCAGCGTGCATCCCCAGCACCTGGCGGCACTTGGCCGCGACGCGAATGAGCTGCACGCACTTGCGGCGGCCTCCGGCTACACGGTATCCGACACTGACGGAAACCCCGTCGAGACCTTTCAACTGGACGAGTATGTCCTCCAACCCGGTGGTGGGTAACAGGTAATGTTGTCGAGTATCTATGAGACGCTGCGTGACCGTGGCGCCGCAACGCTGATCCGCGCCATCGGGAACCAGGCCGTGGCCGGCGTTCACAGCAGGATCCTGCGTCGCCGTTTCCTTGAGAAACCGATCCATGACTACCGGATGCTGATCGACCTCGAGGACCGGGGAATCAGCCGCTCGCTCCTGCTGTTCGGGACCCGTGAGGTGGATCACAAGGTCCTGCTGGAGCAGATCGCGAAGCCCGGCATGATGGTCTTCGATATCGGTGCCAACATCGGTTACTACGCGCTGATGGAGCTGGGCCTGATCGGACCAGAGGGACGGATGCTGGCCATCGAGCCGTCCCCGTCCAACATCGCGCTCCTGCATCGCAATCTCGCGCTCAACGGGGAAGGCGACCGCATCACCGTCCTCGAAGGTGCCGTCTCCGACAGGCCCGGCACGGCATCCTTCCATCTGTCCGCGCACTCCAACCTGGGCACGTTCCACGCCGACGGCAGCGCCGCACACATGCTCAGCGGCGAGCAGATCTCCGTCCGCACATATACGGTGCCCGAGCTGGCTGCGGAGCACGGCGCCCCCGATCTCATCCGCATGGACGTCGAAGGCCACGAGGTCGAGGTCATTCGCGGGATGCTCGACGCGATCCGGTCGGGCGTCATGCGGCCGACCATCATCTTCGAGACCCATCTCTCGCGCTACTCGGACGAACACGACATGGCCGCGGTGCTGCAGGACCTGTTCGCCTGCGGCTACGGCGTGCCGCGTGCCGCCTCGTCATGGCAGGACGGCACTGCCCGCGTCGCCGCGCGCGGCTACACGGGTTCGGACCCGATTCCCACGGACGGGGTGGAGCGCGTCATCTTCGAGGACATCTCCAACGAGGATGCCATCGACTTCATCTGCAGGACCGGCGGCCTGCGCACCGTGGTCCTCGCGCCCGTCGGCTGATCCCGGGGCCCATGCCAGCAGAGATCCTCGCGGCGGACAGGTTCGGCTGGCGACGCACGGCCGGCGACGGGGTCGATACGCTCGCGACCGGAGACCCGGCAGCCGAGACGACGATCCGCCGTGCCCTGGCGCGCGGCGTTCCCGGCACCGCCGACCTGGCAGAGGCCGTCGGCGAGGTCTCCGGCCACTTCGCGGTTATTGCGCAGAACCACCAGACCGTCTGCGCGATCGTCGATCACTGCCGCTCATCGCCCATCTTCTTCACCGACGATGCTGTGTCGAACGATGCGCACCTGTTGCGCTGCGCGCGGAGCCTCGACACACCGGACGATGCCGGGGTCGCCGACGCGGCCATGGCCGGTTTCGTGACCGGCGGCCGCACCCTGTTCGACGGGCTTGGCCAGCTCATGGCCGGAAGCCTGGCCGTCTGGCACGGAGATGGCGCACCGGAAATCGCGCGCTACCGGGACTACATGCCCTCGAAGCTCGACGACCGCCCGGAAGACGAGCTGGTGGAAGCCTTCCTCTCGGTGCTCGACGCCGCCGCCGCCCGCACGATCGCGGCGGCGGACGGCCGGCCGATCTGGGTGCCGCTCAGCGGCGGCCGGGATTCGCGCGTCCTCCTCGCCAAGTTCGTCGAGCAGGGCTACGACAATCTCTTCGCGTTCACCTATGGCCCGAGGGGCAATGACGAGATGCGCGCCGCGAAGGCCATCGCAAAGCGGCTCGATGTGCGCTGGTCGTTTCTGCCCAGCCGCCCGGCCACGATGCGGAAGTTCTTTTCCGGGTCCGAGCGCAGGGACTACTGGAACTACTGCGACGGACTCGCCGCCGTCCCCAACTTCCAGGACCTGATCACGCTGCGCGAGTACCGCCGGCGGGGCACGCTCCCCGACGATGCCCTGCTGGTCAACGGCCAGACCGGCGACTTCATCTCCGGCGGACATATTCCCGCCACGCTGATGGACGCCGACCCCACGCCCGACGGGCTGTTCGCCGCGATCGTCGGCAAGCACTTCTCCCTGTGGCGTTCGCTCAAGACGCCGGCGCGGCTGGATGCGCTGCGCGCAAGGGTGTTCGCGCAGCTCGGTGTCGATCCGGCAGAACCCCTCGACCGCGACCACGCGATCGCACTCTACGAGCAGTTCGAGTTCGACGAACGCCAGGCGAAGTACGTGATCAACGGTCAGCGGAACTACGAGTTCCTCGGCCTCGACTGGTCGCTGCCGCTGTGGGACAGCGCGCTCGTCGCGTTCTGGCGCAACATCCCCGTCGAACAGAAGTTCCGGCAGAAACTCTTCGCGCAAGCGCTCGCGCGCTGGGATTATCGGGGGCTGTTCAGGGATTTCAATCCGAAGGTGGACCAGTGGTCCGGAGCCGCGCGCGCGGTCCTGATCCCGTCGCGGCTGATCCGGCTGAGCCGCGGACCTGCGCGCCGGGACGCCTTCCTGCGCCGCATGCTCTATTTCGGCATGTACCGCGACCAGTACGCCCCCTTCGGCTACGCCACCTTCCTGCGCGAGGCCGGCGACCTGCGCAATCCGGTCTCGCTCCTGTCGCGCGCCTGGCTCGAAGAACTCGGCCTGTCGGCGGAGAGAGCATAATGCGCATTCTCTATGTCTCGCGCCTGTTCAGCGGCCTCGCAGAAGGTATTCGCGCACGCCGCTGGGACCCGCGGGGTGTCCCCACGGTCTATCGCCTCCTGGAAGCCCTCGACCGCAGCGAGCACGACCTGCGCGTCGTCTTCACCGTCAAGGACGATGCCGTCGGCTGGCCCGAAACCGAAACCCTGACTTTCCCTGTCGAGGGATTCGGGCGCGAGATCACGGTGATCCCGCAGCGCGCGGCCCTGCCCGCCGCGTTCGGCCGCGCGCGCGGCTATCTGCGCGAGATCGCCCAGTACCGCGAGATCCGGCGCCTGTGCGACACGGTCGCGCCCGACATCGCCTACTTCGACCGGGTCAACATCTACGCGGCATCGCTGATCGCCCGCCGGACGGACATCCCGGTGGTCTGGCGGGTAATGGGCGTGCCCCCGGCGATGCACGACATGCTCGACCTCGGCGGCCCGGTCGCCGGCATCACCCGCAGAGCCTATCGCGCACCCTTCGCGAAGGTGATCTGCTCGCGCGACGGCAGCGGCGGCGAGCAGTGGATGGCCCGCGCGCTCGCCCCCGACACGCCGCGGAAGATGATGCTCAACGGCGTCGACCCACGCGGTGCCGGGACCCTCGGCGCCGATCTGGAGGCGCAACTCGCGGGTTCGGAAACGAAGATCCTGTTCGTGGCGCGGTTGGTCGAGGACAAGGGTTGCCTGGAGTTCGTCGACGCGGTCTGCCAGGCGCTGGACGCCGCACCGGGGCGGTTCCGCGCGGTCATCGCCGGCGACGGTCCATTCGCCTCTGCGATGCTGGCGCGGGCGGCGGACGCCGGCCACGGGGAGCGGTTTCATTTCCTCGGACAGGTCGCCCATGACCGGATTCTCGGACTGCAGCAGGCCTGCGATGTCTACGTATCGCTGAACCGGATGTGCAACTTGACAAACGCCAACCTGGAAGCGATGAGAACCGGCGTGTGCATGATCATCCCCGCAGCGCCCGGCATCCGTGGCATCGACGTCGATACCGACGAGCTTATGCCGCCGGACACGATCCTGCGGATCGCGAGCGCCGGGGACGTGCAGGGCCTGCGCGATGCGCTGATCACCCTCGATTCCGATCCCGACGAACGCACGCGCCGCGCGGCAGCCATCGCTGCACGCGCCGATTCCCTGATCCCGACGTGGGACGCACGGATCGGCGAGGAAATGGAAATGCTCGAGAAGATCGGCGGAGCGCGCGTCTGATGGGGCTTCTCACCGCGCTGCGCAGACGCCTCATGGCCGACCTCGATTCACGGCTCGCCCCCCGTTTTCACGAGGCGTTCGCGGCGGACCCGGTCACGATTTACGACGTCGGCGCCGCCGGGGGCATCGTCACGCCCTATCCGGACGGACCCGCAGCGTGGGCGCCCGTCATCGGGTTCGAACCCCACCCGGTCAGCTACCAACGGTTGGTAGACGCCGGGCTCCCCGACCATGTGACACTGCACAATCTGGCGCTTGCGGACCGCGACGGTCCCGTCACCTTCTACGCCGGTGCGGAGGCCCAGCGAACAAAATCGTCTCTGCGGCCGATCGACTATATCGGTGGTGACAACGAGGCGATCACCATCGAGGGGCTCACCCTGGACTCCGCCCCGGAACGCCTCGGGATTCGACCGGCGAACTTCATCAAGCTCGACACCGAGGGCACCGAGGACATGATCATGCGCGGGGGCGAGGCCATGTTCGCCGATGACGTTCTCGGCGTGCATACCGAGATCGCCTTCTGGACGGAACAGTCCGGCGGGGTCTCCTTCTCGCAGATCGACAGTCACCTCACAACGCGCGGATTCGTGCTGTTCGATCTGCAGATCAACCGGTCGGACATTCGCGTCGTCGGCGGCCGCAAGGACAAGGTCCGAAGCGGCGATGCACTTTACTTGCGAAACTTCGATCACGTGTGGTCGCCCGACCGCGACCCCGCAGACCTTCGCATGAAGCTACTCAAGCTCATGAGCCTCGTGATCGGCTGGCGCTACATCAACTACACCGTCGAGCTCGCGGACTTCGGGCGTGCCAAGGGTTTGATCGACGAAGCGGAATTCGCGGCGATCGTGGCGCCGCTTCTGAAAACCAGCGACCTTTCCGACCGCATCCCCAACTTTCCCGGGCGCACGGGATTGGCTCTCCTGTTCGATTCCCTGTCCTATGCCTTCTATCCGAAGATGAAGAAGGGCGTCCCCTTCTCATTCAACAGCCTGGGCAATCACTGGGTCGTGCGGAACGGCAAGAACAATCCGAGCACCGTATTCCTGCATTGCCCGGTGCTGGAGGAAGGGACGGTCAACCTTTCGAAGATCGTGACCATCGACGAATCCGAACAATCGCCTCGATGACCTCCAAAACCGCAACGCCGGCCGCGCGATCAACGTGATGCCTTCTGCCGACGGCACACGTTCGCACGATGCGCGGGACGCCTGGGCGCGCAAGGCCTCGCTCCGGTCCGTCTACACGGACCTGTACCGGCGCATCGCCGAAGCGCGCGCGCCCGGACCGACCCTCGAGATCGGCGGCGGATCGGGCAACTTCAAGGATTACGCGCCCGACACGATATCGACCGACATCGTGAGCGCGCCATGGCTCGATGCTGTCGCGGATGCAGCCAGGCTGCCGTTCGCCGGCGCGTCGGTTGGAAACATCGTCCTGTTCGATGTGCTGCACCACATCGAGTTCCCGGCACTCTTTCTCGACGAGGCGGCGCGGGTGCTGCGGCCAGGCGGCCGCATCATCGTCTCCGAGCCGGCCATCACGCCGCTCAGCAACCTCTTCTACAGCTACATGCACCCCGAACCGGTCGACATGCGGGCCGATGTTTTCGCGGTCGGCGCAGCCGATCCCGGACGGGACCCGTTCGACGCGAACCAGGCCATCCCGACACTGATGCTTCGGCGTCAGGCAGACCGGTTTGCCGAGCGTTTCCCCGGGCTGCGCATCCGCGAAACACAATTGACGAGCCTGTTTGCATATCCTTTGACCGGAGGCTTCCGCCCCTGGACACTCATCCCCGCGGCGCTGGTTCCGCCCATGCTGGCCATCGAACGAATTCTCCTCCCCGTCGTCGGTCCGCTTATGGCGTTCCGGATTTTTGCGGTGATCGAGCGGCAATCCACCTGAAGGCCCCAGCCGGGCGCGCAAGGCCCGGGTGTTGAAAAAAACCGGTGACAGGCCGCATGGCTTTGCGTATTCGGGGGCGCAATGATCGGTCGGCCCGACCCGGCCCAATGATTTGACGCCGAAGTCCGAAGGAAGTCATGCCAGATAGCAACACCGCGATCGACCTCAATGGGAAGACCGTCCTCGTGACGGGCGGCACGGGCTCGTTCGGCCGCCAGTTCTCCACAACGCTTCTCGACCGCTACAAGCTGCGCAAGCTGATCATCCTGTCGCGCGACGAGCACAAACAGTACGACATGCAGCAGGAATCCGCCTTCGCGGGACGGGAGGAACTGCGCTACTTCATCGGCGACGTTCGCGATGTCGACCGGCTCCGCATGGCGATGCGCGACGTCGATTGCGTCGTCCACGCCGCAGCGCTGAAGCATGTGCCTGCGGCCGAGTACAATCCTTTCGAATGTATTCGCACGAATGTCTACGGTGCCGAGAATGTCATCAGCGCAGCCATAGACTGCGGGGTCGAGCGCGTCATCGCACTTTCCACCGACAAGGCCGTCAACCCGATCAACATCTACGGCGCGAGCAAGCTCGCATCTGACAAGCTCTTCGTTGCGGCCAACACGCTCGCGGGCAATTCGCCAACACGATTCAGCGTCGTTCGTTACGGCAATGTCCTCGGCTCACGCGGCAGCATCGTGCCCCTGATCCGGCGACTGGTGACGGAGGGCTGTGATTCCATCCCGCTCACCGACGACCGGATGACCCGGTTCTGGATCACACTGGAGCAGGGAATCGACTTCGTCCTGTCGAGCGCGGCGATCATGAAAGGCGGCGAGATCTTCGTTCCGAAGGTGCCAAGCATGACCGTCATCGACATGATGGAGGCGCTGGCGCCCGGCGTACCACGCGACATCATCGGCATTCGTCCGGGCGAGAAACTGCACGAGCTTCTGATCTCGGAAGACGACACCGCAGCTGTCGCCGAACGCAACGGGCGCTATGTGATCTGTCCGTCGCAGGACGAAAATGTCCAGGCCCAGCACGAAGCCGAAGGGGCGACGGTGATCCCCGCGGGTTTTCAATACGCCAGCAACACCAACGACGAATGGCTCGACGCGGACGGGCTGGTCAGGCTCCTCGCCAGTATCTGAGCCGGAGCGTCATTTGGGCGCCAGCTGGCACAGCCGGCGCGCACCGTCATGGGTGTCTACCGTGCGCACGATCTCGAACCGCTCCTCGAGTTCGGATCGGAACACCTCCCAGCGATACTCCCCGAAGACATCCGTGCGATTCCGAAGCATGCGCTGAACCATCGCATCGCGCTTGTCGACCCACTCCACCACGCCCGTCGGCGCGATCCGGCGAAGGACTTCGACGATCTGGGGCAGCGGAACGTTCCCCCCGATCGCAAGATGGTGCACCAGCGCCAGGGCCAGGAAAGAATCTGCGCCAATCCGGCCGAAGAGGTCGCGCCGTTCGGACAGATTCCAGCCCATCGCCGGAGTGGGGTTCAAGAGATCCCCCACCATCGGGACAACGTTTCCGGGGCCGCCGTCGCGAATGCGGCGGTAGAGGGTGTTGATGCACGCCGGGTCGATATCAACGCACACGACCCTTTCGACCCGCGGCGCAACAAGCAGGCTGTAGTCGCCGATATTGCCGCCCAGGTCGACGACGGTCGCCGGCTTGAGCTGATCGACCGCCGCATCGACGAACTCCCGCTTGGTGGATTCGTCATCCGCGCTGTAGGAGTGGCTCGACGCATAGTCCCCCCAGACAGAATCGCCAGCCTCGTAACCCAGCTTGCGGATCGTTTTCGCAAGCCCAGCGACATTCCCCAGGATCATGGGCTTGGAGAATTTCATCGCCTTGAACGAGGAGCGCATTTCCGTGTCGCTCTCCGCAAAACTCCGATCCAGCTTCGCTTGCAGGACGACATGCTTCATGACCGGTGCACGGAATTTCTCGCGGAAGCTCAAGAGTCGCGCAAAACTTCGGACCGGAATGCCCGACAGGCTGCCGCGCAGCCAGGGCTGAAACTCGATTCCCCGATAGCTGGTGAGCATCAGCGGGAACAGGAACTCCCGGCAAAACTGGGCATAGCCATCCCACGGCGCCCCATCGGCGTAGTCGTCGATGGACAGGGTATCGAAGAACCGCATCCCGCCGTCATGGAACGCCACGTTGAACGCGGTGGCGTCTTTGAGGATCAGGTCGCGCTCCAGGCACTGCTGCAACAGGTCGAGGGTCACGAGCGCGGCATCCCGGAGCATGTCGAATGACCATTCCGACGGGTAGGTCATGACGGGAATGCGGGTGTGGCGCATCACGGTCTCGCCGAGATCGCCGGCCTCCAGCCCGATATCCGCAACCAAAACCAGATCGCTGTCGATCAAAAGTTCCTGATCGACCAGGGATGCCAACGTGCCATCTTCAATTCGCGCGCGCATGCGCGCGGCGGCGGTTGGCGAGAGCGTCCGGTAGATTTCACCCGCATGCTCGAAAATGCGTCCGTCAGGATCCTTGAACGATCCCGGGTCGAATGTGAGGCTCACCGCGCGTCCGATGCTCTGAGGGGTCAGCTTCCGGAGTCGCCGTCGCCCGATTTCTCGGATTTCGTGCCGCCCCCGAAGATGCTCTGGAAGCCTTCCTTGATGCGGAGCCAGTAAAGCTTCGCGATCACCAGAGCCCCCGCGACGCCGCCGAGAAGGAGCTGCAAAAGCATGCCCCCGGTGCCCGGATCGATATAGGCATGTGCCGGCGTCGAAAACCCGACCAGCGCCGCCACCGCTAGCGCGATTCGCAGCATGCGAGACGCGCCGGCAGGTCGCACCTCTCGGCCGTTATTGCTGCGGACGGCGGACATCGGAATCAAACGCATGGAGAACACCATTCTCGGTCCTGAACTGCCGTGCCGGCAAAAGCTCGCGCGGCTCCCCGTCGATACACGACAACACGATACGGAACGTGTTGACGGGGCTGAAGTCTTCCGAAGACCTCGTATCACACGATTCGGGGGCCCGCATAGCATGCAGATTGGCATAGGAGAGCAGTGCCGGCGGAACACGGGGAACCGTACGCCGCGGGACCAGCGCCGGCGCGCCCCGGAACCCGTGATCGGATTGCAGGATAACGAAGGGGTTACCGGGATCCTCCGTGACGATCCGATCGACCATCGCGATGATCTCCGCGTTGAGGCAGGTCAGGTCGTTGAGGTAGGCGTCCACCAGCTTCGAATAGTCCTCGCCGGCGAGATCGAACTCGACCGCATCGAGGTGCCCGCACCGCGCGTCAAACCGCTGCGGCGGGTGCGGCGACAGAATGTGCGCAAACAGGAATGTGGGCTTCTCGGATGCAGGCGAGAATCGCGCCATCACGTCTTCGATGTTGGTAAAATCGAAACTCAGCAGGTCAGGCAGCAGACGACGAATGATCGGAAACAGCGGCGTGAGCTGCAGCAATCCGACCTCGGCCTCGCTGACGCCGATCGTTCCGCCGGTGGGCGCCGTCACACATAGGTCCTCGTTGCCGCCACAGCGGGTCTTCAGGTTGTTGCCGCCCGGCTCGGCATGGACGTAGCGATAGCCCAGGGCCTTGAAGGTTTCGACGACGCGATTGAAGCCCTGCAGTCTCGCTGTCCACATCGACGGGTGCAGCGGCGCACCCTCGGGGAGAAAATAATCCATATCCGCGGTGGTGCTGATCGAGAGCTTGGTGCTGGCGTAATTCGCGAGAACATTCGCGGCGACGTCGAACCCGCGGGACTCAAGCTCAGCCACGAAACGGCTGTTGTCGTAGCCGAAATAGTCCGCCAGCGCATCCGCGCGGGCATACGCATCGAACACGAACCAGTAGACATTCTCGCGCCGCGCCTCGTCGCGCGGCGCGACCGCTGCGGACGACCTGGTATCGGTGCTCGTGCCGGAAACGGCGAACACCCCCAGGCCGAACAGCGGCATCGCGATCATGACACTCGCCGCGGCAAGCAAAACCCGGGCGGCGGCGGCGTTGCGTGCGTACCGCCAGACCGCAGCCAGGATGGCCAGAGACAGCAACGCCCAGATCGCAATCCGAACGGTCCCGAGCGAGATGCCAAGGCCCGACAGGAATCCCGACACGGGCAGATAACTGAACAGAAGTACGCTCGCGATGCCGCAAACATGCATGACGGCTGTTGCGCGTGTGCGACCGGCCAGCGCGACACCAATCAGCGCGATCAGGGCAACCAGAACCACGAACACCAGCGCATAGATCAGCACATTCGTGCCGTAGACCAGCGCATCGTCCTGATTGTTGTTGAGGAAGCTGATGAATGGCCAGAGCGCCAGGAAAACGAGCGTAAGGAATGAAGGTGCTATGCGCATCGAAAACCCGATTTTCCTGCCCTGCGACCCGATCGGCGAATTTCCTCACCTATAGGATCAATCCCGCGCCTTGTCCACTCAACGAATTGGCACCGGCAAAACACGGATTTACACCTCGAAAACACCGCCGTAATGCCAAAGAACCTTGATATGCCATGTACTTGCGGAATTGACATTCACGCCGTGAACACGTACCAGTTCACGGCGTGAACACTAAACTGGCCGCGCGGAAACACGCTGGCCGACGTGGTGGTTAGGGGTTGCGCCGACGCGTCTGCGTAGCCCCAGAATATGTCG
>JAYQGE010000007.1:0-92286 GCA_038140435.1 Rhodospirillaceae bacterium | reverse complement strand
GCGGCGGCAGCCCCGGAACCGGACGCCCGGCACGCCGGGCAGTGTTGATCGAAAATGCGGATGAACATGCGTTCACCCGGAGTGCGGTAGCGTGGAAAATCGATAACCGCGCCCCGGCTGCACCGAGCGAAGCGACCGTTGAAACCCTGAAAATGCCAAACCCCATGTCCGTCATCCGGCGCGCGGCCTCCTTCGCGAGGGGGTTCGCCGGCGACCCCTTCACCCATTGGCCGTTCCCCGTACTCTCGCGGCGTATGTACGGCAACCTCGCCGGATTCCGGCAGAACCTGTACGGCTCGATCGATTCGGGACTGCACCGGCTGCTGGGCATCTCGCACAGCAAACCTGCCTGTGACCCCGAGACAATCGAGCTTGTGGCCGAGTTGCGCCGCCACGGCCTGGCCAAGGTCCATGGCTGGCTCGACGACGAGACGGTCGCGCGGATCCGTGCACGCCTGCTGGCTGCCGCCGAGACCGTCGGGAGCAATCCTTCGGACTATATGACGATCGTCGAGGCCGATGCCTTCGCAAGCCGCGCGCCGGATGTCTTCGACGTCTTCAATGAACGCATCGTCGGCTTCCTCGAACATTACTTCGGCGGCCCGTTCCTCGTGAACTCGGGTGCCTTCCGCCTCACCCGGCACGTTCCCGAGGAGGTGCTCGCGCAGGGCGAGGTCTATTCCGATCGCTGGCACAACGACAGCGGTCCCACTTCGATGCTCGCCATCTTCGTGCTGCTGAACGACGTCGACAGCGACGGCGGACCGACGTCCGCGATCAATATACCTGCCACGAAGGACATCATCCGGAGCGGCTATGCATCGCGCAAGGAAGCCGGCCAGATGACAGCCGACATAGAGGCAAACCCCCACCGTGTCGAAATGACCGGGCCCGCGGGGACGATCATGTTCGTCAACGTCGCGCGGTGCCTCCACCGCGCCGGCATTCCGGCCGAGGGCAGGCATCGGGAGTGGCTCCAGTTCCGGCTGTTCCCGTCGCGCGAGGCAACCGACACGTCGCGCCTGCGGTCGGCGAAAATTCTCGAGTACACAAATCGCATCGATCAGGATTACTGACCCGGGCTCATGCCGCGCGGGCGCATTCTGATTTATGTGGAAGACCCGGGTGCGGCGAACTTCATCGCACCTGTTATCGGCGAATTGCAGCACGCAGGGTGGCAAATCGCTCTGGCTGCCGCGGCGGCGGCGGCTGACTTCTTCCGAGACCGACAAATTTCCGCCACGCCGGCTCCGGAAAACCGCGATGCCGCGGCGTATATCGAAAACACAAATGCAACTGTGCTGATGATCGGAACTTCCGAGAACCCGGACACATTCGGCTTTGCGCTCGTGGATGCGGCGCGGGAAGCCGGCGTGCGGTCAATCGGTTTCGTCGATGGTCCCGCCAATCCGGGCCTGCGGTTCCGCGGTCGCGATACGGACCCCGTCGCGCATGCACCCGACCGCCTGCTGGTGTGCGATGACCGAACGGCGGAGGCCTTTGCCGGCCTGTCATACCCGCGTGAGCAAATCGTCGTGACCGGCCACCCCTACTACGACAGCGTCCGGGACGAGGCAGCACGGCTGCGCACACAACCGACCGACGCACACCGGCGACGAATGCTGCCGAATGCGCCATCGGATCGCCCGGTGGTGGTGTTCCTCGGCGAGGGGTCCGACGGGCTCGGGATGGACATCAAGCGGCGGTCGCCCGAATACACGCTGACGGGTCGGGGAACGAGTGACCGCCGCACCGAGATTGTCCTGGAAGAGTTTCTCGACGCCGTCGACGCCCTGCCTTGCGAGCCGTATCTGGTGTTTCGCGCGCACCCGAAGGACCCGGCATCCGGATACTCAGACTATCTGAGCCGGTTCGACACGGTGTCGGAAGGAGGCCGCCCCCTCGAACTGCTGTTTGCCGCCGACCTGGTCGTCGGCCTCTCGACAAGCCTGCTCGTCGAGGCGGCGCTCGCTGGGCTCAATACGATGGCGATCCTGCCGGCAAGGAGTCAGATGTACCTGGTCCCGACCGTGCTGCAGGGATTGACCCCCTGCGCCACCGATCGCGAAGCCCTGCACGCCCTGCTCCGGCAACGACTCGACAGCGACGGCGAGCGGACGCCCGTGCCGCCGATCGAGAACGCCAGTGCCAGGGTGGTCGAAGCCATCAATAACATCGCGGGCCGTCCTTGAGCGCCCATGGTCTCGACACGCCCCAGGACCGTCGCCATCGTTCAGGCTCGCATGTCGTCCTCCCGCCTGCCGGGGAAGGTCCTTGCGCCGATTCTCGGACAGCCCATGCTGCTGCGCCAACTCGAGCGCATCGGCCGGTCCGCGCAGATCGATGAAATCGTGGTTGCCACCAGTGTCGAGCCGGGCGACGACCGCGTTGCAGAGATCTGCAGACAGACGGGCATTCGTTGCGTGCGCGGTTCCCTGCACGACGTCCTCGCACGATACGTTCAGGCCGCGGATGAAAGCGATGCGGAGATCATCCTGCGCCTCACGGCCGATTGCCCGTTCACCGATCCCGCCGTCATCGACGGCCTGGTGCAACTCATGACGGATGGCGACCTCGACTACGCCAGCAACACCCTTGAGCGCACCTGGCCGCACGGGCTCGATGTCGAGGCGGTCAAGATAAGCGCACTGCGGACGGCGACGGGGGAAACCGATGACGCGTTCGATCGCGAACATGTCACCCCGTTCTTTCACAAGAATCCCGATCGATTCAGACTTGGCTCCCTGACCGGCGGCGGCCATCGGGCCGACTACCGCTTGACGGTGGACTTCCCCGAAGACCTGGAAGTGACGACGCAGATCTACGAAGCCCTCTATCCCGGGAACGCCGCCTTCACGACCGACGACGTGATCGACTTCCTCGACACCAACCCCGACATCCGCGCCCTCAACAGCGCGCATATCATCCACCGGAACTAGCCCGATGAACGGCAGCACACCCAGAAATGTCAGGATCGGCAACCGGTCGATTGGGCCGGATCATCCCCCGTATGTCGTGGCCGAGCTGTCGGCCAACCACAATGGCGACCTGGACCGCGCCCTCGCCGTCGTCGAGATGGCCAAGGAGGCCGGAGCTGACGCGGTGAAGCTCCAAACCTACACCGCAGACACGATGACCATCGATCACGATTCTCCGGAGTTCAGGATATCGGGCGGGCTATGGGACGGACGCAGCCTGCATGAACTCTACGAAGAAGCGCACACCCCGTGGGACTGGCACCACGCCCTGTTCGAAAAGGCGCGCGAGATCGACATCGCGATGTTCAGCGCGCCCTTCGACGCGACAGCGGTCGACTTCCTCGAAACTCTCGATGTGCCGGCCTACAAGATCGCATCCTTCGAGGCCATCGACCTGCCCCTGATTGCCCGCGTCGCCGCGACCGGCAAGCCCATGATCATCTCCACCGGCATGGCGAACCGTGACGAAATCGACGAGGCCGTCGAGACGGCGCGGGCCGGCGGCTGCGACGATATCGTCCTGCTGCACTGCGTGAGCGGCTACCCGGCGCCGCCGAGCGACTCGAACCTGCGCACCATCGGCGACCTTGCCGACCGATTCGACGTGGCCGTCGGCCTGTCCGACCACACGCTGGGAACGGCCGTTTCGGTCGCGAGCGTCAGCCTCGGCGCCACATTGATCGAGAAACATGTGACGCTGTCACGGAACGACGAAGGACCGGACTCGGCATTCTCGCTCGAGCCCGACGAACTGGCGCTGCTGGTGTCGAGCTGCCGCGAGGCCTGGGAAGCGCTCGGCCATGTCGACTACGAGCGCAAGGAAAGCGAGAGGGGCAACGCGGTGTTCCGGCGATCGCTGTATGTCGTACAGGACATTGCGGCGGGCGAGGTGTTTACCGACACCCATGTGCGCTCGATCCGGCCCGGCTTCGGTCTCGCGCCGAAACACCTGCCCGATGTCCTCGGCCGGCGCGCGAAATCCGCGATTGCACGCGGCACCGCGCTGTCATGGGACCTCGTCGAGTGAGCCGCGCACTGCGCATCTGCGCCACCATCGAAGCGCGCATGACGTCGGCCCGCCTGCCGGGAAAGGTCCTCATGGACGCGGCCGGGAAGCCGATGCTGGCGCACATGATCGAACGACTGCGACGGGTGGCACGACTGGACGACATCATCGTCGCCACGACGACAAATGACACGGACGATCCGGTCGTCGCGCTGGCGGAGCAACTCGGGGTCGGCTGCTTCCGGGGTTCCGAGGAAGACGTGCTCGGCCGGGTCCTCGGTGCCGCCCGGGCCAACGATGTCGACCTGATCGTCGAGACAACGGGTGATTGCCCGCTGATAGACCCGGCGATCGTCACCGATGTCATCGATTTCTACCTTGCGGCCGACGTCGACTATGTGTCCAACGCCCTCGCGCCCCGCACATTCCCCGTCGGCATGGATACACAGATCTTCGCGACCGACATACTCGCCGACGTCGACCGGCGCACGAACGCCCCCGGTGATCGCGAACATGTTTCGCTCTACATCTACAACAACCCCGACCGCTATCGCGTCGCGGCCGTCACCGCACCGGCGCACCATCATGCGCCGGACCTGCGGCTGACCCTCGACACGCCCGAGGACCTTCGGGTCATCCGTTCCGTGTTCGAGGCCCTCTACCCGTCCAACCCGCAGTTCGACCTGTCCGACATGCTGGCTTTCCTGGAAATCGATGTCCAAGGCGCATGAGGTGCTTTCAGTGCTGATCGTCGGCTGCGGAGAGATCGCGGGCGGATACGACGAGGCGAATGACGGGACGACCGTTCTGAGCCATGCCGGCGCCTATCGCGCCGACAGCCGGATGTGCGTGGCGGCCTGCGTCGAACCCGACGCGACGCGGCGGCGCGAGTTCATGGACCGATGGCAGATCGAAGATGGGTATGCTGACCTCGATGCCTGCCTCGACGCGCGCGACGACTTTGACGTGGTCAGCATCTGTACGCCGACCGAAACCCATGAGGCGCTGCTCGCACGGCTGGTCGAGAGCGCTGCGAAGATCGTCTTCTGCGAGAAGCCGATGACGGGCGACCCGGCGCGATCCGAAGCGCTGCGTGATGCCTACAACGCCGCCGGCAAGAAAATCTGCGTGAACTACCTGCGCCGCTGGGACCCGGAAATGGACCGGCTCCGCGAGGAGATGGCCTCCGGCGCGTGGGGGCCCGTGCGCACCGTCACCGCTTTTTACGCAAAAGGCCTCATGCATACGGGCAGCCACATGCTCGATCTCCTGCAGCATCTGGTGGGGCCGCTGTCACCCCGGGCCGCATTGCGGCGCACCGAGGAGTACAGCGCGGAAGACCCGACCGTCGACGCGCTCCTGTCCGGGCCAGGCGGGTGCCCTGTCTACCTGCTCGGGAGCGACAGCAAGGACTACGCCCGCTTTGAAGTCGAGATCGCCTGCGCGCGCGGCATCCTGCGCATCGAGGATTCGGGCTTCCGGGTGCGACGGCGACGGACGGAAGACCATCGCCTGTATCCCGGACGCACCCATCTTGGCGCAGGTGAAGCCGTCGAGACCGGCCTCGATCGCGCACTGGCTGGCGCGGTCGACAACATTCATGCGGCCATCACGCGCGGTGTGGCGTTGGCGAGCGACGCCGACGGGGCCATCGCGATCGAACGTCTCTGCCGGGATATTTCGCAGATGCCGATCACCGGAGATCTCCATTGACCCAACTCGCAATCGACGGCGGCGCGCCGGTCCGAACCGAGCCCTTCCCCGCCTACCGCGTGATCGGGGAGCCGGAGAAGGCCGCGGTCGCAGAGGTGATGGAGAGTGGAATCCTGTCACGTTTCATCGGCGGCTGGCATCAAGATTTCTTCGGCGGCCCCCAGGTGCAGGCCTTCGAGCAGGAATGGGCTGCGGCCTGCGGTGCCCGCCATGCCGTGTCGGTCAATTCCGCAACGAGCGGGCTCTACGCCGCGTGCGGCGCGGCCGGGGTCGGTGCGGGCGACGAGGTCATTGTCTCGCCCTACACGATGTCGGCCTCCTGCGTCGCGCCCATGGTCTACAACGCGACGCCCGTATTCGCGGACATCAACCCGGAAACTTATTGCCTGGACCCCGAAAGCATCCGCGCGCGCATCACGCCGAACACGAAAGCGATCGTCGTGGTCCATATTTTCGGCATGGCCGCCGACATGGACCCGATCATGGAGCTCGCCGCGGCTCACGATCTCGTCGTGATCGAGGATTGCGCCCAGAGCCCGTTCGCCACCTACAAGGGTCGCCCGGTCGGTACGCTCGGCCACATGGGCGTCTTCAGTTTCAACTACCACAAGCACATCCACACCGGCGAAGGCGGCATGATCACGACGAACGACGATCGGTTCGCCGAACGCTGCCAGCTGATACGCAATCACGCAGAAGCCGTGGTGGCCGGGAAGGGCGTGAGCGACCTGACCAACATGATCGGCTTCAACTACCGCATGGGCGAGATCGAGGCGGCCATCGGCCTGTGCCAGCTCGCCAAGGGGCCAGGCCTCATCGACGCGCGCAAGAAGAATGTCGCATATCTCGAGGCCGGGCTGGCGGGTCTTCCGGGCCTCTCGATGCCGACGACCGAGCCCGCCGGTGATCACGTCTACTACGTGCACGCGCTCGGCTACGATCCCGACGAAACCGGCGTGCCGTCGAGCGTGCTGGTGGACGCCCTCAAGGCCGAACTTCCGGTGACGGAACTGCGCGAGGGCGAAGGCCCGCTGGTGCGCGCAGGCTACGTGCAGCCCGTCTACAACCTCCCAATCTTCCAGGCCCGAAGCGACTTCTATCCTCCGGGGCTTTGTCCGGTCACGGAAGCTGCAAACCAGCGTTTGCTGATCCATGAATTCATGCGTCCGCCGATGCGCGAGGCCGACCTGGACGACGTGATCGCGGCTTTCACCAAGGTTCTCGGCAACCTCAGCATGTTGCGTACAATCGGTCAGCGAAAGACTTCGACATGATCGACGGCGGCATCTTCATCGACCGGGACCCGACCAGCGGGCGAGGTGGAGAAGCGGCCGACGCCATCGCGCGCCTCGACCGGTTCGGCATCGACCACGCGCTCGCCGCTTCCTTCAAGGCCGTCTATTTCGACGAGCGGGAAGGCAATTCGCTGACAGCCGACATCTGCACCGGATCGGGCGGCCGCCTGTCGCCGCTCGCGGTCGTTAACCTGATCGGCTACGACCTCCACGCAGATCGGCTGCGCGAGATTGCCGAAGGCCCGTTCGTTGCCGCCGCTCTTTTCCCGGCGCCCCAGAACTGGTCCTGGGCCGACTATGTGACCGAGGTGTTCGCGCGCGAATGTGCGGCGCTGAATTTTCCGATCCAGGCCGGAGTGTGGGGCCGGCAGGATCTCGCCGCCGTTGCCCGCCATGTGGCGCCAGCCGGCGGTGACGTGCTCATCCGCTGGATGGGCCGTAGCGGCTACAACAATATCGCCGACATGATCGCCGTTGCGCGCGATCACCAGAACATCGTCTTCGACATTTCCACGGTCACCCAGAGCGGCGGGATCGAACATCTGGCCGAGCGGATCGGCGCTGACCGGCTTTACTGCGCCTCGAGCGCGCCACTCGCCGCCGAGGGTGCGCCCTACTTCATGCTGGAAGGCGCGCGCCTGTCCGAAGCTGACCGCATGGCCATCAGGCGCGGTACACTCTCGCGCGTGCTCAAGATCGATCCGCCGACACACCCCGCGCCGGCGCCATCGGCTTGGGAAGCCCTGCGCGACACGCCGAAGGTAGATACCCACTGGCACACCAGCGGCTGGAATATCATCGAGCCGCGAATCTCGTTTGCGCAGATCAGTGAAGATTTCGATGCGCTCGGCTATCGAATTGCGATCTCGAATTCGATCCGCGCGCTGAACCACGAGATCGTCGAGGGCAATGCCGAAACACGTGCCTTCCTCGACGCCGAGCCCCGGGCGCGCGGCCTGGTTGTCATCAATCCACTGGAGATCGCAACCTCGATTTCGGAGCTGGCAAAGTATCGCGGCGATCCGCGCTTCGTGGGCGTCAAGACGATCCAGGACTTCTACGGCAAGGATCTGGACGATCCCGGCTATCTGGAGATCTTAGACGCGCTCGACGACAAGCCGGACTGGCCAATCATGGCGCATCTGCCGGGCATGGACCGGCTGGCCCGAGCGCGGCCGCACCTGAACTTCATCGCGGCGCACGCGACCTGGCGGTACTGGGATTTCGCCGACCTCGAAAATGTCTGGTTCGATATCGCGACGAGCACCGCCGATCACCATGACGCCAATATCCGCGCCATGGTCGAGACGGTTGGAGAGGACCGGGTGATCTTCTCCTGCGACGGCCAGTTGATGAACCCGGCCTGGACGCTCGGCAAACTCGCGAGCGCGGGTCTCCCGGACACGGCCATGCGCAAGATTCTGCAAGAAAACGCGTTCAAAGCGTTTCCCCGCCTGCGTGAAACGGCGGAACCACCCGCGTGATCGGTGTCGTCAGCTACGGGATGGGCAACATCCAGTCCGTCTGCAACGCCCTGGTGTATCTGGGTCACGAGGTTCTGGTGGCGCAAAGCCCCGACGATCTCGAGCAGGCAAGCCGAATCATCCTGCCCGGGGTGGGCGCATTCCCGGCCGCCATGAAGCGGCTCCAGGAATCGGGATTCGCCGACGCCCTGCACGCGCATGTCCGCGAGCGGGACAAGCCCCTTCTGGGCATCTGTCTCGGCATGCAGCTACTGGCCGAAACCGGGACGGAGTTCGAGGCGTGCGACGGGCTCGGCTGGATTCCGGGACGCGTCGAGATTATCCCGCGGGGACCGAAAAAATTACGCCTACCCCAGGTCGGCTGGAATGAGCTGGCAGTTCGTGACGGCGCGCGCCTGTTCGACGGCATCGAGGGAGATACCAGCTGCTACTTCGTACACTCCTATCAGCTGAATGCGGCAGAGCCGGAAGATGTGGTCGCGACAGTCGACTATGGCGGGCCGGTCACGGCCGCGGTCGAGCGCGAGAATATATTCGGCGCACAGTTTCATCCCGAAAAAAGTGCGCGCGTCGGACTCGCACTGCTCGACATGTTCGCCCGGCTTTAGAAGACCGCGACATGCTGAAGACCCGCATCATACCCGTGCTGTTCCTGATGAACGGCCTGATCGTGCGCAGCGAAGGGTTCCGCGAGTTCAAGGTGATCGGCAATCCGATCAATCAGCTTGCCCGACTGAATGACTGGCTTGCGGACGAGCTGGTCTATATCGACATCACCCGCGAGGGCGACTACGACCTACGGCGCGACGACATGAAGCTCAAGGGCGCCGACGACATCGTCGGGATACTGCGACAGATTTCGGAAAAGGCCTTCATGCCGCTGACCTTCGGCGGCAGGATTCGCGCCATCGAGGACGTCGACGCGTTCATCCACAACGGCGCCGACAAGGTCATCATAAACTCCCAGGCCTATCATCAACCTGGCCTGGTCACCCAAGTCGCGGAGAAGTATGGCACGCAGGCAATGGTTGTCGGCATCGATGTCCGGCGCGAGGACGGCGGCCACGCAATGTATGTCGACCAGGGACGTACGCGGGTCGATGACGATCCCCTTGCCTATGCGCGCGAGGCGGAAGCGCGCGGTGCCGGTGAGATCATGCTGAACTCCATCGACCGCGACGGCAGCGCCGAGGGCTACGACACGGAGATCATCCGGGCCATGGCCGATGTGGTCGGCATTCCCGTAATTGCATGCGGCGGGGTCGGTACTTTCGAACACTTCCGGCCGGGCATCGACAAGGGCGGCGCAAGCGCCGTCGCGGCGGGAAACATCTTTCACTTCACCGAGAATGCCTACAAGCGCGCCAAGCGACAGCTGCACAGGCGCGGCTACAACGTCCGTTATCCGTATAACATTTGATCAAGAAGAAGAGCTGTCATGAGCGACACCCTCGAACCGCGCATCACACCACCGCGCATGGAATACTGCACGCGTTGCGTTTACCCGGCGGCCTCGGCCGCGGCCATCGTGTTTGACGAGGAGGGGGTGTGCAGCGGCTGTCGCACCCACGAAGAGCAGGCCTCGGTCGACTGGGAAGCGCGCGAGGAGATGTTCCGAGAGCTGTGCGACGACTACCGTTCGCCGGACGGCAGCAACTACGACTGCCTGATTCCTGTCAGCGGCGGCAAGGACAGCTTTTACCAGATTCACCTGCTCACCAAGGTCTACGGGATGAACCCGCTCCTCGTGACCTATGGCGAGAACAATCACACCGACGTGGGCATGCGAAACATCCAGCGCATGCGCGAGGTGTTCGGGTGCGATCACTATCACTTCACGCCCAGCATCGAGACCCTGAAGAAGCTGAACCGCGCGGGGCTCAAGAAGATGGGCGATCCGGACATGCACGCCCATATGGGCATCAACGCTGTTCCCGTTCAGATCGCCGTGCGCTTTGACATTTCCCTGGTCATCTGGGGCGAGCATGGCTTCATGAACATGGGCGGCATGCACTCCTACAAGGACATGGTCGAGTACACCGCGAAGTACCGCGTCGAGCACCTGCTGCGCGGATATGACTGGTACGACTTCGTCGGGATCGAGGGGCTGGAAGAGAAGGATTTGCTCTGGGCCAAGTATCCCTCGGATGAGGAGATCGAACGCGTCGACGTACGCGGCGTTTTCATCTCCAACTTCTTCGGCTGGAACCAGGCCGAGCACACCCAGAACATGATCGACACCTATGGGTTCGAAACCAATCCTATCCCGTTCGACCGAACCTATGCGCGTGACGCCAACCTGAACAACATCCACGACAACGGCATTCACGATTACATGAAGTATGTGAAGTTCGGATACGGGCGGGTGACCGATCATGCCTGCCGGGACATCCGCAACGGCATCATGTCCCGCGCCGAGGGCATCGAAATGGTGCGCCAGTATGACCATGTCGTTCCCGGCGATATAGCACGCTGGCTCGACTATGTCGGCATGTCCCGAAACGAGTTCGAGACAATCGCCGACACGTTCCGCGATCCGCGCGTCTGGATTCAGACCGAGTATGGCGACTGGATCAAGGACAACATCTGGGACCACAACTAGGCTGCGATGACCCTGCGCACCGCCCTCCTGTTCCAGGCCGGCAATTTCGTCGGCCGCGAATATCTGCATGCGCTCGAGGCCGCGGACATGATGCCTGACCTGATCGCCTCGGTCGGGCGGATGTCGGATGCCTCGATCGCGCGTGAACGCGCGCGCACTGGCGGACGCTGGAATCCACCGGCGCCCGATCCCGCGTTGGACATCCCGCATTTCGATTCCCTGAAGAACGAAACCCTGTGGGCACGGCTTCGCGACGCAAGGATCGATATCGCGATCCAGGGCGGGATTGGCATCCTGACGCCGGAGATGCTCGCCGTCCCGCGGGTCGGGTTCGTCAATGTGCACCCCGGGCGCCTGCCGGCCTACAAGGGAAACACCTGCCCGGAATGGGCACTGTTCAACGATGACGACATCTACGCCACGGCACACATCATCGACGCGGGCATCGACACCGGCCCGGTGATTTGCGAGGGGCACTTCGACGTTCCGGCGGACTGGGACTATCACGATATCCGCGCAAATCTTTACCGGCACTGCGCGCGCGTTCTGCTCGATGCGCTCGTGATTCTGGGCGGCGCAGAAGACCCGCGAACGGTGTTGCACCCGCAAGACCCGAATGCGGGGCACTACTGGCAGCCCATTCCCAAAGACAAGCTCGCCCGCGTGATCGACGGCCGGGCGCGGGCGTCATGACCCACCGGATCGACTCGCAGCTGAGTCTCTCCGAGGTGTCGGCGAGCGAAGAAGACGTTGCAGTGCTGTATGACCTGCTCGGCAAGCGGCACGCGCACCAGAACATCAGCCACGCGGAATTGCCCAGCCGCGACGCCCATCGCACCTTCGTCGGCAACCATCCCTACCGGCACTGGTTTCTCGTGCTGCTCGAAGATGCGGCCATCGGCACGGTTTATCTGACGAATGACAATGTCCTCGGCATCTTCATCGAGGACGACCATCTGGCGTACCTGGGCCCAGTGATCCGCTATGTGGCAACCCGGTTCGATCCGCTGCCGCCGATACCATCGCAACGCAACGGGGCATTCACGATCAACCTCGCGCCGGAGAATGCGAGATACGCTTCGGTCGTCGAGGCGATCGGGGGTGTTCTGATTCAGCAGACCTATCGGCTCCCTGGCACGACCGAGACCACGTGATCGGGACATGGCACAGGCAGCGGAGCCCGAAATGAAACTGCGGACCGCCACCGACGCGGACTCGCAAGACATCTGGGAATGGAAGAACGATCCGTTGACCCGCGAGATGTCTCGCGACCCGACCCCGGTGCCCCGGGACGCACATGACCGCTGGTTCGCCGCCGTACAGCAGGATGAAAACAGAGTGATATTTGTCGCAGTCGATACGCAAACGGGCGAGAAGATCGGCATGGTCCGTTTCGACGCCGATCCCGCAAGCGGCACGGCCGAGACTTCGATTAATCTGAACCCGGCGATGCGCGGTCGCGGCCTCGCAACACCGCTTCTGAGACACGCGGTCGATCATTATGCACAGGCCTCCGACAGCGTGCTGCGCGCGGAAGTCAAATCCGCGAACACCGCGAGCATCCGCGTGTTCGGCAACGCGGGCTTCGAGGAGTGCCGCGAGGACCGCGGCATCAAGACATTTCGCCGGGCGATCAAAAAGTGAGCCGAGCTACTGAATCATGATCCAGGACGACATCATCGCCTATCTCGAAAGCGCCATCCCGCCGGGTGTCGCGGTGGATTCGGTCGCCGTGGACACGGATCTCATCGCAACGGGCATCATCGACTCATTTGGTATCGTCGGAATCCTCTCCTTTATTGAGGAGCAATTCGACATCACCGTCGCGGACGAGGACATCGACCCGGAGATATTCCGCACGGTCACGACCATTGAGGCCTATGTGGAACAGAACCGCGAGACAGCCTCGTGAGCGGCGAACTCGGGGCCGGTCCGCTGCTGCAGCTCGCCGGCGGGCCGGAGCTGCGCATTCTTGGCGAGCACGTCTATCTGCGCCCGCTCGGCCATGCAGATGCGACCGAGCGATATCATCGCTGGCTCAACGACAAGGAAATCAATCGCTACAGCGAGCGGCGGGGACGAAGCTTCTCGCGCGAGGACATCCGCGCCTACCTGGACGATGCGAATACGTCGCCGACGCTGCTGCAACAGGGGATCTTCATGCGCGCCGATAACGCCCATGTCGGTAACATCTCACTGCGCGTCACGAATGTCGGCGCCCGCGTCGCCGAGGTCGCGACCCTGATCGGCGAAACCGAGTACTGGGGCCGCGGCGTCATCGTGGATGCCGCGAAGGCGCTCATCCACTTCGCATTCCAGGAATTGGGAATCCGCAAAATCACACTCGGAAACTACGCGATCAATCGCGCCTCCACCTTCAAGTCCCGCCAGCTGGGCGCCAAGCTTGAGGGGCGTTTTCGTGAAGCCGCACTGATCGATGGTGCGTACGTAGACGTGCTCGAGTTCGGGCTCTTTGCAGACGAGTTCTACGAGAAATTCCCCCAGCTCGCCGATCGACCGGCAGCCGGATAACCAAGTCAGACAGGCAGATATGAGCAAGTACAGGGTCGTCATCCGTGCATTTACGCTGCGGCGTGATGTGGGCATCGCCATCGTGCTCGCCCGCGTCCTCGAGGCAAAGGGCTGCGAGGTGCTGATCGCGTCCTCGCGCAATTTCCAGGACATCCTCACCAACTGGCGCCCCCACGCGGTGGTGATCAACACCAACTCGCAGGTCGATGTGGTGAAACGAAGCGCGCCGGATGCCGTTCTGATCTGCCTGCACGGCGAAGGCGCGCAGGACAAGGACACGAGCTATGTCCTCGACTTCAGCCGCACCCCCGAGCGCTACGCGCAGCTCGATCGGGTGCTGGTCTGGGGTCGGCGCATGCTGCCCTGGTTCGAGGAGCTGCTCCCGGACCACAACCATGACGGCAAGGTGTTCCTGTGCGGGAACCCGCGCCTCGATCTGATCAAGTACAACCCGGACATCCTCGACACGTCCGGGCGCGCCGGGATCGGGGTCACCGGACGTTTTCACCAGCTCAACTATTTCGACGGCCGGCCGACGATCTTCGCGCTGATGAAGGAAGAGAACCTGCTGCCGGTCATCAAGCAGGCGGAGAGCTTCTCCCTCGTCGCCAAAGTTGTTCGATTCCTGACGGAGAACACGGACATCCCCATCAGCATCCGCCCCCACCCGCTCGAGGCACCCGAGGGCTATAACTGCGTGCGCGAGCACATCTCGCCGAAGATCGAGATCGATGCCTCCCTCGACTTCGTCGACTGGGCTTCGCGGCAGCGCATGATCATGATGCCCTCATCGACGAGCTTCCTCGAGGCCTACCTCCTGAAGGTCCCGCTGCTCAATATCTCGCGTATCACCGACGGTTCGGGGCGAACGGACGAACCGTTGGCAGCCATGTCGCAGACCCTCGCCCTTCTGCCCGGCTCCTTTGAGGAACTGCTCGAGATGCTGAACGGAGAGCTGCCCGACGTGCCCCAGATGGATTCGATCGACGAGCATCTCGACACCGTGCACGACTGGTTCTACGAGGGCTCCGCGGTGCTGCGGAGCGCAAACGCCATCATGGATGCGATCCGCGCGCATGACTTTCCCCGCCGCCTCCACTGGCCGACGGCGGCCGTCGAGTTCAAGGACCAGATACGGTTCAACCGCCTGGTCAAGCGGGAACCGCTGCATCCCAACTTCAGTTACAAGTCGGGCTTCCACGTGGCGCCTCCGCATTATCAGACAGTTGTCGAAAACATCCTGGCGAGCGAACGCGCCACCTAGTGTGCATGGCAATCCAACACCCCAGACGGTCAAGAGGTCGGTGTGAGTGAAAACAAAATCCTGAACAATCCTGCGGCGCTGGACGATATGATGGCGGATCTCGCAGCCTATGATGGCGACCTGGGCCCCGGCCCCTACTGGGCGGCCAATCAGCGTGCGACGCTCGACTGGCTGCGCACCAACGACCTGAACACCTTCCGCACCTTCGAGCCGGTCGGCAAGGCGCTCGCCAATTTCGGCGGCGGCAGCTGGTGGCCCTATATCGATCATGTCCAGGCCGAGCAGTCGGCCCTGTTCCACGGCTTCCTGCACAAGCTGTCCCAGAAGCTACGTTTCGGACCAGGCATAAACCGCTACGGTCGGCAGGCCAAGCGCATGGCCGACGAGATGCGCCTCCGGAACATGTTCCTGATCCAGCTGGAGGCACTGTGCCGTGCTCGGGACACGGAAAACGAGCTCGACGGCATCGAGGCCAGCATACTCGGGGCGCCATCGGACGCGCTCGAAATGGACGGGCGCAGCTACACAACGAACTTCCTGATCTCGTTCCTGCGCTATCTCGACATGCGTGCGCATATCGATTTCGACACGGTCGATAGCTATGTCGAGGTCGGACCGGGCGCGGGCCTGTTCGTCGAGGTCCTGGCCAAGCTGAAACCCGACCTCAGCGTCTTCCTGATCGACATTCCGCCGCAGCTCTATGTCCTGCAGCAGGTTCTGCAGGCGGTCTTCGGTGACCGGGTCGTCACCTATGCCGAAATCAAGGCCGATCCTTCGGTTCTGAAAACAAAACCGGGCGCAATCTTCCTGGTCGCACCCTGGCAGATCGACGCGCTCGAACTCGACGGTGTCGGCCTGGCCCACAATTCCGGTTTCGGAGAGATGCGCAAGGACACGGTCGAGATCTACCTGTCCTACTTCACGAAGTGGAAGGCGCAGTACATCTACATCTGCGCACTCGACATTCCGAAAACGGAGATCAGCATCAAGACCGACGACTATGACGGCCTGCTGCCCGACCACGAACTCGTCGGTCGTCTTCAGACCCGGAGCGCAAAGTCTCTCCTTCCCGTGACCTCAAAGGGTCGGGCGATCGAGGTTCGTCCGGCAAGCGATGTCTGCTTCCGCCGCAAAAGCTAGCGCCCGACACCCACTCATGAACGCCATGACCGCAGCCGCACTGCCGGATGCGCAGCCCTCCCCCCCGTGGGGGACGGAGCGCCCGTTCTCGGAGGCGATGCACAGGTTCCACGAGAACCTGGCAGCGCTCGACTGGGCCTCTCGCGCGTCGAGCTTCGTCTTCGTCCGGGATTATGAGGGGCTGCCGGCACACGCGCCGTTCGACATCGACGCGATGGCCGAAGCCAGTGACATTCCGGCCGTCCAGCGCGGGTTCGAGGAAACGGCGGAAGCGCTCGGCCTCGTGTGCCTGGTCCGGCCCGGATCGAAGGGCATCAATATCCTGGTGCTCGAGCTGGCACATGCGCCGACATATCGCACATGGTCCTACTTCGAAATCGCGACCGACAAGGCGTTGTCACGCGATTTCATCCTGCGGCCCCGGGACATGGAAATCACGCGGACAAGCGGCCTGCCGACGCCGGCCGACTCATGGCGGTTCGTGATCAATCTCCTGCAGGCCCTGCGACGCGATGATCTGGATCGCTACCGGTCGGTGCTGCAATCCTGCCAGGAGTCTGCGCCCGGCTGCCTGGCGTTGGCGGCAGAGAAGCTAGGAGCGACGACCGAGGATGTCGCGGAGATTGTTCGATCCGGCTCTTCGCTTGCGCGTTGGCAGGAATCGCTTGGAATCCGCGTGAAGACGCCTGCGCCCGCGCCGCGTCCTTCATGGCGCAACAGGCTAAGGCGCGCTGCGCTGCGCCGCTTCTACGTGCTGCCTGCGCCGGAGATGTACCTGATCAGCATCCATGGCGCCGACGGCGTCGGCAAATCGACGGCCTGCAGCCGGGTCGAGGACATGTTCGCCGGTTATCCCATCGGGCTCGACGCCTTCCATCATGTGACGTCGTGGAAACGGCAGGCAGCACCCAAGGTGCCAGAATCGGCAAGCCCCGCCGCATCGGCCGGAGCGCAGCGTCGCTCGCCGGTGCGCGCGATCCTGAGTTCCGGATATCGCGCCGCGCCAGAATTCGTTCGTGACTGGTGGCGCGCCATGACGGGCTATCACCATTACGGCCGCAGCCTGAACCGGAAGATTTTCGCAGGCTACCTCGACCACCGGGTCATGATTCTCGATCGATACGTTTACGACATGTATCTCAAGCTCGGCATCCGCGGCGCCGTCGGTCGGCTGGGCAGGCTGACCGGATATCTCTCCTGCATGGCCCTGCGCAGGCCGCTGCAGGCGATTCTGATTGTCGATCAACCCGAGGCGGTGATCGCCCGCAAGCAGGAACTTACGCTTGAGGAAATCGACACCTACCAGACGTCGATGGCCCGCCTGCTGGAACGGCTCGGGGTACGCCACACCATCATCCGGGTCGACGGGCGCGATGCCGAGGCGGTGGCCAACGAACTGGCACGCACGATCATCGACGCCATCGGTCCGGACCTCCTGCAGCTGATGCGTTACACCGTGAACCCCATGGTGGCCCGATGACCTCGGCCTCGCCGCGCAAGTCCATCTTCCCGCGCCTGGCGCGTCTGATGCTGATCGTCGAGGTGCTGCACGCGGTTGCGGTTGTCCGGTACCTTTATTTCCAGCTCGTGCGGCGCGGCACGAAAGTGTCCGGCCAAACCCACGAATCCGTCGGCGAAAACACGGTGATGCACAACCTCAGGGGTGTTCGCCGAAGCATACGTCGGGTCGGCCGATCGAGTGTCCTGATCCGGCCGCTGTCGGTCATCCCCCGGCTGCAGCGTCGTCTGCCCGACGCGAAGGTGCTCTCGATCGGCCCGCGGTCCGAGGCCGAACTCCTGTGCCTTGCGTCCCACGGATTCCGGCTGTCGAACATTACGGGCGTGGATCTCCTGAGTTATTCCCCGCGCATCGACATCGGCGACATGCATGCGCTCGGCTACGACGACAACAGTTTCGATGTCGTCATCGCCAGCCGGGTTCTCGGTTACAGCGACGCGCCCGAGATCGCCGCGGCGGAGATGCTGCGGGTGGTTCGCCACGACGGCTACATTGCGATCAATACCGGCGACGCCCCGCCGGGCACAACGGCCGGCGAGGGCCTCCAGTACAACCCCGGCAGCAACAGGATCTACTCGAGCCTCGCGGACATCCTCGACCTGTTTGGCGACCATGTCGGACATGTGCACTTCAGCAACGACCCGTCGATCGAAAGCGGAACGCAGCGCGGCCCGATTCTCGCGATCTTCCGGGTCGAGAAGCCGGTTACCGGAGACGCCTGATCGGTACCATCAGGCAGTTCATCGCCTTCCTGGGTCTGTTCCGCGAATACGCGGGCTGGCGCCTGCCGGCCCTGTTCGCGTTGATACTCGTCGGCGGCTTCGTCGAGGCCGTCGGCATCGTGACCCTCCTGCCGCTGCTGAACGCAGCCGTTGGTGACACGGCAGACAACCCTCTTGCCGCAAGCGTGGTCGGTTTCATGCAAGGGATCGGCGTCGCACCGACGATCCTCAACCTGCTCCTGGTGATTATCGTCGCCTTCAGCCTGCGCGGCCTGCTGGTTTTCTGCTCGACCTACTTCATGTCCATCATCATCGTGGAAATCCGGCGGCACGTGCAGACGGATCTCACGCGACGCTTCGGCGAGATGGAGCTCTCCTACTACGTCAACCAGACGGCTGGGTGGTTCACCAACATCCTGAGCGCCGAGGTGGCGCGCTTCGTCGCCTCGATGCGGAGTTTCAGCCTGCTGTCGGTGAGCGTCATCAACGCCCTCGTGCTGCTCCCCATCGCCCTGTCCATGAAGCCCGAGGTTACCCTTACAATTTTTCTCGTGGCCGGCCTGGCCCTGACCTCCATGCGCGGCCTGATCGGCCGTACGGCCGTCTATTCACGCGAGCAGACGCGACTGCAGGGCCAGCTGAATGCGACCTTCATCCAGCTCATCCAGTCCTTCATCTACGTGAAGGCCACCGGGTCGGCCGATGCCGCCAACCAGCATGTGATCGACACGATCGACAACCTGTCGCGCACGGAGCTTCGAATCCGCAAGCTCGCCGCCATCATCGTTGCGCTCAAGGACCCGATCGCCGTCATCGTCCTCGCCGCATTCATCTACTACGAGGTTGAGGTTCTCGGCGGATCGCTCGCCGAGGTTATCGTCGTCGCGCTAGTGCTGTACCGGATGCTGACGCAACTTGTTTCCCTGGGCCCGCAACTGCAGGTCTTCAACCAGACCATCGGCGGCGTCTTCGCGGTCCGAGACGTCATCGCGGACGTCGAACCGCATCTCGAACCTGGCAGGAAGGGGGCACGCGCCGACCTCGGCCAGCCGCTCACGATGGAGAATGTCTCGTTCAGCCACGGCGACGCCGGCATTCTCCACGACCTGAACATCGTCATTCGGCCCAACGAAACGGTCGGCGTGGTCGGCGAATCCGGTTCGGGAAAGACCACGTTCTTCCACCTGGTGACGGGCATGCTGCGACCCAACACCGGCACCATCCGGATCGGCGACACCCCCTATGCCGATGTCGACATGGCCAGCCTGCGCAGCCAGACCGGTTACGTCACGCAAGACCCGGTCATGTTCGACGCGACCGCCGCGGAGAATATCTCACTGTGGCAGGTGGCCGAGGACGACGCGGCCGGCATGGAGCGAATTCGCGAAGCAGCACGCCTCGCGCGCTGCGACAGCTTCATATCCGCGCTGGAGAAGGGATTTGCGACAGAGGTCGGCGACCGCGGTGTCCGCCTGTCGGGGGGCGAGCGCCAGCGAATCGCCATTGCGCGGGAGCTGTTCAAGAACCCGCGCCTGCTCATCTTCGATGAAGCATCGAGCGCGCTCGACGCCCATTCCGAACAGTATCTGCAGGACAGCATCGAGAGCATGCACGGTGATCGCACAGTGTTGATCATCACGCACCGGCTCGTCAGCGTACGCAGTTGTGATCGTATCTACGTATTCTCGGAGGGCCGAATCGCCGAGGAAGGCTCGTTCGAAGAGCTTTTCAATCGCGCCGATTCGCGCTTCCGCCGGATGTGCACCGAACAGGGTATCAGCGCATGATGCCGCGCCGTGCGACCGAAACCCGCATATCCGCGAACGCCGGCGTGGCCTATACAAAAAGCGCCGACGACCGTTCCAAACAACACCCGTGTTCCATGAGGATCCGACCGTGACGAAACGCCCGAACCTGACCCATGCCATTGGCGGCGCCCTCGCAGTCACCCTGCTCGCATCGAGCCTGGCGACGGCACAGCAGACAGCGCCGGCCGAGCCCTTCGACTGGCGCGACGACTGGGAGGTGGCCGATGGGCTCGACATGGAGATCGACACCCAAGGCTACAACTTCCCGTCCCATATGCTCTTCGTCGAGAATCCCGGCGACGGCCCCAAGGACCCGCTCTACTTCGTGCTCGAGCTGAAGGGCCAGATCAAGGTCGTGACGAATGACCGATCCGTTCACACCTTTGCCAGCGACGTGCTGCCGATTCCCCAGGGGCCCAACTCCTTCGACCAGGTCGGCCTGACCGGCATCTGTCTCGAACCGGAAAACGGGTATGTCTTCGTCACCTTTGCCTATCTGGATCCGACCCAGATCTACCGGAACGGCATGGCGCGCTACTCGACGACCCCGGGCACCTTCGGGCTCGAGGGAACCGACCGGCTTGAACTCCTCGACGTGTTTCGCACCGAGCGCTCCGCAACGGCCCATCAGATCGGTCCATGCCAGGTGCATGAAGGCCACGTCTACACGGCTGTGGGTTACGGCGACGCAAAGGCCCAGGCACAGAACCTGCACAGCACACTGGGTTCGATCATTCGCACGGACCTTGATCTCAAACCAGTCGAGGAAAACCCTTTCTATGAGGACGACGGTAAAACGACCGCGATCGACTACATCTGGGCCTACGGTTTTCGAAACCCGTTCGGCTTGAAGATGGTCGACGGGCGCCTGTTCGCAACGGAGAACGGCGGCGACATCGACCGGTTCAACGAGATCGAGGAAGGCGAAAATTACCTCTGGAACGGAACCGACTGGGGCATCGGCGCCCGGGCAAAACAGGTCTTCGCGCCCGCCGTGGGCCTGGTTCATCTCGACTATATCGACCCCGACGACGAGATATTCCCGGAGGATTTCCGGGGCCGTTTCGTAACCGTATCATCGGGCACACCGGGCGAGGTCGGGCGCAGCGTCGACGGCAAGCGCAGCCTGCTCCTGCTCGATTATGACTTCGACACGCGGGAAATGGCGGCAGTTCCGCGCTCAATCCTGAACTATCGCGGGAGCGCGATGCAGATTCCCGTTTCGACGGCGGTGGGTCCGGACGGTCTCTACTTTCTGCCGATCCTGCCAAACGCCCAGGGCACAGTCGCTGTCTTCAGGGTGAGCGCCGACCCGGACTCGGACTTCCCTCACCGGATCGGTTCGGACGAATCGCCTTTGGCGCTGATGAACCTCTATGGCTGCCGGCAATGCCATCAGATTGCGGGCGCCGGCGGCAGCTTCGGACCCGCGCTGGACAGCGGACTGCGCGAACGGCTGACCGCGAGGCTGACCGATCCCGCCTACGCGACGCGCGTCGCCGAGGTCGACGCGCTCACGGGATCGCCATTCGTCGACTTCCGCGAGGAACGACAAGGCATTCTTGCGGCAAGCGCCGAGGACCGCGCCCGTCTCTGGCTCACCACCTATCTGCAGGAACCGACCTTCGACAACCCGAAGACGCGCATGCCACGGCTGGATGTCACGCCGGCCCATGCTGCAATCATGAGCGAACACCTCCTCGGACGCGCGGCCATCGCCGCCGAGCCTGAATACGGCACGCTGGACAAGATCCGGTTCTTCATCGCCGCGCAAATTCCGGAACTCCGCTACCGGCATATGATCCTGTCGTTCGCGATCGGGGGGCTGCTCGGCGGCGGCGCGCTTCTCGTCCTGCTATTCCTGTTCCGGCGCCGCAGCGCGGGATAAACGGGACAGGCATCCGGAGATAGAATCACGCCGTCACCCCGCAAGGGCCGGCGGCTTAAATTCCATGGCAAAGTCAAACCAGACACCGAGCTCGCGACCGGGAGACGAGACACCGTTCGTCCCGTACGGTCGCCAGTCCATCAGCAACGACGACATCGCCGCGGTCACGTCCGTGCTGCGAGGCGACTGGTTGACCACCGGGCCGGCGGTCGAGGCATTTGAAGCAGCCTTGTGCGACACAATAGGCGCAGCACATTCCGTTGCCTGCAGCAGCGGCACCGCCGCGTTGCACCTGGCCATGCTGGCTGCCGGCATCGGGCAGGGTGACAGCGTCATCGTGCCGGCCAACACCTTCCTGGCCTCGGCGAACGCCGTCCGCCTCGTGGGCGCAGAGGTCATCTTCGCGGACATCGACCCCGAGACCGGCCAGATGACGACCGACCACGCCGAGGCTGCCCTGCATCGCGCGGCCCCGGCACGGCTCGCGGGTGTGTTGCCGGTCTACTTTGCCGGACAGTGCGCCGCGCCACTGGACCTCGCCGCGTTCGCCCGCTCTCACAATGCACTCGTGATCGAGGACGCCTGCCACGCACTGGGTACGCTCTACGATACTGACGGGGAGCAGCACCGCGTTGGCGCATGCGCCCATGCCGACATGTCCTGCTTCTCGTTCCATCCCGTGAAGACAGTGACGACGGGCGAGGGCGGCGCGGTGACCACGAACGACCCGGAACTGGCGCAAAGACTGGGACGGTTCCGGAACCACGGCATGACCCGGGACCCGGGGGAGGTAACCAACACCGTCCTGGCCGAAGGGCCGGATGGCAGCATGAATCCCTGGTATTACGAAATGACCGAGCCCGGGCTGAACTACCGCATCAGCGATTTCCAGTGCGCTCTCGGCACCAGCCAGCTCTCGCGCCTGCCGGCGATCGTCGCGCATCGCCGCGCCCTGGCCGCACACTACCGGGAAAAACTGGCGCCCCTCGCACCGATGGTTCGCCCGCTCGCCGAAACGGCAGGCTGCACAGCTGCCTGGCATTTGCAGGTCGTGCGCATCGATTTCGCCGCCGCCGGGCAGTCTCGCGCGGACCTCATGCACGCACTCCGCGAACGGGGCATTGGGAGCCAGGTCCACTACATACCAGTGCCTTGGCAGCCCTACTATCGGGACCGGTACGGCGAGACGGATCTCCCGGGGGCGCGGTCCTACTATGAGTCCTGCCTGAGCCTTCCGCTGTTCGAGTCGCTGACCCTCGACGACGTCGACCGCATTGTCGACACACTCGCGGATTTTATCATCCGGCAGGCCGTCTGAACCCCAACCCCGAACAAGATCCGTATGCGAATTCCAAAGGAAAGCCTCGGCACCGTCACCGATTGGCGTGATGGCATCACCTGGACGGGCGACGACCTGAATGCGCAAGCCAACCGCACCGCGCACCGGCTTGTCCAGGCGGGGATCGGCAGGGGCGACCGGGTTGTCGTCTGGCATGGCGGCAGCGGGCGGTTCTTCGGCGACCTCCTGGGGATCTGGAAAATCGGTGCCGGCGCCGTCTGCCTCAACCCGTCGACGACAGAGGAAGAACTGCGCCGCATTGTCGATTTTGTCGGCGCATCGGTCGTTCTGGACGACGGCGTCACGCGACTGGCAAGCGACATCACAGCAACCGTCCTGGACTCCGGTTCCTTCGAGGACGCCGGCGAAACTCATCGGGCGGAATCGTTCCTCGACGACGATGCGTTGATTCTGTTTACCTCGGGCACCACGGGCACTCCGAAAGGCGTCGTTCATACGTTCCGTTCATTGCTGGCGCGAGTCACGCTGAACCAGCTTCATATTCCTCGGGAACTGCGCACACAAACGCTTTCGGTGCTCCCGACACATTTCGGGCACGGGCTGATCGGCAACTGCCTGACCCCGCTTCTCGATCGACAGTCACTTCTTCTCGCTCCCGCCAACAACCTCGACGTCACCGGGAATCTCGGTGCCATAGTCGACGATCACGAGATCACCTTCATGAGCTCGGTTCCGACACTGTGGAAGCGCGTTCTCGGGTCGGTCGACCGTCCAGCCAAAGGAACGTTACAGCGCGTCAACGTGGGCTCCGCGCCGTTGTCGGCCGAGTTATGGCACGGCATCGCCGAATGGGCCGGCACCCAAGACGTGTTCAATATGTATGGCATCACCGAGACCGCCAACTGGATCGCGGGCGCCACGCTCGCGGACGGCGACATCAGTGACGGCCTCGTTGGCACGATGTGGGGCGGCTCAGCCGCCGTCATGGATTCGGACGGTGACATCCACGCCACCGGTGAAGGTGAATTGCTCATCCAGTCGCCAAGCACCATGAAGGGATATTTCGAGCTTCCGGAGCAGACGAACACGGTGCTTCGCAACGGCTGGTTCCACACCGGCGACATCGGACAGATCGATGCGGCCGGCACGATTCGGCTGACGGGTCGGCAGAAGTACGAGATCAACCGCGGTGGCATCAAGGTTCACCCAGAGGACATCGACCTGCTGCTCGAACGCCACGAGTCCATTGGTGAGGCCTGCGCCTTCGCGCTACCCGACGAGGTCGAGGGCGAGATCGTCGCGGTGGCGGTCACCGCCAGCGGAGATGTCGAGCTCAAGGCACGCGCACTCCAGGCCTGGTGTGCCCAGCGGCTCGCGCGTGAAAAGATTCCGTCGCGCTGGTTCGTGGTCGACGAGATTCCAAAGACCGACCGTGGCAAGGTCAACCGCGACAATGTCGCGGCGTTCTGCATGGCACTGGACTCCTGAGACCACTCTCAAGCGCGACCGACCAGCATTTCGATGATCGCTGACACCCAACGGCCCCTGATCACGCGTACGCAGGTGATCGCCCTCGTGCTTGCCGCGCTTGCCATCCGGCTGGCGTATATCTTCATCGTGACGACATTCGGCGGCGACTTCGACAACGGCAGCGATTCCGGCAAGTACCTTCAGCTCGCCTCGAACATCAACAAGTTCGGTTCCTACGTCAGCTGGGATCTCGGCGTGTTCGGGCGCGAGACGGGCCGGATGCCGCTTTATCCCTTTTTCCTCGCATCCGTTCTGGACATCGTCGGAGAACAGCGCCTGTGGGCAGTCGCTGTCGTTCAGGCCTTTATAGATGTTACGACGGTGTTCGCGATCGGCCTCCTGGCCGGCGGCATCGATCGCCGCTGGGCATTTCCGGCAGCCATCCTTGCCTGCGGCTGGACCAGCCTCTTCATTCTCACATCGTTCGTCCTCGCCGACACACTGTTCATGGCTCTTTTCTGCTGGGGACTTTGCGCCTGCGTCTGGGCAACACGCACGGCACATCCCTGGCGCCTGGTGTTGCTGGCCGGGCTGGCGTTCTCGCTGGCGCTGATGACCCGCCCGACACTGATGTTCTTTCCATGGTTCCTCGTTCCCGCGCTCGCGTTCCTGCTCTGGGCGCGCGGCAACCAAAGCTGGCGGCGCGCGCTCCTGCTCGCGCTCGTACCGGCGGTGATGATGATTGCAACGCTGACGCCGCGAACGATCGAGAACTATGCCCAGTTCGGAACGCCCGTCGTGACGACCCAGTCGGGAAATCACGCGCTCGACGTCGTGGACCAGTTCATCCGGCTGTGCGACCGCTGCGTGGCCGCGGAGATGGAGGCGGAAATGAAGGCCCAGCTCAAGGCGCGCATGAGAGCCGAAAGCCGGGAGGACCAGGAGAACCCGATCATCCTCGATGGTCACCGTCGCGACCTTGCGGTCGAGTATCTGAAACAGGTGCCGGTCGGCGTCATGATCAAGGGGACAATCCTCGGCGCCATCCGCTCGACGTTCCAGTCCGGCGTCTATGAGATCGCCCACCAATTTCGCCTCGACCCGCAGTTTCTCTCGGCGGCACCCGGTGAAACCCTGACGGTCCGGTTCACCAATTTCGTGAAGGCGATCCCCTCGAACGGGTTTCTGCTGACATGGGCCGTGGCGCAGACCGTCACGCTCATCGGCGTTCTCCTGCAAATGGCCGGCATGTTCCACGGTCTGCGAGCCCGCGACGCGCGACCGTATATTCTGTTTCTTCTCGGCGTCGGCGCCTATTTCCTTGCGCTGAATGGCCCCTTCGGGAACCCGCGCTACGGCATTCCACTGACGCCGGTCCTGGTCGTTTTCACGGCCGCCGGGCTCGTGGGTCTGCTCGCGCAGTACATCGGCAACCGCGCATCGGCACAATCATGAGCGACACGAACCACATCGGACCGGAAGACAAGGCGGCATTCGAACGCGACGGCTATCATCTCATCCGACCACTTTTCTCGGTGGAAGAAGCGGCCGCGTGGCGCGACCGGATCAACGCCGTCTTCCAGTTGCCGGCTGCACCCGACGCCGCGAAGGCAATCGCAGGAGCAACGCACACGCTTGCGGACGGTGTCACGATCACCGAGGACTTCTGGCCGATTATCTTCAACGAACGCCTGGTCGCCGCGGTGCGCTCACTCATCGGCAACGATATCCGCTACACCCAGCATTCCGACCTGCACATCAATCTCCCCGGCGGACGCTGGCATCGTGACAGCGCGTGTCGGGACTTCGGCGTGGGCGACGACTGGGACGAGACGGACGCGCCGTACCGCGTTGTGCGTGTCGCGATCTATCTCTCCGACCATGCCGCGAGCAACTCGTCCCTCGTCGTCCTCCCCGGCAGTCACCGTCAGGAATCCCGCGTCGCGCGCACAGAATATGTCATGTGGAATCGCTTGCGGAGCTTCCTGCGCCGACACGGGAAGAACGATCTCCTCTCGCATCATTTTCTTTCGGCGAAGCGGAAGGTGCTGGAAACGCGGCCTGGCGACTGCGTGATCTTCGATCAGCGGCTGATGCATGCCGGCGGGGTGATCCGCGGGCCGGAGCCGAAATACGCGATCTACCTGTCCTACGGTGTGGACAACCAGCACTCACGCAACCACCGCGCATTCTTTCTCAACCGGCCCACCTACAGTCCCGACCTGCCTGGTGCCTTGCGCACACGCCTGTCGGTAGCCGGGCTGTTGCTCGACGACACGCCCGAGACTATTCAAACCTAGGCATTTATCGAAAGGAGCCTTCATGGCACCGAACCCACTACCGTTCCTGATTGCCGAGATCGGCATCAACCACAATGGCGACATGGCCATCGCGAAGGAGATCATCGACGCGGCCGCGGACGCCGGCTTCGACGCCGTGAAGTTCCAGAAGCGTACGGTCGATGCGGTCTACACCAAGGACTATCTGGATGGCCCGCGCGAAAGCCCGTGGGGCACAACCCAGCGCGAGCAGAAAGAAGGCCTCGAATTCGGCACCGCAGAGTATGACGAGATCGACGCCTACTGTCGGGAGAAGGGCCTGCAATGGACGGCCTCCTGCTGGGACATGGGCAGCCTCGACTTCCTGCGCAACTACAACCCGCCTTTCCACAAGATCGCATCGCCGATGCTCGGCCACATGCCGCTCCTGCGCGAAACCGCCAAGGATGGCATCAAGACGTTCATCTCGACCGGAATGTCGAAGCTCGAGGAAATCGACGAGGTCATGGAAATCTTCAGCCAGGCCAACTGCCCCGTCGAGCTGATGCATTGCAATTCGACCTATCCCATGCAGGTCGAGGACGCGAACCTGCTCTGTATCCCGATGCTGCGCGAGCGCTACGGCGTCGACGTCGGCTATTCGGGGCACGAGACGAGCCTCGTGACGGTTTGCGTCGCTGCGACCGCGCTCGGCGCCACTTCGATCGAACGCCACGTCACCATCGACCGCACCATGTACGGGTCCGACCAGGCCGCATCGATCGAGACCAAGGCACTGCGCAGCCTCGTGGCGGCCGTTCGCGCCATTCCGGCCGCGCTCGGCACAGGCGAGAAGATCCTCGGCGAGTCCGAGCTGGAAGCGCGTGAGAAACTGCGCCAGGACGTCAGGTCCTGATCGAGCCCGACAGCGCACGATGAGCAACGTTGCCGTTATCCTGGCACGCGGCGGTTCCCAGGGAATCCCAGGCAAGAATCTGCGGGATTTCTGCGGTAAGCCCCTGGTCGCCTGGACCGTCGAACACGCCCGCGACGCGGCGCGCATCGACTCGGTGTGGGTGAGTTCCGACGACCCGGAGATCCTCGCCGTGGGCGAGGCCTATGGCGCATCGCCGATCGAGCGGCCACAGGCCATCTCCGACGGCACCGCATCGTCGGAATCCGGCTGGCTGCACGCGCTCGACGTCCTGTCGGAAAAGGGCATCGTCGTGACGCGCATGATCGCACCGCAGTGCACCTCGCCCGTCCGCACTGCGCAGGACTTCGATGGTGCGCTCACGCTGTTCGAGGACGAGAAACTGGACTCGCTCTTCTCCGCGACGCCGATCCCGGATTTCAACATCTGGAGACCGCAGGCGGACGGTACCCTCGACAGTTACACCTATGACTACCGCCGACGCGAACGGCGCCAGGAAAAAGGCGAGCAGTTTCTCGAGAACGGTTCCTTCTGGATCTTCACGCCCGAGGTGCTGCGCGGCTCGGGCAATCGCATGGCCGGAAAAATCGGTATCTGGCGACAGGAGTTCTGGAAGAGCTTCCAGATCGACGAACCCGAGGACCTGCGTTTCTGCGAGACCCTGATGCGGGCCTACCTTCTCGAGGGCGACGACGCCACCTCATCATGAACGTCACGGCCACGACAGGCTCCTGGCTGATCGGCGGCGCCGGGCGCTCCGGCAAGACAACGCTCGCCGATGCCCTGCGCGCGCACTCGCGCACGGTCGCCGGGTTCCCGCTGGAGGGCGTGTTCCATGTCTATCTGCAGCGTCGGTTTCCGTTTTTTCGGCACCAGCGCCGCCGCCTCATCACCGAGTATATGGACCGCCCGCGATACATGGATGCGCTGCGCACGAAGGTCGAGCGCCCGCGAGACCACCTGGTGGCGGGATCGGAACAACTTGCCGAAGCCGTCCCCGACGGCATCACAAATCCGATCAGCCTCTTTGCGTGGATACTCGACCGGTATGCGGAGGAACGGGGAAAGCAGGCCTGGGCCGTCTTCGACCTCTTGCCCGAGTTGCGGTTCGCAACCTATCGCCGGCTTCTTCCCGGTGCACGGCTTGTCGTGATGCAACGCACACCGGAGGAAGCGGTCGCCGAAGCGCTGTTCTGGCGAACCTACCCGGACGCGCCGGAAGATCGACAACGGCGGTTTCAGAACATCCTGTTCCAGTGGTGCCTGTCACGGCGGGTCGCCGAACTCCATCGCGAGCGTAACCCCGATGCGGTCGCAATCTTCTCGTTCAACGCCCTCGTCCGTGGCGACGAAGATGAAATCGAGCGGATGGCCAATACCTTCGACATGAATCCCGATGATGTCCGAAGTGCGTTCGGCTTCGACCCGCCCTTCTCCCATGTCGAGGGTGGGGCGTTCCGCGGACCTGACGGCAACGTGCGTACGCTGCTGACGGACCGGGAGCTGGCGGATATCCGCCAGGCGGCTGCGGGACACTATCCGCGACGTGATCTGGCGGTGCTTCTCGGTCTTGCCGGGGTCGCCCCTGTTCTCGCCCGCGGACTGGGCGACTTCCTGATGTACCCGGGCATGATCATCCGCCGGCGGATGAACGCGCTCCGGCAGCGCGCCGCGGATGCGAGCGCCGGTATCCGCCTGTTTCTGGGAGCGGCCGAATGAGTCATGCCGCAACGTCCGCGTCGCCCGCCACTGTTCCGGTGACGATGGATATCACCGTGCTCGACCCGAACGATCCGCGCCGCGCGCTCGACCATCTGGACTGGCCAAGCCAATACGACGCCTATCATCTGCTCTCGCGGGACCTGATCGACTCTCTCGTCACGACCATACGCGCGCTCGATCCCGGCGCCGATCCATCGGCGGTCGTGCGCGCGAAGGCCTACGACATGGTGACAGATCTCGCATTCGTGGCCCGGCTCGCATTCGACATCGCCAACGCCCGTCGGACGGACCGGCCCCTGGCCTATGATCCCGCCACCTGTCCCATGCTCGCGTTCCTCGAGTCGGGCGGCGATCCCGCCAGGTCTCCCGTCCCGCGGATCTGGCATCATCCGGTGGATCTCCGGGCGAAGACCCGGGCACGCAAGGCCGCGCGACGCATCCGTTCGCAGTGGCGGGCCCGGCGCGCCGGACGCAATCGGATCGATGTCCACAACCGCAACAACCTCGTCAACGCGGTGCTGGCGGATGACACGCGGCCTGCAGTTGACTGGCCGGTAACCGACATCGACTGGTGCGACGGCGCCGCAGTTCCGGGAGCACTCAAGGAGAGCGTAACAGTCCTTTCCGGAAGCTATGCCGGGGCAATCGCGCGGCATATTAACGACGCCGGCCTGCGCACCACGCTCGCGGCGCTGGGCGAGCACCTGCTGACTTACCACCTGGCGAAGGGTTGGACGGACTTCGCGGTCTTCGAGCGGCACATGCGGCGGCGACCGATGGGTGAAATGCTGGTCAGCGGCACCCCGAAGCATCTCGGCCGGCTTGCCGGCTGGCTGTACCGGCGTGAAGGACGCCCCGTCGTGCGATGTGCCCACGGTGGCGAGCGGGTGTTCTTCTCGGACTACGAATGGGGCCTCGCGGAATTCCCGGACTGCGATATCTACTATGCGCACAGCGCCGGTGAACGCGACGCGATTGCCACGCGCCTCGCGGTCGGAGCGACCGCGCTGGTCCAGCCTGGCGAGCGCGTGGACGTCCGAACCATCGGCAGCAGGCACCACCAGGATCTGCTCGCCCGGGCGCGCAACCGTGGTCGCACGCCGAACACAGGCACCGTCATCTATGTCGCTGGCGGATATCTCGGCGAACAACTCGGGGATTTCCCCAATCGAAAACCTCCCGACCCGCTCTATCTCGATTGGCAGATCGATCTCGTCCTCGCGATCAAGGCACTCGGCTATCGTGTCCTCGTGAAGCCACACCCGGCCGGCATCGCCCACGAACGCCGTTTCCTCGCCCCCTACACGGACGGTGAAATCCAGGGCATTTTCGATCCGGCGCACGTTTCGGCAGACGCATTCATATTCGATTTCGCCGGCACGGCGTTCTTCGACGCCATGGCAACAGATATCCCCATGATCTACGCCGATACGGGCGTGCGCCCGTTCGACGAAACGGTGCGCGACGATTTCATCTCGCGCTGCCCGATCGCACCCGCCATGCGTGACGAGCGCGGCCGATTCCGCATCGAGAGGGACGGCCTCGGGGAGGCTTTGGCGCGCGCGATGGACATGGACACTTGTCCGCCCGGCTTCCACGACCGATATTTCGGCGCGTGATGCCAATTCCGCCGAACAAATTCCATGCGTAACGTTCGACTGGTCAACGAGAACCGGACACCGCGCCTGCGTTCGCGCCTTGCCGACGCCGTCGCGCGTTCGCTGCCGCATTGGGCAGTACGCAAGCTGATGGAGCGCACCTTCATCAACTTCGGCGTGGAAACCACGAACCTTTGCAACGCCAACTGTTCCTTCTGTGGCTACCGTTTCATGCAGCGCCCCAAGGTGGACATGCCGATGGAGGTGTACGAGAAGGCCGTTCGCGAATATGCAGCAAATGGCGGCGGCAATCTGAACTTCACGCCCACGGTCGGGGACCCTCTGGTCGACAAGCAGCTCATCCAGCGCATCGAACTGGCGCGTTCGTACCCGCAGATCCAGGAAATCTTCCTCTACACCAACGCCATCCTGCTCGAACGCTTCGGCTACGAAACGTTCCTGCAGTCAGGACTCTCTCGCCTTGCCATCTCGACCTTCATCGGCAGCCGCGAGGGCTACGAGCGCTACTACGGCAACGACAAGTACGGGAAGGTGGTCGAGAACATCATCGAGATCGCGCGCACGAACCGCAAACTGGGAAGCCCGGTCCGGATCACGCTTCATCTCCGCGTCGAAGGTGAGCGTGCTTCGTGGGAGGATACCGAGACCTACCAGACGATCGCCGAACTCGTGGGCGTCAACAACATCGACTATCTCGACGTCTATGACGCGTGGGGCGGCCGCATCAAGAAGGAGGATGTGCCCGAGGGAACCGAGCTCGACGAGCCGATCCCGCTGGCGGTAAAAACCAAGTCGCCCTGCTTCGAGATGTATCGCCGGCTGCATGTCCTGGCGGACGGCAATGTCGGCGCCTGCGTATGCGTCGACCTCGAGAGCGAGATCAAGGTCGGCAACGTCAAGGAACAGACCCTCGACGAGATCTGGAAGGGCCAGCGCCTGCGCGACTACCGATCGAACTGGGTCAAGGGCGACATCCCGAAGGTCTGCCAGAGCTGCACCCGCTACCAGGCTGTCGATCAGTTCATCGACGAGAATCGCAAACGCGTTATCGTTGACTTCGCCCGTCGCCGCTTCCCCGCAACTCTGAAACTCCTGACCCGTTAGGCATTTTGATGATGCGCGATATTCCGGGCTTCGAACTGCGCGAGGCGATGTCTTCGCTGTATCGCAGCGGTGAGTACTTCATTCGCATCCCGCCCGGCCCCGACGAGAATGCGGACGACACCTACTGGACGGAGGTGGTTGACCCCGACGGCAATGTCCGCGACCGGTTTGCCGAACGCGACCAGTATGTCGAGAACATCCGTCCGGAACTGGAATTCATCTCGACGCTGGACCCCGGCCGGGTCCTGGACATCGGATGCGGACCGGGCTGGCTCCTGTCTGCCATCCCACCGGCCTGGGAACGTCACGGCGTCGAGCTTTCCGCGGTCGCCGCCGAGCATGCGTCACAGTATGGCAGCATTTTCACCGGTCCTTTCGAGGCCGCCGATTTCGAACCGGAGAGCTTCGATCTCATCGTCATGTACCATGTGATCGAACACCTGCCCGAGCCGGTCGCGGCACTCGGTCGGGCGCTGACGCTTCTGCGCCCGGGCGGGCATCTCGTTCTCGGCACCCCCGACTTCGATTCCGGTTGCGCACGGCGTTTCGGCAACCAGTACCGGATGCTCCACGACCCGACCCACATAAGCCTCTTCTCGAACGATTCGATGCATCGCTGCCTGCGCGATGTCGGTTTCCGGATCGACCGCGTCGATTATCCCTATTTCGAGACCCAGTGGTTCAACCGGAGCGACCTGCTCCGGATGCTCGACGCCGAGGGGGTTTCCCCGCCCTTCTACGGCAATTTCATGACCTTCTACTGTACCGGCCACGCGAGCTAGCGAACCTGTGCCCGGCACGGGGTCATCTTTTCCCATTCTCCAAGCATGTGTGGTTTCGTAGCACTCTTTGAGCCCGGGTGCGTTTTCGACGCGCCGCTCCTGGACCGGATCGCCGCCGACCTGCATCACCGCGGGCCGGACTCGGGCGGGACACTGTCGGAACCGGGCATCGCGCTCGCCTTCCGCAGGCTCGCCATTCTCGACCCGGCCGCCGGCGCCGACCAGCCGATGACCGATGCGTCGGGGCGGCTCACGATCGTCTTCAATGGCGAGATCTACAACTATCGTCGCCTGCGCAGCGAACTCGAGGCGAAGGGTGCCCGTTTCCGGACAAACGGCGACACCGAAGTCATCCTGGCCGCCTATGCGCAATGGGGCACGGAATGCTTCGCCCGGCTCGAGGGCATGTTCGCAATTGTCATCGTCGACCGCGAAACCAACCGGCTGATCGCGGCACGCGACCCCTTCGGAATAAAACCGCTCTACGTTGCACGGCAGGGCGACCGCGTGGCATTTGCCTCCGAGATGCGTCCGCTCGCGCGGCTCTTCCCCATTTCGGTCGACCGGGCGGCCCTCTCCGAGCTGCTCGTCTTTCGGTTCGCCGCCGGCCGGCTGAGCAACCTCGAGAACATCGAGTCCCTGCCCGGCGGCACCATGCTGGTGCGCGCACTCGCGACCGGCGACGAGAACACGGGCCGCTTTCTCGATCCGCTCGACAGCATCGACCCCGACCCGTCAATCGATATGGAAACCGCCGTCGCCACCGCGCGCGAGGCGATCGTCCATTCCGTGCACGACCATCTCGCAAGCGACGTGGGTTACACGGTCCAGCTGTCCGGCGGCGTCGACTCCAGCCTCGTGAGTGCCATCGCCCAACAGGAGACCGGCGGCACGCTGGCGTCGTATGGCGTGCATATTCCCGGTTTCGATCAGGACGAAGCGCCTTATCGCGCCCGGGCGGTCGAGCGGATCGGCCTCGACCACACCGAGATCACGCTCGACGGTCGCGCTTTCGCCGACGCCCTGCCCCGCGCGGTCCTGCACATGGAGGGACCGGTCCCGCACTACGGTTGCGTCATGCTGATGCTGCTGTGTGACGAAATCCGCAAGCGCTCCAAGGTCGTGCTGACGGGCGAGGGTGCGGACGAGATGTTCGGCGGCTACAAGCGCTACGATATCTGGCGTGATCTCCAGAAGAAGGGGCGGCTGGCAAAGCTGGTCCCGACCTGGATGTGGCCGATGCTACAGCGCTGGCGGGAAATCCAGCGCTACAGCGGCCGCGATCCCGCGATCTACGGGGCGGTCTATCACGACTTCCTCGCCCTGAACGCGCTCTTCCCCGAACTCGTGCCCGTCCCGGGGGCGCGCGAGAGTGCGGCGGCACGGTTCCGGGACTTCCGCGAGCGCATGTTCGCTGTCGACCAAACCGCCTACCTGCCCTCACTCCTGATGCGCCAGGACAAGATGGCGATGGCTGCCTCCGTCGAGGCGCGGGTGCCCTTCACGCACATGCCCCTGGCGAAGGCGGTCAACCGGTTCCCTGCCGCGCTGCGCGCGCCAGGCGGCACGACCAAGCCGATCCTCAAGACGGTGGCGGAAGAATTCCTGCCCCACGACATTATCCACCGCCGAAAGGTCGGGCTGGCGCTCCCGCTCGACGAATGGCTCTCCGACCCCGAGGGGCTTGGCCGTTACATCGACCTCCTGGTCCAGCCCGACAGCCGGCTGGCCGCGTACACGGACCCGAAGAAGCTGCGCGAGACCGTCGAGCAATTCCGCAACGGGGTGCGCCACCGGATGCCGCCGATGGCGCATCTCGTGAACCTCGAACTCTGGCTGCGAAGCATACCCGTCGGCACCGGCTGAACCTCACCCATGCTGCGCATCAACATCCTCACCCGCGGGTTCACGACCCCCAACGGGCGGGCCTTCCTGTTTCCGCTGGTGGTGCACCAACGCGCCCTGCGCGATGCGGGTCTCGACATCCGTTTTGTCGGGCTCCCGGCACCCGATAACCTCGCCGACTGCGACCTGCTGTTCATCGAGAGCCGTGTCTTCAGTCCCCGCTGGGCGGCCGAAGGCGACGCGCGCGTCCTCGAGGATTTGGCGATGCTGTCCAGCCAGGTGCCGGTCGCCTGGTTCGACATCTCCGACAGCACAGGCTGGTTGCAGTCGCAGGTCCTCCCGTTGGTGCGACTCTACTGCAAAGCCCAGCTCCTGGCCGACCGGACGGCCTACACCAAGGCGCACTACGGCAACCGCACCTGGGCCGACTTCTACCACCGGGAAGACGGCGTTCACGACGACGACCCTGCCGAGCCGAGAATCGTGGAGAACCGGCAGCTTCTCGACCGGCTCCGCGTGTCTTGGAACTCCGGCCTGGCCGATTACACGCTCCACGGTCCGACCCGCATGGCGCTTCGCGAGCGCATCCCGGTCAACGCGCTGCTCCGTCCGCCGCGCCGGTTCACGCCGCCGGACCGCCCCCGCTCCATCGACTTCGTCTGCCGCATGGGCACGAACTACCCGCGGGCCACCGTCGCCCATCAGCGTCGCCGGATCGCTGAACAGCTGGCGAATCGAATGCCGACGTCGAAGCTCGGGCGGCGCGCCTTCATGAACGAGATGCGCGATGCCCGGGTGGTGGTCTCGCCGTTCGGGTTCGGCGAGATCACCCTCAAGGACTTCGAGGCGACCCTCTGCGGCGCGGCGCTGCTCAAGCCCGAAATGTCGCACATGGAAACCTGGCCCAACCTGTTTCGCGGCGGCGAGACCATCGTGACCCACAAGTGGGACCTGTCCGATTTCCGCGATCGCATCGAAGAGATTTCCGACCGCACCACCGAGCTGCAGACCATCGCCGAACGGGCTCAGACCACCTACCGTGAGGCGCTGTCGGGGCCGGATGCCGCGGCGGGGTTCGCCCAGCGCGTGCGGGCCCTCGTCGACGATGCCCTGGCCGGGCCGCCGGCACCATGACCGACCGGCCCCTCACCGTCGGGATGCCGACATCGACCTTCCTGCCCGCGTTGGGCGGCGTCGAAGTGGGGCTGCACAACATTGCCTCCCGGCTCTCTGCGCGCGGGCACAGGCCCATCGTCCTCGCCCCGGCACACAACATCCACGCGCTGCGGGACCAACGCCGCCACCTGCCCTACGCGCTGGCGGCGTTCCCCCCGAAGATGATGACCCTCGTGCATCACTGGCCCGCGCTCGGCAGCCGCGCCATCTCTGCCTGGCTCGCGGGATTCGACCGGTGGCGCGGCATCGATGCCTGGCACGGCACCGTCGGGTTCCCGACGGGCGTCGGGCTCATTCGGCACGCCGCAGGTCGCCGTCCGCATCTCGTGCGCTGCGCCGGCGACGACATCCAGACCGCACCTGAGATCGGCTACGGGATGCGCCTCGATCCGCGGATCGACGCACTCGTCCGCGAATGGCTGCCGCGCGCGGACATCCTCGTCGCGATCACGGAATCCGTTGCACAGGAGTATGCCGCGCTGGGCGTTCCCCCGGATCGGGTCCGGCGCATCCCCAACGGGGTCGATCTCGAGCGCTTCGTTGCCCCGGTCGATCGCGCGGCGATCCGGCGACAACACGGCATTCCCGAAGAGGCGCACATGTTCCTCGCGGTCGGGCGCAACCATCCGAAGAAGGGATACGCCGACCTGCTGGACGCGGCCCGGCTGCTCGCCGCAGACGGACACCGGAACTTCACCGTCGTTATCGCCGGCGCCGCGACCGGGGAACTCGCCGGGGAAGCGGAAGCGCGCGGCGTATCGGCCCATGTCCGGCTGCTGGGGCCGGTCGGCAGGCCCTCCCTGGCGGACGGGCTCAGGTTCCCGGGCGACGAACTGGTCACGCTCTACCGCGCCGCCGACACGTTCGTGTTCCCGTCGCACATCGAGACCTTCGGCATCGCGCTCGTCGAGGCGATGGCCGCCGGCCTGCCGGTCATCACCACCGACGGCCCAGGATGCCGCGACATCGTGAACGGCGGGCGCTGGGGCGAGATGGTCCCCGTCGGTAACAGCGCCGCTCTCGCAGCCGCGATGCGTGCAACGACGGACCGGCCAGAGGAGCTGGCTGCCCGGGCGGACCTGTCGCGTGAACGCGCACAGGACTTCTCGTGGGACCGGATCGTGGACCAGTATATCGAGCTCTATCGCGAGACCCTGTCCCGGGTCCGCTGACGAAAGGCACCAGCCCATGCGCGTGACATCGAACGACCTCGACGCCCTGCTTTTCGACTTCGACGGCGTCCTCACGGACAACCGCGTCCTCGTCTTCAGCGACGGCACCGAAGCCGTGGTCTGCAATCGCGCCGACGGGCTGGCATTCGACCATTTTCGTGCAGCCGGACTGCCCGCCTTCATCGTCTCGACCGAAACCAATCCGGTGGTCCGCGCGCGGGGCGCCAAGCTCCAGGTCCCGGTTCTCGACAGCGTGACCGACAAGGCCGCGGCGGTTCGCGAACTGTGCACCGCCAACGACTTCGCACCGGAGCGGCTGATGTTCGTCGGGAACGACATCAACGACATCCCGGCGATGGAGATCGTCGGGTATCCCGTCGCCGTCGCGGACGCCCACCCGGCGGCCATCGCGGCCGCGCGCCATGTGCTTGCCCGCAACGGCGGCGAGGGGATCGCGCGGGAGCTCATGGAATCCGTCATCGACTTCGCGCAAAGCGACTCCTCGAGCGCATGACGAAACGGATTGTCATCGTCATCGGGTCGCTGCAGATCGGCGGCACGGAGCGCCAGATCTCACAGATCGTGCCACGCCTGGATCGCGACCTGTGGCAGGTCGATCTGCTGACCCTGACCCAGCCGGGACCGCTGGCCGAGGATCTGCGCGCGGCGGGTCACCGCATATACTCACCGCCCTTCGCGACCCGGATCACGCGCGGCGGGCGTTTCGTCCGCCTGTTCCGTGCTGCCATCACGCTGCCCTGGCTGTGGTTGTGGTTCCTGCGAAACCGGCCGGACATCGCGCATTTCGTTCTGCCCGAGGCCTATCTGATCGGCGGCCTGTGCGCCCTCTTCGCGGGTCAGAAGCGGATGGTCATGAGCCGTCGCAGCCTCGCCCTCTACCAGGCACGCCATCCCATTCTCGCCCGCATCGAGCGCCGCCTTCACCGGCGCATGACGCTCATCGTCGCCAACAGTGACGCGATCCGCCGCGACCTGCTCGCGGAGGGCGTCCCGGACGACCGCATCCGGCTGATCCACAACGGGGTGGACACGGAGGCATTCCGCCCGGACCGGGCCCGGGGCACCGCCTGGCGCGCGACCATGGGAATCGGCCCCGACCAGCTGGTGCTCGTGATCGTGGCAAACCTGATTCCCTACAAGGGACATGCCGACCTGATCGACGCGCTCGAGCAGATCGCACCGTCCCTCCCTGACGGGTGGCGGCTTCTGTGTATCGGCCGTGACGACGGAATCGGCGCCCAGCTCGCGGCACAGGTCGAGGGGGCGGGTCTCGCCGAAAACATCAGGTTCCTTGGGTCGCGCACGGAGATACCGGCGCTGATCAACACCGCCGACATCGTGATCCTCAGTTCCCACGAAGAAGGATTGCCGAACGCCGTCATCGAAGCGATGGCGAGCGGCAAGCCGGTCGTCTCGACCGCGGTCGGAGGGACGGGGGAAATCATCGACGACGGCATAACGGGTACCCTCGTGCCCCCGGCCGACCCGGCGGCACTTTCCGAGGCGATTCTCCGGCTTTGCGACGCCGACACGCAGCGCGTGGAAATGGGCGCGGCAGCGCGCGCAAAGATCGAGCGCGCGTTCGGGCTCGATGTCTGCGCTCAAGCCCATGACGACGCTTACGGCGAGGTCATGGACGGCGGCGGCACGCGCTGATGTGCGGGATCGCCGGCCTCTGGACGCCCGGCGGGGGCGACGACACGGCACTCGCCGCAATTGCGGAGCGCATGGGTGCGGCGGTGGCCCGTCGCGGCCCCGACGGGGACGGTGTGTGGGCCGACGCGGAACAGGGGGTGGCCTTCGCGCACAGGCGGCTTGCCATCATCGACCTGCGCGAGACCGGGCGGCAGCCCATGGTCTCCGCGTCGGGCCGCTACGTCATTTCCTTCAACGGCGAGGTCTATAACTTCCCCGAACTGCGTGCGGGCCTAGAGGCCCGCGGTGCGACGTTCCGCGGCACCTCCGACACGGAGGTCCTGTTGACACTGATCGAGCATGACGGCCTCACGCGCGCACTCGAGCAGGCCAATGGCATGTTCGCCTTCGCGCTGTGGGACCGCCAGGAGCGACGCCTCTTCCTGGCACGGGACCGCTATGGCCAGAAGCCGCTCTACTACGCCTGGGTCGCCGGCGGCATCGCGTTCGGCTCCGAACTCGCGGCGATCCGCGCCCATCCCGGGTTCGCCCCGGACATCGATCCGGACGCGCTCGCGCGCTTTCTGCGCTTCGGCAACGTCCCCGCACCCCATGCCATATATCGGAAGACCCGGAAGCTGATCCCGGGCACGACGCTCACATTCGACGCCGCATCGCCGGGCGACGCCTGGCCCGATCCCGTGCCCTACTGGTCGGCGGCGGATATCGCGCGGGCGGGGCTCGACGAACCGTCCGGCATGTCCCCCGACGAATCCGTCGACGCGCTGGACCGCGTACTTGGTGCCGCCGTCGAGCGCTGCATGGTCTCCGACGTTCCGCTCGGGGCCTTCCTGTCGGGCGGCCTCGATTCCTCAACGGTCGTCGCGCTCATGCAGGCGCGCAGCGCCCGGCCCGTGAAGACCTTCTCGATCGGGTTCCGCGAGGCCGCCTACAACGAGGCGGATTATGCTGCTGCGGTCGCCACCCATCTCGGGACCGACCACACGGAACTCTACGTCACGGCGCGCGAAACCCAGGACGTCATTCCCGACCTGCCCGCCATCTATGACGAACCGTTCGCGGATTCCTCACAGATTCCGACATTCCTCGTTTCGCGGCTGGCACGCGAATCCGTGACCGTTTCCCTGTCCGGCGATGGCGGCGACGAGCAGTTCGTCGGCTACAACCGCTACGCTTGGGGTAACCGGATCGGCGGTGGTGTCGAGGCGCTGCCCGCACCGGTGCGCCGGCTCGCGACGGGTGCCATGCGCATTATCCCCCCGCAGGGCTGGGACGGGATCTACCACGCGGCCACAGCCTGGCGGGGCGCGAAGGCTCGTCAGGTACAGGTAGGCCACAAGGTCCACAAGCTCGCGGAGCTGCTGCGCGCCCCCGACCGAAGGGCGCTCTATCTGGAGCTCCTGTCCCAGTGGAACGAACCCGGGGCCCTGGTCCCGGGGGCCGGGCCGACACCGGGCTACGGGGGCGCGGAGGCCTGGCCGGAGCTCGGCGACTTCACGCTGGAGATGCTGCTCCTCGACACCATCGGCTATCTCCCCAACGACATCCTCGTGAAACTCGACCGGGCATCCATGGCTGTGGGCCTTGAGGGACGTGTCCCCTTCCTCGACCACGAGGTGGGCGCGCTCGCATGGCAGATGCCGCTCTCGACCAAGCTCTATAACGGGGCGACCAAGTGGCCCGTGCGCCGCCTGCTCGAACGCTACGTGCCGAAGGACCTCATCGAGCGACCCAAGATGGGCTTCGGTGTGCCGATAGGCCATTGGCTGCGCGGGGACCTGCGCGCCTGGGCCGAGGACCTGCTCACAACAGACAGTCTCGCGCGGGACGGGCTGCTGGACCCGGCGCCGATCCGCCGGGCCTGGCAGGAACATCTTTCCGGCCGCCGGAACTGGGAGCACCGGCTGTGGGCGGTCCTCATGTTTCAGTCATGGCGCCAGCATGCGGGCTGCTGACCGCGCTCACTCCCGGCGTGCCTAGAGGTCTCCGGGCCCGATCCGGCCCGAAGCGAGGTACCAGCCGATCGCCGTGATCTCGTGGAGACCGCGGCGCACCAGCCGCGCGCCGCGAGCGCTCGGCACCAAGTCGAGCCAGACATTCCGCGCGATCCGCGGATCCGTGTAACGCCGCGCCGGCGGGGCTGCCGCCGCCACGCCGAACCGCCGCAGGGCGGCGGTCATACGACGGACATGCGAACCGTCGGTGACGATCACCACCCGCCGCGGCCGGTCTCCCCCTTCAAATCCAACGAGTATCTCCGCGACCGCTTGCGCGGTCTCGAAGGTATCGCGCGCCTTCGTCTCGACAATCATATCCGGCGGCAACGCGATGACCCGCTGGAGCGCAACCGCCTCCGGGACCGACTGGTTCGGGAACGGTGCGCCGCCCACAACGATCAGGGGCAAACCCGTCTCGGACTGAAGCTGCTGCCCGCGGACCGCCCGGCCGACCGAACCCGGCAGCGGCCACCAGCGGCCCGCAGGGTCCTGATAGGCGCCCGCAAGAGGCACCACGATCGCGTCGTATCGGGCGACGTCCGCGTTGGCCATGTCGAACGCGGGCGCGCCGCGTTCGAGGAACCCCAGCAGCGCGCCACCGACGAGAGGCGTCGATCCCACCAGCAACACAACCCCGCTCGCCACCACCAGGGTGCGGCCAAGCCGCCGGCGGAGCAGGATCAGCCCCGGCAGCAACAGCCACAGGGCGGGCATCGGCCAGACCAGGAAAATGTCGAACAGGGTGCGCACGCAAACGCTCCGGATGAGGGGCGAACAGCGTAACAGATTCCTCTCGCGGAGACCGCGCGCAGACGGCGTTTTGGCAGAGTCCGGAACTATCGTGGACCACCTGCGGCCTGCCTTGCCGCACGTCGTTTTTTGCGGCACAAGTGCGGCACCCATGCACGCCCTCCAGCGATATGTTCCCGCCTACGCCATCCTGTCGATGGCCGCGGTTCTCATCGTTCCGATCTCGACCCTCGAGCCGCTCTGGCTGACCATTATCGCAGCCCTGGCGACGCTCGCCGCCATGGTGGCGCACGGCGCCCGGGGTGCGTGGCCACGCACCCACCGAACGCTGACGCTCCTGATGGCGGCGCTCGTGGTCTGGGGTGCGGCAAGCGCAAGCTGGTCGCTCGGCCCCGACCGCAGCATCTCGCAGGCCTTCGAGCTGCTGCTGTTCGCGACCGGCACCACTGTCCTGGTCTCCCTGGCGACCGGTATCGACCCCGCGGGACGCAGGCAGATCGAGCGTTTCCTGATGATCGGGTTCGGTGTTGGGCTTTTGTTCGTGATGTTCGAACTTCTGACGAGCGGGTTCGTGCATTCCGCACTCAATGGCTTCTATGTGTCCGAAGGCATCGAGTTCAGCCGCGCAATGAACCTGTTTCATCTGAATCGCGGCGCGAGCGTGATTGCGCTGATGATCTGGGTCACGGTGATCCCGGTCTGGCGGCGTTTCGGAGGCATCCCGGCGGTGGCCCTCGTCCTCGTCTCCGCCTACGCGGTCTCCGCGTTGCAGCCGGGTGCCCCTTTCCTCGCGATCGTTGCAGGCGCCGGCGTCTTCGTGCTCGGCTGGTATCTGCCGCGCCTGGTCATGGCAATCCTGCTCGTCGTAATTGTCGGCACCCTGCTGATGGTGCCGTTCCTCAACGCCCTCGAACCGGTCCTGACCGGTTTTCTCTACGGCTCCGGGCTTTCGGAATTTTCGCTCCACCATCGCATGGCGATCTGGCAATTTGCGTCCGAGCACACGGTCGCCCGCCCGCTCGCCGGCTGGGGGCTCGATTCGTCCCGCCTCATCGGCGAGGGCCAGCTCGTGACCGTCGACGACGCGCCGAATGTCGGGTTCCGGGATGTCGACGTGCTGCCGCTGCACCCCCACAATGCACTGCTCCAGGCCTGGCTCGAGCTCGGGGTCGTCGGGGCCGTAATCCTCGCCGGCCTGTTCGCGACCGTACTGCTCGCCATCGCACGATACGTGCCCGGCCGGCTCGAGCGCGGGGCGGCCTATGCGGCCTTCACGGCCGCGTTCCTCACTGCCCAGCTGAGCTTCGGCATCTGGCAGGGCTGGTGGATCTCGACCCTCGCGCTGGTCGCGGTCCTGATCATCGCGCTGGTGTCGCCGCCGCGGGCGGACGCCGATACCAGCGGCCAGGCCTGACCGCGGGCGGCCAGCCATGGCGCAGAAGATCTGCCAGCTCTGTACGGTCGACTTCACCCTCTATCATCTGCTGCATCCGCTGATGCGCGCCCTGCGTGACGAGGGGCATGAGGTGGTCGGCGTCTGCGCCGACGGCGATCTGGTGCGCCATGTCCGTGACGACGGGTTTCGGGTCGAGACCATTCCGCTCGCGCGTTCGGCCAATCCCGCGCGCAACTGGCGTGGCGGGCGGGCGCTGCGGAACCTGTTCCGCCGCGAGGCGTTCGACATGGTCCATGTTCACACGCCCGTCGCGGCCCTCGTCGGCCGGCTCGCGGCCGCAAGCGCGAGCGTGCCGCGTGTCGTCTATACCGCGCACGGATTTTACTTCCACGAACACATGCCCTTTCCGCGCCGCCATGCACATATCGCCGCCGAATGGATCGGCGGTCGCTTCACCCACACCCTGATGACCCAGTCCGAGGAGGATGCCCAAACGGCGCGCCGCCTCGGCCTGTGCCGCACGGGGGACGTGCGCGCCATCGGCAACGGCAGCGACCCGGCCGTGTTTCACCCGGCAGACGATGGGACGGCGCGGGCCGCGACCCGGGCGGCCCTCGGCACCCCCGACGACCGGGTCGTTATCCTGATGGCCGGGCGGCTCGTCGCCGAGAAGGGCTACAACGAGCTGGTGGCGGCGATGCGCGACGTCGATGCGGAGCTCTGGGCCGTCGGCGGCCGACTGGCAAGCGATCACGCCGCGGGGATCGAGGACACCATGCGCGCGATCGAGGCCGATCCGGAGTTCGGCGCGCGCGTCCGCTTCCTCGGTTACCGCGACGATATGGCCGACCTGATGCGTGCCGCCGACATCTTCACCCTGCCGTCCCACCGCGAGGGCATGCCGCGATCGATCATCGAGGCGATGCTCACGGGCCTGCCGGTCGTCGCGACGGACGTGCGCGGCAGCCGGGAGGAGGTCGTTGGCGGCGAGACCGGGCTGCTCGTACCCGTGCGCGACGCGGCCGCGCTGGCCCGGGCACTCGGCCGCCTGGTCGGCGACACCGGCATGCGTGCGGCCATGGGCGCGGCCGGCCTCGAACGGGCGCGCGCCCTTTATGACGAGCGGCTCGTGATCGCGCGCCAGCTCGACCATCTCGGCCTGCGCGCCGGCTGAACGCGGGCCCATCCGTGCGCCTCCCGGGCCCGGCACCTTGCCGGGCCTTCGTTTTTGCCGTTACAAGCAGGGTCGAACGGCACAGTGGACATGCCCGATGGGGCCTCTCACGTGATCTGGACACTCGTCATCATCGCCGGTGCGACCGCAATCGCATCGGCCGTCTTCGTCGGCCTCGTGCGCACCCAGTTGCTGCGCCACGAGATTCTCGATCGCCCCAACGCACGCAGTTCCCACGCCGCCCCCACCCCGCGCGGCGGCGGCCTCGGCGTGCTGGCCGCGCTTATCCCGGCCTGGGTCGCGATCCCGTTCTTCGTACCGCCTGCGAGCGAGGGTGCGGCCGCCCTCTGGATCATTCCCGCCGCGGCGCTTCTGCTCGCCGCCGTCTCGTGGATCGACGACCTGGCCAGTCTCGGCGCACTGCCCCGGCTGGGCGCCCAGTTCGCCGCGGCGCTCGCCGGGGCGTTCGTGATCGACGGCCCGGTGTTCCAGGGACTGCTGCCCGGCCCTCTCGACCCGATCGTCGCAGCCATCGGCTGGGTCTGGTTCGTGAACCTGTTCAACTTCATGGACGGGATCGACGGCATCAGCGGCGTGGAGGCGACGGCCATCGGCCTCGGGCTTCTGCTCATCGGGCTTTTCGGGCCTGGCACGCTCGACGCGTCCCACGGCCAGGCGCTGGCCATCGCCGCAGCCGCCTTCGGCTTCCTCGTCTGGAACTGGCCGCCGGCGAAGATCTTCCTCGGCGACAGCGGCAGCGTGCCGCTGGGTTACCTGCTCGGCTGGCTGCTCCTTTGGCTCGCCGCCGCAGGAAACTGGCAGGCGGCCGCGATACTGCCGCTCTATTACCTGGCCGACGCCACCATCACCCTCTTCCGCAGACTGCTACGCGGCGAGAAGGTCTGGCAGGCCCATCGCGATCACTATTACCAGGCAGCAATCAAGCGCGGCCTGTCCCACGGCCGGGTCAGCGCCGCGATCGCGGCGTTGAATCTGGTGCTGATCGCGCTCGCCCTGGCGAGCGTCCTGGCCGGCCCGGCATCGCCCTGGGCCTGGGCCGCGCTGGGCACCGCGGCAATCCTCGTCATACTTCTTCTGCGCTGGTTCGCGGGGCCCGGCGGCGCGGCCTCACATTGAGTGTTTTTCCCGCGCCGGGCGCCTGAAGGGCTCTTGGTCCGAGTCCCCGCAATGGTATAAGCGGGCAATCCAACGGGGCCCGTTCATGCGCGGAATTTTCCGACCGAGTCGCGCGAATATCGCCTACGCGCACGACATCTTCATGGCGGCGATATCGCTGCCATTGTCGCTGTGGCTGCGCATGGGGCCGTCCATCGAAACGGTCCCCTCCCAGTTCATCGTCCAGAGCACGGCGCTCTTCGCCATTATCGCGGCGGCGGTCTTCCTGCCCATGGGGCTCTACAAGGGCATCTGGCGCTACGCGTCGATGAACGACCTGATCCAGATCACCAAGGCGGTCACCCTCGCCGTGCTGGTCTTCGCTCTCATCCTGTTCGTCGTCTCCCGCGCCGAGTTCCTCCCGCGCTCGCTGCCCGTGATCAACTGGTTCGTGCTGATGGCGCTGCTCGGCGGCCCGCGGTTCGTCTATCGGCTCTTCAAGGACCGGCATCTCGAACTGGCCGCGGACACGACTGCGAAGGCCGGAATCCCGGTGCTGCTCATGGGCGCGGGCGACGAGGCCGAGACATTTATCCGGGCCATTCGACGCCAGCCGGGCGCGGCCTACCGGATCGTCGGCGTTCTCGACGAGAAGGGCCGGCGGGTCGGCCGGCATATTCGCGACGTTCCGGTCCTCGGCACCCCCGACCAGCTCGACACGAGCATGCGCCGCCTTTCCGGCGACCGGCCCCAGCGGCTGATCGTCACGAAACCCGGCCTCGACGCAACGCTGATGCGGCAGCTGCTCGACCTGGCCGAAGCGCAGGGCATGACGATGGCGCGCCTGCCGGGCTTGACCGCATTCCAGGCCGGACTGGGCGACGAGATCGAGATTCGACCCGTCGCGGTCGAGGACCTGCTCGGACGGCCCCAGGCCGTGCTCGACCGCCCGGCCATGGAGGCGATGATCGCCGGACGCCGGGTGCTGATCACAGGTGCCGGCGGCACCATCGGCGGCGAGCTCGCCCGCCAGATCGCGGCCCTCGGCCCGGCGGAGATCGGCCTCGTCGATCACGCGGAGTTCAACCTCTACTCGATCGACCTCGAGATCGGCGAACGCGCACCCGGGATTGCCCGCCAGGCGCATCTCGCGGATGTGCGTAACCCCCAGGCAATGGCGTCGGTCTTCTCCGCGCTCAAGCCCGAGCTGGTGTTCCACGCCGCGGCCCTCAAGCATGTGCCGATCGTCGAGGACCATGTCGCCGAGGGCGTTCAGACCAACATCGCGGGATCGCGCAACGTCGCCGATCTGTGCCGCGAGCACGGCACCGGGATCATGGTCCTGATCTCGACCGACAAGGCGGTCAATCCGACGAACGTCATGGGCGCGACAAAACGGGTGGCGGAGAGCTACTGCCAGGCCCTCGACCGCGCCCGCGACGAGGAGGGCTGCCGGTTCCTGACCGTGCGTTTCGGCAACGTGCTCGGCTCGACGGGATCGGTTGTACCGCTGTTCGAACGCCAGCTCGCCGCTGGCGGCCCCCTCACGGTGACCCACCGCGACGTCACCCGCTACTTCATGACAACCCGCGAAGCGGTCGAGCTCGTGCTCCAGGCCTCGACCCTCGCCACATCGGCGAATACGGCGTCCGGCGGAATCATGGTCCTCGACATGGGCGAACCGGTGAAGATCCTCGACCTGGCGGAACAGATGATCCGGCTCGCCGGCAAGCGGCCCTACGAGGATATCGACATCTCGATCGTCGGCCTCAGGCCCGGCGAAAAGCTCTATGAGGAGCTGTTCCACGACGCCGAAAGCCTCGCGCCGACCGAGAACCCCGCTATCCGGCTGGCCACGCCGCGCGTGGCGGACCACGAGGTGCTGGTGCGCGCGATCGATGAAATCTGCGCCGCCGCCCGCGAGAACAATGACGAGACCTGTCGCAACCTGCTGACCCGCCTGGTACCGGAGTTCCAGTCCGGCGGCGCGGCGGCAGACAGCGCGACAGCCCCCTAGGTTCGCCCCTGGCCCGGACAGAACCCCACCCCAGCACTTGACGAAGGACAATCAGACCGGTGCCCAGCAATCATGACACGCCGATCACGCGTGCGATCATCTCCGTATCCGACAAGACCCGGCTGACCGAGCTCGGACAGGCGCTCTCCGGCCACGGCGTCGAAATCCTTTCCACCGGCGGCTCCGCGCGCGCGCTGGCGGAGGCCGGCATTCCCGTCACCGAGGTCGCCGACCACACCGGCTTCCCAGAGATCATGGACGGTCGGGTAAAGACCCTGCACCCCAAGATCCATGGCGGCATCCTCGCCCGGCGCGACCATCCGGACGACCAGGCGGCGATGGCCGAACACGGGATCGGGGCGATCGACCTGATCGTCATCAACCTCTACCCCTTCGAAGCAACCGTCGCATCGGGTGCAGGCTATGACGACTGCGTGGAAAATATCGACATCGGCGGGCCGGCGATGATCCGCGCCGCGGCCAAGAACCACGCCCATGTCGCGGTGGTGACCGACCCGTCAGACTATGACGCGGTGATCGCGGCCCTCGATGCCAACGCCGGCGCGCTCCCGGCCGATCTCCGCCGGAGCCTCGCGGCGAAGGCCTACGCGCGCACCGCCGCCTATGACGGCGCGATCACGGCGTGGCTGTCCGGCGAGCTCGGAGAGTCGTTCCCCGAGACCCATGTCACCGCAGGCCGCCGCGCCGCCGTGCTGCGCTATGGCGAGAACCCGCACCAGGAGGCGGCACTCTATATCGGCGGGCCCGCCCGCCCCGGCGTCGCCCAGGCCGAACAGGTCCAGGGCAAGGAGCTCAGCTACAACAATCTGGGCGATGCGGACGCCGCCTTTGAGCTGGTGGCGGAGTTCGACGACCCCGCCATCGCGATCATCAAGCACGCGAATCCCTGCGGGGTGGCGACGGGAGACGACCTCGTCGCAACCTACCGCGCGGCGCGCAAGTGCGACCCGGTCAGCGCCTTTGGCGGGATCGTCGCCGCCAACCGGCCTCTCGACGGCGCGCTGGCCGAGGCGATCACCGAGATCTTCACCGAGGTGGTGATCGCCCCCGACGCCGACGCCGACGCGCGCGCCGTGTTCGCCGCCAAGGAGAATCTGCGCCTGCTGCTGACCGGCGAGATGCCCGACCCCCGGGCCGCCGGCCGGCTGGTGAAGCCGCTCGCCGGCGGCTTCCTCCTGCAGGACCGCGACGCGGGCCACATCGCGCGCGACGACCTGAAGATCGTCACGAAGCGTCAGCCGAGCGAGAAGGAGATCACGGACATGCTGTTCGCCTTCACCGTCGGCAAGCATGTGAAGTCGAACACCATCGTGTACGCGAAGAACGGCGCGACCGTGGGCATCGGTGCCGGCCAGATGAGCCGGGTGGATGCGGCGCGGATCGCCGCCCACAAGTCCGGCGAGGCCGCGGAAGCGGCCGGCGAAAGCGAACGGCTGACCGCCGGGTCGGTCGCCGCATCGGATGCGTTTTTCCCGTTCCCGGACGGCCTGCTGACGACGGTCGAGGCCGGTGCCACGGCCGTGATTCAGCCGGGCGGCTCGGTCCGCGACGACGAGGTGATCGCCGCGGCCGACGAGGCGGGCATCGCGATGATGTTCACCGGGATGCGCCATTTCCGACACTAGGACCGGGCAGTCGCGTCAGTCACGCTCCGGCGGCACGTCGCGCACGGTCCGCCAGAGCAGGAAGCCGCCGATCACGAGGAAGGGCAGCACGCTGGCCATGCCCCAGCGCTGGCTGTCCGTGGCCGCCGTGATCGCGGCAACGATCCACGGTCCGACAAAGGCTGTCGCCTTGCCCGACAGTGCATAGAGGCCGAACATCTCGCCCTCCGTGCCGTCCGGCGTGATGCGCGCCATCAGCGAACGGCTGGCCGCCTGGACCGGTCCGAAGAAGATGCCCAGCGTCGCGCCGAGGACGATGAAAGCGATCCTGGATTCGACGGCCAGCAGCGGCAACCCGACAACCACAAGGCCGCAAAGACCAAGCAGGATCGTGCGCTTCGCGCCGATCCGGTCGTCGATCCAGCCGAAGGCAAACGCGCCGGCCCCCGCCGTGACGTTCAGGATCAGCCCGAACATGATGACCTCGGCGACCGGCATTCCGAAGGTGCCGGCGGCGAAGACGCCGCCGAAGGCAAACAGCGTGTTGAGCCCGTCCGTGAAGATCATCCGCGCCAGCAGGTAGCGCCAGAGCTGCGGGTGGCGACGCAGATTGACGAGCGTCGTGCGCAGCTCGGCGAATCCTTCGCGGATCGCCGGCCCGGCCGCAAGGCCGCGCCCCCGGGGATCGCGGGTCCACACGAACAGCGGCAGGCAGAAGACAAGCAGCCAAAGCGCGACGATCGGGCCGGCAACGCGGACGTGCGCCAGGATATCGGGGGAATCGTCGAGGCCGAAGGGCGGCGGCTTCGTGAGGACGAAACCGAACAGGACGACGAGGAGCCCGCCGACGCCGCCGAAATAGCCGAGCCCCCAGGCCCAGCCCGAGACGCGACCGATCCAGGCCCGCGGCGCCAGGGTCGGCAGCAACGCGTTGTAGAACACCATGGACAGTTCGAACGCGACGACCGAGACCCCCACCAGCGCGAGCAGCAGGACCGCGTGATCCGCGTCCGGCCGGACGAACCACAGAAGCGCCGAGCCGGCGGCCATGATGACGGTGAAGGCGGCGAGCCAGGGCTTGCGGCGGCGACCCTGGTCCGCGATCGCACCGAGGACGGGGCTCAGGACGGCAATCGCAAAGGCGGCCGTACCCGTCATGATCGCCCACCAGGTGGTCGCCTTCGCGGCATCGTCCATCACCGCCTCGGTAAAGTAGGCGGGAATGACAAAGGTCAGGACGATGGCCGGAAACGGCGAGTTCGCCCAGTCGTAGCCGCACCAGCCGGCGACGGACCTGCGGTCGAGTCTCCGGTCCCCGTCAGTCATCTACCCCATCGTCCCGAAGTCGCCAGTTGGTCGCCAGAATACCGGCGGCGATGCAGGCCAGACCCATCCAGACGCCGGGCGTAATGGTTTCGTCGAGCACAATCGCGGCGGCGACCAAAGCCCCCACCGGGTTCATGGTCAGACCGATCGCCACGCGGGTCGGACTGGTGTGACGTAGCGCCCAGAGCCAGAGAAAATACGTGAACGCGCTGCCGATGACGCCGATATAAAGCACGGCCAGAACAGCGCCCTCCGTCGCGGCGAGCGCCTGCAGGCTCCGCGTGTCGAAGGTGCCGGAGATCGTCCCGATCACGCCGAGAAACACGGCCCCGGGCAGCAGGTTGCAGACCACGAAGATCAGGGGCGGATAGCGGCGGATCACCCGTCGGGTTGCAACATTGTAAACCGACAAAACGAGCGAGGCGGCGAGCATCAGCAGATCGCCGCGCCAACCGCCCGGGACGGCGCTCGCGTCGCGCCAGAGCGCGAAGGCCACACCCAGGGTCGCGACCCCGACTCCTGCCGCCTTCAGCCAGGTCAGCTGCTCTGCGCGCAGACCGGCCGCCAGCGCGAGCGTCATGAACGGGACCGTGGAGGCAAGGATGCCGCCCCGCGCGGCGGTCGTGTGGGCCAGGGACGCCGAAACAAGCCACTGACTGATCCCGAACATCACGATGCCGAGCCCGACGACGACCCAGACATCGCGTCCGCGCGGCCAGCCGCGCGCGAAGGCCAGAGCGAGGGGCAACAGGAGCAGGGCACCGATGCCGAGGCGGAGCGTGGTGATGGTGAGCGAATCGACCTCGGCGGAAACGAAACGTATTGCACCGAGCGTCGTGCCCGCGGCAAACGGTGCCGCGACCGCCGCAACCGCGGCGAGCAGGGCCAGCCGGCGCGACACAGTCGCAGTGCCGGTCATGCGGCACCGCGCGAGCGTCGCCGCCAGTTCGTAACCGCAATTCCGGCGATCACCAGCGCGAAGCCGACCAGGATCGCGGGCGTGATCTGCTCGCCCAGCAGCACCGCGCCCCAGATCAGCGCCATCAGCGGATTCATAGGCAACGCGACGGCCACCAGCGTGGGGGTCGTATGGCGCAGCGCCCAGAGCCACAACGTATAGGAGATCACCGCCGCACCGATGCCGAGATACGCGATCGCCATCCAGCCCGCGCGCGAGAGTTCCGGTGTGAACGCCGGCGCGTCGGTCGCCAGCGCAACCACATACAGAAAGGCCGACCCCGGGACTACGCCCGTCACCACCGCGACCAGGGGCGGATGGCGCTGCAACCAACGGTTCGACCAGACTCCGTGGACCGCCGTGATGAGGGCGCCGATCAGGATCAGCCCGTCCCCGATCCACGCGTCCGGCGGCGCGCCGGCGCCCTGGCCCAGCGCCACCACCACACCGGTCGTGGCGAGAACGATCCCCGCCAACTTCTGCGGCGTCGGCCGCTCGATGCGAAAGAGGGTCGCAATCAAAAGGGTGAGGAAAGGCGTGGTCATGTACGCCAGCGCGCCGCGCGAGGACGTGGTGTAGGTGAGCGCGTTTGCGAAAATGAACTGAAGGCCCCCGAAAAAAATGGCGCCCATGAAGCCGAGGATCAGGAGCTCGCGCGGCGTGGGCCAGCGCCGGACAATGACCAGTGCCAACGCTGTCAGGACGAACGCGGCAATCACGTTGCGCAGGAAGGCCACCGTGACCGGTTCCGTCTCGGCCACCAGGAAACGCATCGCCACGAAGGCCGAGCCGCCGAGCGCCGTCGAGGCGCAGGCAGCGAGCGCGGCGAGGATCGCGAGGTTGCCGGCAGAGGGGGTAAGGAAGCGGCTCACGGGAAATCCGGTCGGGGCGGCGGCAGCAACGGCACCGGGTGGACCACCCGGTGCGCGCCGCGACCATGGACCGGCGGGCGATTACCCGGCAAGCAGATTTCGCAATTGTCCGTTCGCGACCGAGAGCATCGCCAGATCGACGGCCTCGTTGGACCGAAGGTCGTCGAGCATCTGGCAAGTCCGCTCGACCGCACCGTTCCGCGATTCGACCCAGGTCTCGATCACACCCTCGGCCACCTTCGGACCGAGCTTGCCGCCCCCGGCAACGTCGAGGACCCGGTTCGTCAGGGCCGACTGGTGGCGGTAGCTGTCGTCCACGATGGCATCGATCGCAAGCTTCTCCCACTCCGACTCGGGCGTGATCGTCCTGGACGCGTGGCGCACCCAGTCGATCCCCAGCCGCGCGCCAAGCTCGAAATAGACATGTCCCGTGTCGAGCACGGGCACGCCGGAGTCGCGCGCGATCCGGACGACATCGCCGCCCGCTGCGAGAACATCGAGACTGGCGATCCGCTGGGCGAGCGCCTTCGGAACGCCAGCCTCGGTCAGGCGTTCCGCGTGCCGCGCAATGCCCTTGCGGTCCTCCGCGGCGACGATGTCCGGCAGCTTCTTCGCAAGCTCTCGGATGCCCGGCGCATAACGCTCGATCGTGTCCGCGATGGCCAGCGGCCGCCGGGCATTGGCCAGGAACCAGATCGTCATGCGTTCGACGAGCTCCTCAAGCTCACGGGCCATCTCGTTCTGGACATCGGCCGGGACCTTGAGGTCGAGCGCTTCGATGTCGCGCCACAGCGGGCGCAGGTCGAACACGTCGCGCGCAATCACATAGGCTCGCGCGATGTCGGAAGGCTCCGCGCCCGACCGTTCGGTCAGGTCATGGACGAAGGCTGCACCCACCCGGTTGATCAGCGAGTTGGTCACATAGGTCGCGACGATCTCGCGGCGCAGCCGGTGCCGCGACAGTTCCTCGGGGAATCGCTTGCGCATCGGCCCGGGGAAGTAACGCGCCAGGTCCTGCACGAGATAGGCGTCGTCGGGCACGTCCGTCGGCAGCAGATCACCATAGAGCGCGATCTTGGCGTGAGAAAACAGCACCGCATACTCCGGCCGGGTCAGGCCGAGGTCGTCCGCATGAAGGTCCGCCATTCGCTCGTCATCGGGCAAGTGTTCGATCGGCCGGTCGAGCAGCCCGCGCCGCTCCAGCGCCCGCATCACCCGCCACTGGGCCTCGAGCAGTTCCGGCGCCCGGCGTTCGGCCTGGGAGATCGCCTGGGTCTGGAGATAGTTGTCGTTGAGCACCAGCTCCGAGACCTCGTCGGTCATCTCGACCAGCAGCGCGTCGCGCTGCTTCAGGTTCATGCCGCCGCCCGACACCACGTCGTCGAGCGCGATCTTGATGTTCACCTCGTGGTCCGAGCAGTCCACGCCGGCCGAGTTGTCGATGAAGTCGGTGTTGATACGTCCACCGGCCCGCGCATACTCGATCCGGCCGCGCTGGGTGACACCCAGGTTGGCGCCCTCGCCGATGACCTTGCAGCGCAGGGTCTTCGCATCGACCCGCACCGCATCGTTCGACCGGTCGTCGGCATCGGCCTGGCTTTCGCTCGTCGCCTTGATGTATGTGCCGATCCCGCCGAACCAGAGCAGGTCGACCTCGGACACGAGGATCGTCCGGATCAGCTCGTTCGGCGTCATCTGGTCGCGGGTGACGCCGAGCAGGGCCTTGATCTCGGAGCTGAGCTTGATGGACTTCGCGCTGCGCTCGAAGATGCCGCCGCCCTTCGAGATCAGCTTCGCGTCATAGTCGGTCCAGCTCGAGCGCGGCAGCCGGAACAGGCGCCGGCGTTCGGCGAAGCTCGCCTTCGGATCCGGATCCGGGTCGATGAAGACATGCATGTGGTTGAAGGCGGCCACCAGCTTGATGTGCTTCGACAGGAGCATCCCGTTGCCGAACACGTCGCCAGACATGTCGCCAACGCCAATCGCCGTGAAATCCTGTGTCTGGGTGTCGTGGCCGATCTCGCGGAAATGGCGCTTCACCGATTCCCACGCGCCCTTTGCCGTGATCCCCATCTTCTTGTGGTCGTAGCCGGCCGAGCCGCCCGACGCGAAGGCGTCACCCAGCCAGAAGCCGTAGTCCTGGCTGATCCGGTTGGCGATGTCCGAGAAGGTCGCGGTGCCCTTGTCCGCCGCCACGACCAGATAGGGATCGTCCCCGTCGTGACGCACAACCGTGTCCGGCGGAACGATCTTGCCGGCGACGAGATTGTCCGTCACGTCGAGCAGGCCGCGGATCAGCGTGCTGTAACAGGCGACGACCTCTTCCTGGACGGCCTGCCGGTCCGCCTGGGGGTCGCCGGTGGGCGCGGGCAGGCTCTTGCACACGAAGCCGCCCTTCGCGCCGACCGGCACGATCACGGAGTTCTTCACCATCTGCGCCTTCTGGAGACCAAGGATCTCGGTGCGGAAATCCTCGCGCCGGTCCGACCAGCGGATCCCGCCGCGCGCGACGTCGCCGCCACGCAGATGGCAGCCCTCCATGCGCGGGCTGTAAACGAAGATTTCCTTCTTCGGCCGCGGCTCGGGCAGGTCGTCCACGTTGGCGCTGTCGATCTTGAACGATGCATAGGGCTTGAATTCGCCGTCATCGTCGGTCGTGAAGAAGTTGGTGCGCAGCGTCGCCTCGACGGCGTTCGCGAAGCGCCGGATGATCCGATCCTCGTCCAGGTTGGAGACCGCATCGAGTCCGTCCGAGAGGTCCCCGCGAAGTTTCTTGATGCGCCGCGCGGCCACTGAACTCTCCGCGACTTGCGGGTCGAAGCGCGCGAAGAACAGCTCGACGACGATCCGCGCGAGCGTCGGGTTGTTGGCGAGCGTTTCCTCCATATAGGCCTGGGAGTATGCGATCCGGCTCTGCAGCAGGAACTTGCAGTAGGCGCGCAGCACGAGGATTTCGCGCCACTCCAGGCCGGCGCCGAGGATCAGGTTGTTGAACCCGTCATCCGCGATCGCCCCGTCGAAGACGCGTGCGAACCCCTCATGGAAGGACTCGCGTACCGCCGCCAGGTCGATCTCGGCCCCCGAGCGGGATTCCATCTGAAAGTCGTGTACCCAAACGGTGCCGACCCCGTCGCCATAATTGTACTCGACCGCGAACGGCTCCTCTCCGATCACCTTGAGGCCCATATTCTCGAGCATCGGGATCACGTCCGACAGCGGCAACGCGCCATCGGCATGATAGAGCTTGAGATGCACCGTTTCGGGACTGTCGTCCTCGGGGCGATACAGGTTGAGTTGCAGCTTCCCGGAAATTCGCGCCACATCGATTGCCGCGATGTCCTCGACCGCCGCGTCGGGCGCGTAGCGGTCGCGGTAGGCGGCCGTGAAGGCGTAGCCGTAGCGCTGGGCCATGACCATGCCGACTTCCTCGCCGCGCGCGGCGACCAGCGCATCGCGCAGCCGGTCCTCCCAGGACCGCGTTGCCTCGCGCAGGGAGGTCTCGATCTCCTCGACCCGGTAAGGCGGGATCTTGTCCGCGCCTGTCTTGATGACAAACAGGACACGGGCAAGCACCGACTCGGTGCCGAACTCGGGGAAGAAGGCGACACAGGTGCCGTCGAAGGCGTCTTCCAGTATCGCGGCAAGATTCTCGCGCAGTTCCGTGTCGTAACGATCGCGCGGCACGAAGACGAGTGCGGTGACGTAGCGCTGGAACGGGTCCTCGCGCACGAACATCGCGGTGCGCTGACGTTCCTGCAGATGCAGGATGCCCATCGCGTGATCCAGCAGAAGATCGTCGTCAATCTGCAGCAGCTCGTCGCGCGGATATGTCTCCAGAATATGCGCAAGGGCCTTCGAGTCATGGCTCGACGGTGGAAAGCCCGCGCCTTCGATCGCCTTCGCAACCTTCCGACGCAGCAGCGGAATCCGGGTGGGGGACACGCTGTAGGCCGTCGAGGTAAACAGGCCGACGATTATGCGCTCGCCGACGACCTTGCCGGCCGCGTCGAACTTCTTCACGCCCACCACGTCCATATGCACCCGGCGATGTACGGTCGCGCGCTGGTTCGCCTTCGTGACCATCACCAGCTGCGGCTGGCGGATGAAGGACCGCACCTCGTCGGGCAGCGGCGCATCGTCGGCCCAGTTCTCGAAAATCGCCCGGTCCGCATCGCGCAACAGGCCGAGACCGCCGGGCTGGGCCTTCAGTTTCTGCTTCGCGCCAGCGGCGGCATGGTCGTATTCGCGATAGCCGAGGAAGGTGAAATGATCGTCGAGCATCCACTCGACAAAGGCGCGCGTCTCCTCGACCTCGGCCTTCGCGACCTTCGGCGGGTGGGCATCCAGATCGTCCAGGATCGATGCGACACGCGCACGCATGTCGCGCCAGTCCGCAACCGACGCGCTGACATCCGCCAGCACCTGTTCGAGCCGGCCGGTGAGATGCGCAAGCGCCCTGGGGTCGGTCTGCTCGTTCACCTCGAAATGCATGAAGCTCTCGGCACCGCCGCCATCACCCCCCCGCGGGCCGCAGTCCTTCATGTTACCTGCGGCGGTGCGGGTAACATCGAAGATGGGATGGATCACCAGGTGCACCGTCAGGCCCTGGTAGTTCAGCTCGGCGGTGATGGAATCGACCAGAAACGGCATGTCCTCGGTGACGATCTCGATCACCGTGTGGTCGCCGTCCCAGCCATGGTCGCCCCGGCGCGGGTTGAAAACGCGGATCAGTGGTTCGCCGGGCAGACGTTTCTGGGCAAACCGGAAATAGGACTGGGCAGCGGCAAACAGCGTCTCCGCGTCCATCGTCGCGATGTCGGCGGGCGGCACGTTGGCATAGTAGGCGCGCAGGAACTCCGCGCAGGCCGTGCCGGCATCGCCGCCCAGCTGTTTCCGGACCAGCTGGGCCGCCTTGTTGACCAGGTTCTTCTTCCGCGTGTCCGTGCGCGTCGCCATCGAGCGTGTCCTCTTTGCAATCCTTGTCCGCGCGGCAAAGGTTCTCGCACCGGACGGAGTTCTGTTGCCTCGATCCTAGGAACCGAACGGTAAAACATGGTTAACACCGGCAAGCATTCCTTAACCATGTCTTTCGATAATGGCCGGTGATGACAATTGCGCCATCGGCGCCGCCAGACCGGACCGCAACACCCGCCATGACCGCCCAGGACCTGACCAGCCCGGACCTCGCCGCCCCACACTCGGGGCCCGGAACCCGGCATGACACCACCCTCCTCGACCGCCTGCCCGAAAACATCCGAGCGGGCCTGACACCCGAACAGGCAGCCGCGATCGGCGACTGCGCGGCCCCCGCAGGCCGGCATCCCGTCGATGTGCGCGTGACCGTCCCGTTCCCATGTCGCCCGGTCTTCCTGTCCGTGGTCGCGGGCCGCGAGCGCCGCTCCCCGAGGCGGCGCGCCGTCGAGCGCCGTCGCCATCCGCTGCACACGGCCGGAAACCTGGTCTTTCTCGGGTCCGGCCTCGTCGGCATCTATGTGCTGGGCCTGATCGCGTTCCTGGCCGCGGGATCGGTCCTCCAGTTCTGAGGCCCGCGCGGACGTTCCGTCCCGCCTGCTGCTTCGGCCATGCCGACGGGCCTTGCCGCGCCCGGGGATTTGCGAGACCCTTCGTTCGACTATCGCTCGATCGGGGGAATCGCCGTGCGTCTCGTCACATTCACGCCACCGGGTTCGGCACCGCGGATCGGCGCCTTAATCGACGACGATCGGAAGATCGTCGACCTCGCCGCCATTGCGGCCGCGATCTCCCCGGACGGCGATTTGCGTGCCTTTGCGTCCATGCTCGATCTCATCGACGGGGGCGCGGCGGCGCTCGACCGGGCGCGCGAATTGCAGGAGCAGGCACTGGCGTCGGGCGTGGAGGAAGCCGTTCGTGCCCGCGCCGATGTGCGCCTCGAGGCACCGCTGCCCAACCCGCGCCGCCTGCGCGACTGCGCCTGTTTCCTGCAGCATCTGCGAAACGCCCGCGAAGTACGGCACACCCGGCTCGCCGCGCGCGAGGACGACCCCGAGGCAGCGCTCGAACGCTACCGCGCCGCCGGGGCGCTCGACGTGCCCGCCGAATGGGTTGCGGCCCCGGTTTATCTCAACAGCAACCACCTCAGCATCATCGGCCCGGACGACGAGGCCATCTGGCCCCATGGCGCGCGCCGGATGGACTACGAGCTCGAATGGGCGATGGTGACGGGCCGCGCCGGCACGGACATCTCGGCAGCGGACGCGCGCGCGCACATCTTCGGCTACACCATCTTCAACGACATCTCCGCACGCGACATCCAGGCGATCGAGATCAGGAGCGGTGCGGGCATGGGCGGCCCCGGCAAGGATTTCGACGCCGGCAACGCCTTCGGCCCGTGCATCGTCACGGCTGACGAGATCGGGAACCCCTACGACCTCGAGATGTGCGCGCGCAACAACGGCGAAGAATGGAGCCGCGGCAACAGCGGCATGATGGACCACCGGTTCGAGGACGTGCTCGCGCATCTGTCGAAGAACCAGACCGTCCACGCCGGCGAGATCTTCGGCTCCGGCACCGTGCCGACCGGCTGCGGGCTCGAGCACAACCGCTACCTCGAGGACGGCGATGTGATCGAGCTCGACGTCGCCCAACTCGGCGTCCTGACCACCCGGATCGCCAAACCCTCCGGCTGGCGCGACCGCGAGACCCCCGACCGCAACTGAGGAGAGCTGACATGCCGCGCGATATCCGCCGGGTCATCACCGGCCACGACGCCAGTGGCAATGCCGTGGTGATGATCGACGAGACGATGACCGCCGACATGGGCCATGTGCTCACGCCCGAGGGCCAGCCGAACGTGCGCCTCTCGGATGTCTGGCTGAGCGACCGCATCCCCGCGAGCAACGCCGGCAACACCGACACCGTGGGCGACAAGGTCACGCTGGAGCCGCCGGCCGGCGGCGCGGTGTTCCGCATGCTCGAGATTCCGCCGGATTCCCAGCGCAACTACGACACGATGAAGAAATACTTCGAGCAGATGGGCGCCGGCGAGCGTCTCGACGGGCAGAAACACCCGGGCATGCACAAGACACGGTCGGTGGACTATCTGATCGTCATTTCCGGCGAGGTCTGGCTGATCCTCGACGAGGAGGAGGTCTGCCTGAAGGCCGGTGACACCTGCGTGCAACGCGGCACGCTCCACGCCTGGTCGAACCGCACGGAGGAACCCTGCCTGCTCGCCGGCATTCTTCTTGACGCCGAACCCCTGGACGCCTGACGACCCGCATGGGCTCGCCATTTCCCGTTATACGGGCATCCGCACCGCGCACCGCGGCACGGTACCATTTTACTTTTGGAAAAATTGTTTGCCGCGCGTCTCCCGAAGGCGATACGCTCCGGGGATCAAAACAATAAGTCCTCTAGGGGGGTAATCTCAGTTATGAAACGATTCACGTCATTTGCACTCGCGGCTGCGGCCGTCGTCGGTTTCGCCGTCACGGCGCCCGGTACGGCATCGGCCAAGGATTTCCCGAGCAAGCCGGTCCAGCTTCAGGTGCCGTTCGCACCGGGCGGCGGCGCCGACCGGACGTTCCGCCTGTTCGCGCCGTACCTGTCCGAAGAGCTCGGTGTTCCCGTCAAGGTGACCAACGTCGCCGGCGGCGGCGGCTGGGTCTCGTGGAGCCAGGTCGTCAACGACTGGAATGCGAAGCGGGACGACCACAAGCTCGCGGTCGTCAACATCCCGCACATCTTCTCGTTCCTGAACCCGGCCATGAAGCGCTCGGAGAAGCTTGAGTCGTTCAACTTCCTCGCGTGGCACTCCTATGACCCGGGCCTCTGGCTCGTGCGCTGGGACGACGAGCGGTTCAAGGACCTGAACGACGTGCTCGCCTACGCCCAGAAGCAGCCGATCATCGTTGCGCCGGGCAGCTTCGGCAGTGACGACCATATCGGCGTCGCGTTTGCCCAGCAGGCCGTTCCGGGCTTCAAGGCGAAGTTCGTGACCAGCCGCGGCGACAACTCCAAGATCCAGCTCGCACTCGGCAAGCATGTGGACCTGATTGCCGCCAATGTCGGCTTCTTCATTCCCTCGATCGAAGAGAAGAAGCTGCGGCCGATCGCCGTCCTGCATCCGACCCGCTGGGATCTGCTGCCGGACGTCCCGACGTTCCAGGAGATCACCGGCAAGGTGAACATCACCTATGCCGGCCGCACGCTGGCCACGGCCAACGGTCTCGAGGAAGAGAAGCGTCAGGTCTATCTCGACGCCATCAAGAAGGCGATCGTGAACCCGGAGTATGTGGCCAAGGAAGCGGCCAACAAGAACCACCTCATGTTCGCCGAGGGCGACGAGATGTGGAATCTGCTGCGCGAAGGCCAGAAGGTTGCCGAACAGGCCGCCTACTGGGAGCAGGAAGGCGTCCAGTAGACGCACGTCTGCAAACAACGGGTACCGGAAACATCGCTTTCCGACCAAGCACGCCTCGCCGGGTCAGCCGGCGGGGCGTGTCTTCCCGTTCGTGACCGCGTCACGAGACATCCTGGGGGGGATTTGATGACACGATTGATTGCTGAGCGGCTGGTTGCGGTCGCCCTGATTATCGCGGGCGGCTTCATGTACAGCCAGACCATCGGCTGGCCGCAGCGCGCCGGCGCGTTCCCGCAGTTCGCGGAGATCGGCATCATGGTGCTGGCGGCGGGAATGCTCGTCCGCTCCTTCATGCCACGCGACATCGAGCGGCTGAAGGGGATGGTCAACTTCGACTTCTCCTACACCGCCTGGAAGCCCGTCTACATCATGGCGGTGGGCGTCATTTACGCCATCGCCGTGTTCGAGATCGGCTTCTACGTCACCTCCTTCGTCTTCTATTTCATCGCGGCCTACATGACCGGCCTGCGAAACCACAAGATGATCGTCATCACCGGCCTCATCCTGTTTCCGCTGCTCTATGCGTTCTTCACCCTGGCCCTCGGCGCGTTCCTGCCCGAAGGCATACTGTTCTAGCGCGGGAAGGAACGAACCATGGAAAGCCTCGATTTTCTCGTCAACGTCCTGACCCTCGCCAACCTCGGCGCGATGTTCGTCGGCATCGTCGTCGGACTCGTCATCGGCGCCATCCCGGGCCTCGGCCCGCCCATGGCGATCGCCCTGATGATCCCCATCTCCTTCGAGTGGCCGGCCGAGACGGCGCTGATCCTCATGGTGTCGACCTATGCCGCAGGCATCTACGGCGGTTCGTTCACGGCGATCCTGCTGCGCGCGCCCGGCACCTCGGCCTCGGCCGCCTCGTCGATCGAGGGCTACGAGATGACCAAGCGCGGCCGCGCGACCGAGGCCATTCGCATGTCCACCTTCGCCTCGGTGATGGGCGGCCTGATCAGCGGCTTCGCCCTGCTCTACCTGTCGCCGCCGCTGGCCAAGATTTCTCTTCTGTTCGGACCCTCGGAATTCTTCGTGGTGGCCCTGCTCGGCCTGACGGCGATCGCCGCCGTGTCCTTCGGGGCCGTGCTCAAGGGACTTATCGCGGGCCTGGCGGGCCTGCTCATCAGCACCATCGGCGTGGACGCGGCCTCGGCCTATCCGCGCTTCACCTACGGCGCGACCGGGCTGTTGTCGGGTGTCGGCATCCTGCCGGCGGTGATCGGCCTGTTCGCCTTCGCCCAGGCGATCAGCCTGTGCGAGGGAAGCCCGAAATCCAACATCTCGGGCACGACCAAGCTGAGCTGGAACATCATGCCCCGCATCTCGGAGATCGCGCACTGCCGCTGGTCGCTGGTGCGCGGGTGGGTCACGGGCCTGGTCATGGGAATCGTGCCCGCGGCCGGCGCCTCCGTCGCCCAGTGGATCGCCTATGCCTGGGAGATCCAGCGCGGCAAGCCAGGAGACAAGTTCGGCGAGGGCGAGGTCAAGGGCCTCGCCGCCACCGAAGGCTCCAACAACGGCGTGACGGGGACATCCCTGATCCCGATGTTCGTGCTCGGCATTCCGGGCGGCATCTCGGCGGCGGTCATTCTCGGCGCGCTCATGATCCACGGGCTGCAGCCCGGCGACCGGCTGTTCACAGACTCTCCCGAGGTCATCTTCACGGTGATCTGGGGCTTCATCCTGGCCAACTTCTTCATGGGCGGGATCGCCGCCGTGATGGCCCGGTTGCTGGCCTATGTGACGCTCTTCCCGCGTGGTCTGCTGGCGCCGATCATCATGATCTTCTGCGTCGTCGGCACCTTCGCCGCGAGCGGCAACCCGTGGGACGTGTACATCATGATCGCCATGGGGATCATCGGCTACTTCGCCCACAAGTATAACTTCTCGCCGGCGGGCATCCTCCTGGGCATCATCCTCGGCCCCATCGCCGAGGAAGGCCTGCGGAACGTCCTGATCGTCTCGGACGACCAGCCGCTCCAGTTCATCTTCAGCCGCTGGATCTCGGACGTGATCATCTTCATGATCGTCGTCGCGATCTACTACTCCTTCAAGCCGAAGGCGTGGGATCAGGCGGTCGCGCAGGGCGAGGCGGCGCTCGCAGCCGGCGCGGACCCGGCCGACGAAAACAAGAAGGACGCCTAGGTCCCGATGCGTGACGTGACAGTGCAACGACCACCCACCCCGGCACAGACCGGAGGCCGCTGATGCGCGAGTACGGCATCGGACAATCGGTGCCGCGGGTGGAAGACCGGCGACTGTTGACGGGCCGGGGCAACTACACCGACGACCGCAAGGTGCCGGGCGCCGCCTACATGGCGATCCTGCGTTCGCCCCACGCGGCCGCGGACATCCGCGGAATCGACACGGCTGCCGCGGCGGCAATGCCCGGCGTGATCGCCGTCCTGACCGCGGCCGAGCTCGCGGCGGACGGGATCGGCGGCCTCGGCTGTTCGGTCAAGCGCCACCAGCGCGACGGCAGCCCGATGGTGGAACCGCCCTACCCGCTGCTGGCCGACGGTTCTGTCCACCTGGTCGGCATGGCGGTCGCGGCGGTCGTCGCCGAGACCTACGCCCAGGCCGTCGACGCGACCGAGGCGATCGAGGTGGACTACGCTACGAGCGAGCCGGTCGTCGAGACCGGCCGGGCGCGCGAAACCGGGATGCCCGAGGTCTGGGATTCGGTTCCCGGAAACGAGAGTTTCGTCTTTTCCCTGGGCGACAAGGCGGCGACCGACGCCGCCTTTGCCGCGGCCGAACATGTCGTCGAGCTCGACTACGAGGTCAGCAGGGTCTCCACGAACACCATGGAGATGCGCGCCGCGATCGGCTTCTACGACCCGCTCGAGGAGCGTTACACGCTTTATGCCGGCGTCCAGTCGCCCCACCGGATGCGCGGGGCGCTCGCCCACGAGGTGTTCGGCATTCCCGAGGGCAAGCTGCGCGTCATCTCCCCCGACATGGGCGGCGGGTTCGGGATGCGCGGCAGCCCCTTCGTCGAGCACGCCCTCGTGCTCTGGGCGGCGCGACGCACCGGTCGGCCGGTTCGCTTCACCGCGACGCGCAGCGAGGGACTGGCGAGCGACTACCACGCCCGTGACAACGTCTCGCGCGCCGCGCTCGCGCTGGACCGCGACGGGAAGTTCCTGGCATTGCGGGTCTCCACCGACGCGGCGCTCGGCGGTTATCTGAGCAACTCCGGCCCTCACTCGCCGACCAACAATCTCGGCGGCCTGTCCGGCGTCTATACGATCGGCCATGTGCACGTCGAGGCGCGCGGGGTCTTCACCCATACGAGCCCGACAGCCACCTATCGCGGCGCCGGGCGGCCCGAGGCCTCCTACGGGCTCGAACGCCTGATCGACACGGCCGCCCACGATCTCGGCATCGACCCGGTGGACCTCCGGCGCCGGAACCTCATTCCCAATGACGCGCTGCCCTACGACACGGGCTTCGTCTTCACCTACGACAGCGGCGATTTCACCGGCTGCCTCGACCGGGTTCTCGTCGCCGCCGACCGGGACGGGTTCGAGGCCCGACGCGCCGAGGCCGCGGCGCGGGGCCGCTTGCGTGGCATGGGCATCGCGACCGTGATCGAAATCGCGGGCGGACCGCTGCCGCTGCCCAACGAGGAGAGCGCGTCCGTCCGCTTCGATTCAGACGGCGGCGTGTCGGTCCTCATGGGCACCCATTCCCACGGCCAGGGTCACGAGACCGCCTTTGCCCAGATCGCGTCGGAAGCGCTGGGCGTGCCGTTCGACTCGATCCGCGTCCAGTATGGCGACACCGACCTGATCCATCACGGCAAGGGCACCTTCGGCTCGCGCTCGATCAGCGTCGGCGGCGCAGCGCTGCTGCGGGCGTCGGAGAAGATCATCGAGCGGGCGACAACGATCGCCGCGCACCTGCTGGAGGCCGCAGCCGCGGACATCAGCTTCGACGACGGCACCTTCACGGTCGCGGGCACCGACCGGACGATCACGCTGGTCGAGGTCGCGAAAGCGGCCTATATGCCCGCGCGCATGCCCCGCGAGATGGAGCTGGGCCTGTCGGAGGGTGCCATCATCGTCCCGCCCGGTCCGACCTATCCCAACGGCGCCCATGCCTGCGAGGTCGAGATCGACCCCGAGACGGGCGTGGTCGAGATGATTGCCTATACGGTGGTGGATGATGTCGGCGTCGCGCTGAACCCGATGATGGTCGCGGGCCAGGTCCATGGGGGCGTGGTGCAGGGCGCGGGACAGGCCCTGCTGGAGCGCGTCGTCTACGACCCGGAGAGCGGCCAGCTCCTCACCGGCTCCTTCATGGACTACGCGATGCCGCGGGCCGACAACTTCCCCTCGTTCGACGTTCACGAGCACAACATTCCCTCGAAGAACAATCCCATGGGCCTCAAGGGCGCCGGCGAGGCCGGCACCGTGGGAGCGCTGCCATCGGTCATGAACGCCGTCGTCGATGCGCTCCGGCCACTTGAAATCCGACATATCGACATGCCCGCCACGCCGGAGCGCGTGTGGCAGGCGATCCAGGACGCACGAAAAGCCGCCGAATAATCGGCAACGACGACCCCACCAAGGACCGAGATCCGAAGGAGAGACACGATGGCCGGCCCCGAAATTCACAATATGACACTCCTGTCCCAGGACACGCTCGTCGGCCACGGCGGCATGGGCGAGGGCATGGCGATGCAGGTGGCCCCGGACGGCCGCCGCATCATCTGGCTGGCGCATGAATCCGCACCGAAGAACTTCACCGGCGTGGACGTCACCGATCCGCGCAAGCCCAAGGTCGTCGTCCAGACCGAGCTGCCGGTGATGGAGATGCGGTCGAACTCGCTCGAGGTGACCGGCGACATCATGGCCGTCGCCTACCAGACGCCCGGCGTGAACATGGAGAAGGTGGGCGTCGAGCTGTTCGACCTGTCGAACCCGGAAGACCCGAAGTCGATCTCCTTCTTCGACTGCTCGGGCCCGCACTCGCGTGGCGTCCATCAGCTCTGGTTCGCCGATGGAGAGTATGTGCACTGCGCCAGCGGCTCGGACGACTTCGTGCCGACCAACCCCAAGGACGACCAGTTCTACCGCTGCATCGACGTCCGCAACCCGTCGAAGCCGACCGAGGTCGGCCGCTGGTGGTATCCGGGCACCCGCGAGGGGGACAACGCCCCGCCGCCGCCGCGCCACCCGGACATCGATTCCGGCTTCCGCGCGCACAACACGAATGTGTATCCCGAGCGTCCCGACCGCATGTATCTGGGCTATCTCGACGGCGGCACCTTCATCATGGACATCTCCGACAAGTCGGAGCCCAAGGTCATCGGCGAGTGGAATCCCCATCCGCCCTATCCGGGCTTTGCGCACACGGTGCTGCCGCTGTTCAGCAAGGACATCCTGATCGTCACCGACGAATCGATCATGGACGACGCCATGGACTGGCCGAAGCTCATGTGGGTCGTCGATGCGCGCAAGGAGGACAACCTGGTCCCCATCGGCACGCTGCCGATGCCGCCGCTCGATGACTTCCGCAATCGCGGCGGCCGGTTCGGCGCGCACAATCTGCACGAGAATCGTCCGGGCCCGTCCTTCCAGTCCGACGACCTGATCTTCGGGACCTTCTTCAACGGCGGCGTGCGGGTGTTCGACCTGAAGGACCCGCTGCAGCCGAAGGAGGTGGCGCACTTCGTGCCGCCGAAGCCGGACAACTCACCGGTCGCGACGGCCCAGATCAATGACGTCTATGTGGACGAGAACCGGATCGTCTACTGCGTCGACCGCCACGCGGGCGGTCTCTACTGCCTGTCGCTCGACATCTAACCGATGAGACCGGCCAGCGGCCGCCGCACGAACGGGTGGTGCGGGGCCGCGACGCCGGCGAGATAATCCAGCAGGCGTTCATCGGGCGCGGCTTCGGAGGTCACGACCAGGGGGCCGTCGGCGAGCCAGAACAGGATGTTTGCCGAAAGCGTCTCGCCGTCGCAATCGAGGCGGGCACGGATCAACGGCCGCGGGGCGGCGTAGCACCAGACCCGGTGGGCGTTCGCGGTCTCGACCAGACCCGCGGGCACGGCAAGCTCCGCCCGCGCCGCATCCGCCCGGGCGATCACCGCGTCGAAGTAACCCTCGAGCCAGCGACGGTCGGCGATATCGAACACCGGGAGCAGGCTCATATGGAGCTGGCGCAGGAAAGCCATGCAGTCGTCCGGCGCGGCGACAGACTCCGGCGCTGGGTGCTTGAACAGCGGGTAGTCGCCATCCGCGAAACGCAGCATCCGGCCCGGCGTGACCCGGATCTCGTGGCGGCCGGCATGGGTGATGGTGATCGGCTGATTCATCTCGGTGCGAACAAAGCGCTTTTTTCACGCCCGCACAAACCTGAAAATGCCGGGGCACGCAACAAGCCGCCGCGGCGGGCACAAACAGGGGATCCACGAACATGCGCACGCTGACCGTCAACGTCTTCCCGGGGGCCATCAACGTGCCCCTGTGGGCCGGCCTCAAGCAGGGCTTCTTCGCCAGCCGGAATCTCGACCTTGAGATCGTCTTCACCCCCAACTCGATCGAGCAGCTGACGGGCATCGCCGCGGGCAGGTTCGACATCATCCTGACGGCGATCGACAACATCATCGCCTACAAGGAGGGCCAGGGCGAGGTGCCGGCCGAGGGGGACACGGACCTCTTCGCCTTCATGGGATCCGACGACGCCTTCCTGCGCTTCGTCGTCCAGGAGGACATAAAGTCCTTCGCCGACCTGCCGGGCAAGATTCTCACCGCCGACGCGCTCACCACCGGCTTCGCCTTCGTGCTGCGCCGGATGCTGGCGCTCAACGGCGTCGACGAGAACGATATCGAGTGGATGTCCACCGGCGGCGTTCTGCAGCGCTGGCAGGCGATGATGGAGCATCCCGAGCAGAAGGGAACGCTGCAGGTGACCCCGTTCGAGATCATGGGCGCGTCCAAGGGCCACCATGTTCTGGCGCGCGCAGCCGACGTGCTGGATTCCTACCAGGGCATCGTCGGCGGCGCCCGGGTCGCGTGGGCACGGGAAAACGCGGACGATCTCGCGGGCTTCATCTCCGGCTGGCTGGAGGCGGTGAACTGGCTCTACGACCCCGCCAACCGCGAGGCGGCGCTGGACATCATCGGCGAGAACATGCCCCAGATGCCCCGCGCGGTCGCCGCCGGGGCGTGCGACGTGTTCTTCGACGCGGAGACGGGCATGCGCCGGGACGGCAGCTTCGACATGCCCGGCATCGCCACGGTGCTCGACCTGCGCCGCGAGTTCGGCCCGGCGCCCGACGACCTGCACGGGCCCGAGCACTACATCGACACGACGTATCTGGAGGCGGCGCGGAACCGCTAGGGCGGTCGTCAGACCAGCAGCAGGAGCCCGCCGATCACGGCGATGTTCGAGAACATGAACGACAGGTGCAGGTGACGGCGCAGCGGGTCCTCGACGGTCCAGAACCGATGGAAGATCGCGCTCGCGAGCACCGTGAAGACGATCAGCAGCACCGCGCCGACATCGGCGCGCCAGTCGAGCGCGACCATCGCGCCGCCGACGCCCTGCAGCGCGAAACCGGCCCACAGGGTCGCGCGCGGCAGCGGGATGCCCATCGCCGCCATCCGGTCCACATGCTGCTGCACCTTGGTCGTGGCGTTGATCGCCAGCGTGCCGAGGAACAGCGTGGCGATCATGAGCTGTCCGGCCGCCTCCAGCGGCGTGTGATCGGCGTAGAACATCGCGTTCACCGGAGATGGGTCGTCGGCTCGAGGCCGAGCGCGACCCGCCCGTAGGTGGTGGCCGCGACATCCCAGTTCAGTGCAAAGTGTCCACTCATGGCGTGCATGTCCCGGAATTTACGCTGCAATGCGTTGTCGAGGAAGATTGCCTGGCCCCCCAGCGTCGTGAACAACCGGTCGACCGCGGCCCGGCACTCGCGCACGAGGTAGGCCTGGTCCCGGCGGTTGCGCACCCGCTCGAGATCGCCGAGTTCGCGCCCGGCGTGCATCGCCGCCATCGCCTCGCGCGTGTCGCGTTCCATCAGGAGCCGCGCGGCATCGACCTGCGCCGCCGCCTCGGCGATGTGCACCTGGATGGTCTGGTGTTCCGCGACCCGCACGCCGCGCGAACTGCGCGTGGCCATCTGCTCGGTCACCGCCGCGATCAGGCTCTCCGCGATCCCGAGCGCCGGCACCGCGAGCATGAACGGCACACAGGGCGGATGTGGCAGCCGGTAGAGCGCGGGCGCGTCCGCCTGCCCGCGCGCGGCACCCCCGGCGCCCGCCATGCGAAACGGCAAGGCGCGGTACGCCGGGACGAACGCATCCGCGACACGCAGGTTCTTGCTGCCGGTGCCCGCCAGGCCCATGACATGCCAGTTGTCCTCGATCTCGACATCCTCGGCCGCGACGATGCAGTAGTTGGGCTCGAGCGCGCCGTCCTCACCGGTCGGCAGCAAGTTCCCGAGGACCAGCCAGTCGGCATGGTCGCAGCCGCTCGACCACTCCCACGCGCCGGAAATCCGCCAGCCGCCGTCGGCCGCCTCGAAATGCTGTGACGGGGTGAACCCGGCCGAGACCAGCGCGTCGGGATTGTCGCCCCACACATCGTCGGCGGCGCGGCTGTCGAACATGCCGATCAGGATCTGGTGGTCGGTGTAGACGCCGACGACCCAGCCGGTCGAGCTGCAGCCCCGTGCGAGCGTCGCGACGATGTCGCAGGCCGCATCGAGCGGCGTCTCCGCGCCCCCGAACCGTGCCGGCTGGCAGATGCGGTGCAGCCCCGCCGCCTTGAGCTCCGCGATCGTCTCGTCCGGCAGGCGGCGTAATTCTTCCGCCGCGGCGGCGCGCGCGGCGAGCGTCGGCTCCAGCGCGGCGGCGCGATCCTTCAGTTCCGTTGCGGCCGCATCGGCCACCGGGTGCGTGTCCGGCATGGAATCCCCGTTCGCGAAAGACCCAGTGAAGGCGGCGGCGGGCCCCCGGTCAAGCGGATTGGTGCCCCGAGCCGGTTGTTCTAGACTTGCGCCCAAACAAAGGAGGAGACGGATCATGGACGGCACGGCCGGTCAAACCGAGACACACGAGGACGTCGTCGCGCGGGCGCGCTACTACAGCCCGGCGAATATCTTCAATGTCGAGCGGCCCGCGATCCCGCGAATGGCCTTCGTCGCCGAACGCGACCGGGCCATGGCGCCCGATGCGCCAACAGGCTGGATTCCGCTCGATATCGGCCGGCAGATCGGCCTCGACGAGCCCGCCACAACGCCGCTGATGCTCGCCCGCTATGCCCGCATCGCGCCGGGTGAGACGCTCGCGGCGTCGTTTCGTGCCAGCGGCGAGTTCTACTACGTGATTTCCGGCGACGGTCGGGCAGACAAGGCGGGAGAGCGTTTCAACTGGGAGGCCGGTGACGTGTTCTCCCTGCCCGGCGGCGGCGAGACCCGGCTCGACGGAGGGGCCGGCGGCGCGGTTCTGCTCCAGGTGACCAACGAGCCCGAGCTTGCCTTCCACGGCGTCGAGCCCCCGGCACCGGAGAATGCGCCCACCCGCGCCGTGCGCTACCCCATGGCCGACAGTCTCGCCGAGATGGCCCGGGTGCGCGACGAACAGGACTCGGATCCCGGTCGTTCGGGCCGGGCCCTGCACCTGACCAGCGAGCGCGGCGGCAAGGCCGACGCGGCCCACCCGACGATCAAGCTGGCCATGAACGCGCTCGATCCCCACAGCGTCCAGCGCTCGCACCGCCACAACTCCGTCGCGCTCACCCTGCCGATCGAGGCCGAGAATGTGTACTCGATGATCGAGGGCGAACGCCTCGACTGGCACCCCTACGCGCTGATGATCACCCCGCCCGCCGAGCTGCACGGCCATCACAACGAGGGCGACACACCCATGCTGAGCCTGGTGATCCAGGACGGCGGCCTCTACTTCCGTTGCCGGACCATCGGCTTTAGCTTCGACTAGACCATCCAGGACCCATCGCCATGACCATCTCCATGCACCGCATCACCGTTCCGGTCTATGACCAGATGCTGACCAATCTCGACTTCGTGCTGGAGCGCGGCGCGGCCTTCGCCGCCGAGACGGGGCTCGCCGAAACGGAGCTGCTCGACCGGCGCTTCGCCCCGGACATGTTCACCCTCGGCCATCAGGTGGACCGGGCCTGCTTCCATGCGCGCCAGGCCATCGCCAAGCTCGCCGACATCCCGGCCCCGGCGCTGCCCGAGGCGCTTGCCACGGACATCGCGGACGCACGGGCGCGGATCGCCGACACGCTCGACTTCATTCGCGGGGTCGCAGAGGACGCCCTCGAGGGCGACCCGGAACGCGAGATCACGATCACGGTGCGGCTCGGCGATCTCACGCTGCCCGCACTCGACTTCATCCTCCACATCGCCCATGCGCAGGTCTATTTCCACTGCACTACGGCCTACGACCTCCTGCGCGCCGAGGGCGTCCAGATCGGCAAGATCGATTTCCTGGGCAAGGTCATGAAGGACGTCTTCAAGGACCGGTAGCGCCCAGCCGTGATCGGTGGCGGAGCCGGTAATACGGTGCGCGGCCGCGCAGTACCCGCGGCGAAGCGGGCCTAACTCCCTTCGACCACCGCTTCCACTGGGCTCAAAGAAAAATCAAAGAATATCTTGAAGCCGGACATCTATGCCTTATATTGGAATTATTCTAATTCTAGTGAAGGCGCGCGCAAGCGCCAGAACCCGAAAGGACATACGATGATCGGCAAGACCCTCCCCACAGTCGCGTGGAAGACCCGCGTGCGCGACGAGTCCATCGAAGGCCCCAACCCGTTCCGCTGGGAGATCCGCGACACGTCGGACTTCTTCGCCGGGAAGCGCGTGGTGCTGTTCTCCCTGCCCGGCGCGTTCACGCCGACCTGCTCGACCTACCAGCTCCCGAACTTCGAGAAGCTCTTCCCGGAGTTCCAGGCGAACGGCATCGACGAGATCTACTGCCTGTCGGTCAACGATGCCTTCGTGATGAACGCCTGGGGCAAGCAGCAGGGGCTCGAGAACATCAAGCTCATCCCCGACGGCTCGGGCGAGTTCACCCGCAAGATGGGGATGCTCGTCGCGAAGGACAATCTCGGCTTCGGCATGCGTTCCTGGCGCTACGCCGCCATCGTCAATGACGGCATCGTGGAGGCCTGGTTCGAGGAGCCCGGCTACACCGACAACGCCGAGGACGACCCCTACGGCGAGTCCGCGCCGGAGAATGTTCTCGACTGTCTCAAGGCCCTCAACGCGGAGACCAGCGAGGCGGCCTGACGCCCACGCGCCCCGCGAAACAGGATGCACCCCCGGCCTCGGCCGGGGGTTTTCTGTCTGGCGTACCCGATCCGCCCCGCCCCGGCGTGCGTAGGGAGAATGCGTGGCATAATCCCGCCGCCCGCAGAAGGAGCATTCCGTGAAGTCGATCGCCGCCGCCATCCTTTTCGTCGTCGCGCTCATGCCCGCCACGGCCGCCTCGGCCGACGACTATGAGCGCGGCCTGTCCGCCTACAACCGGGCGGAGTACGCGACCGCGCTGGAGCACTGGCAGAATCTCGCGGTGCTCGGCCACCCGAACGCCCAGTTCGGCCTCGGCATCATGTACAGCCTCGGCCAGGGCGTGGCACAGGACCACGCGACCGCCGCGACCTGGCTGCATCTCGCCGCCGCCCGGGGCCATCGCGGCGCCCAGCTCTCCATCGGCCACGCCTACGAGCACGGCCTGGGCGTTCCCCGGGACTACGCCATCGCGCACCGCTGGTACCTCGCCGCCGCCGAACAGGGTGAGGCGAAGGCCCAGAACAACCTGGGCACCCTCTACGAGAAGGGCCTCGGTGTGCCGCGCGACCGCGATCTCGCGATCTACTGGTACGAGGAGGCGACGCGCAACGGCAACCGCAACGCACGCGCCAACCTGGTGCGCCTGCACCAGGCGCGTAAGGAATAGCGCCTAGCGCCCCCGCAGCATCCGGTCGTACATCGCGAAGATGTAGGCCCAGTCGCGATAAGTCGCGTGCTTGTCGTAAACGTCCCGGTCCGGGATGGCATAGCCGTGGGCCACGCCGGGATGCACGGTCTGGGCATAGTCACAGGCCTGGTCCTCGAAGGCCGCCGCCACACCCGCGATCGTCTCGGGCGGCGTGTAGTGGTCGAGCTCGCCGAAGCCGCTGTAGTACATGCCGCGCACCCGGGGCGCCTCGGTGTGGGGCGAGTCCGGGTCGTCGGTGACAAGCCGCGTACCGTGCAGGCTCGCATTGGCGACGAAGATATCCGGCAGCCCGCCGGCGACCCGCAGCACATGCCGCCCGCCCATGCAGTAGCCGACGGACCCGGCCGGCCCCGGCCGCACCGCGTCGTCGTCGGCCAGGAACGCCACCAGCGCACGGGCGTCCGCGACCGCCATCGGATCGGTCACGTGGGTCCGGTAGGCCTGAATCCTGTCCTGGTCGGCCTGGGGCAGGTCCTTCAGCGACGCCGTCGTTCCGTCCGGGTTGCGGTAGTCGAAATGCTCGCCCCCCATCCGGTAGTAGATGTTCGGCAACGCGACGGCGTAACCGACGCACGCGATCTGCCGGGCGATGTCGCGCAGCTGTTCGCGGATGCCCCACACATCCATGAACAGCACCACCGGCGCATGCGGCCCGCCGCCCTCCGGATGGACGATGAAGGTCTCCATCGACCCGTCGTCGGTCGGGACATTCACGGTTTTCTCGTGCATTGCGGCCTCCCCCTTTGCCAGAAGGAGAGTTTAGGGGCCGCGCGGCCGCGTGTCAGTGCGAGATGATCTCGTCGAGGCGACCCGGGAAGTTTTCTTCCAGATACGCGCGCACCCGGCCGAGCGCCCGGACCTCGAGCTGGCGGACTCGCTCCTTGGTGATGCCGAGGTCCTCCGCGATCGACGACAGGGTTTCTTTCTCCTCTCCCAGGTAACGCCGGCGGACGATCGCCGCGTCCCGGTCCTGGAGGTCGCCCAGCGCCATGTTCAGCCAGCGCGAACGGGCGCGGGCGCTGTCCGCGAGGGTCACCGATTCCTCGACCCCGGTCGCCTCGTCCTCGAGTAGCTCAAGAAGCGTCGTGTCGCTGTCGTCGCCAACCGGCATATCGAGCGAACTGTCCTGGCCCGAGACCATGGGCATCAAGGCCGCGACGTCGTCCCTGTTGGCATCGAGTTCGGCGGCCGCGTCCTCGACCGAGGCCGCCTCGATCCGCCGCATCACCGCGCGCAGCTCGAAGAAGAGCTTCTTGCGGTTGTGGGACGTGGCGAAGCGGACAATCGACCAGTTGTCGAGCATGTAGCGCTGAATCGCGGCGCGCACCCACCAGCGCGCATAGGTCCCGAACCGGAAGCCGCGCTCCGGATCGAACTTCTGTGCTGCCTCGAGGAGCCCGAAGACGCCTTCCTGGACGAGGTCCTCGCGGGGCAGGCCGTAGCGGGCGTACTGGCCGGCCACGGACGCGACCAGGCGCAGGTAAGCCGAGACCAGCGCGTCGAGCGCCGCCTGGCTCCGGTTGTCCCGCCAGTCGCGGGCAAGCTCCAGCTCCTGCGCGCGCGACAGGATTTCGCCGTCGAAGGCGCCGCGGAGGATGCTGTCGGTGTTGAAGGCGACCCCGGTCATTTTCCGGCTCCGTGCTGCGTCGTATCACCTGTGTTTACGCAGCACGGGCGGAAATGGATCGCCCCGGATCAGTCGTCCGACGCGAGAATCTCGGCCACCGGCACATGGCGACCCTCGGCGACCGACTTGATCCCGGCCTTGACGACGGCGAGCGACGTCATGGCGCTCTCGCCGCCGACTTCGGGTTCCACGCCGCCGGCGACCGCGTCCGCCCATTCGATCAGCTGTTCGGCGATGGCGTCGTTCTTCTCGACCGCCACGGGTGTCTGGTCGGTGTCGCCCTGGTTCAGCGACCGCAGCCCGTCGAACAGGTTGTAGTACGCGCTCATCTTCTTCCCGTAGATGTTCATCAAGTAATACTCGGACGCCGAGGCGTAGCTGGTCGACAGGGTCGAGACCGCCCCGTTCTCGTGCTGCATCATCAGCGAGCCCACATCCGGATTGTCACCCGGCAGAACGAGCTGGGCGGCCATGCCCGAAACGGTCTCGATCGGACCGAGCAGCATGGTCAGCACGTCCACATAGTGCAGCCCGATCTGCAGCATCACGCCGCCGGGCATCCCCTCGGCCGTGTAGCGCCAGTGGCCGAGCTCGAACTTGCCGGCACGGTCGCGGCTGATGTTCGCCTCGGCCTGCACCAGCGTGCCGAACTCGCCCGCCGCGATCTTCTCCTGGATCCAGCGGAAATGGCTCTCGCGCCGGCGCTGGTAGCCGACGGACAGCACCACGCCGGCATCCGCGCAGACCTTGGTAATCGCGCGCGCCTCGCCGATGGTGTTGGCCACCGGCTTGTCGAGGAACACATGCTTGCCGGCCGCGGCAGCGGCCGCCGTCGTCTCCAAGTGAACATGGTTCGGCGTGGTGTTGATGATCGCGTCGATCGAATCGTCGGCCAGGATCTCGTCCAGGCTCGCCGCCGCGCCGCAGTTGTACTTCTCGGCGAATGCCCGGCGCTTGTCTTCCGAGCGGGTGAAGCAGGACACGACCTCGACCCGGCCGTCAGTACGACCGGCCGCGTCGGCCAGGACATCGGACCACCAGCCGAGGCCGACGGATGCGACGCGAAGGGATTTGCTGCTCATGGGGAACTCTCCTTGGGGGGTGGCGGCGCCCGGGTATCAGCCCTTGATGCCGACGGCCTCGAGGGCCGCCGCGGCGATGTCCGCGTCCTGCTGCCAGTCACCGCCGCTGACGCCGATGCCGCCGAGGCATTCGCCGTCAACGATGATCGGGTAACCGCCCTCCATCGCCGTCCAGCGCGTCGGGCCCGCCGCCAGCGTCAGGCCGATGGCGTGCAGCGTGTCCAGGTCCTGCCCCTGGGCGCCCTGGGTCGTGGTGATGCGCTTGTTCGAGGACGCGGTGACCGCCTTGGTCGTGGACGAGTGCACGGTATGGAACCGGCCGCCGTCCATGCGCTCGAGCACCAGAGGGTGGCCGCCGGCATCGACCACGACAACCGTCGCGGCGATCCCGAATTCCTCGGCCTTGGCAATGGCGGCCGCAAGCATGGCTTTCGCGCCCGCGGTGGTCAGGCGCTTGGTTTCTGCAAATGACATTCTGTTCGTCCTCCCAGACGGTGCGCCAGGGCGCCGGCTGAACGCGTTATCTTTCAGGTTCGTGTCTTTCAGCCAAAGACAGCGATCAGCCTAGGGCGGAGGCTCCCGGACAGGCAACCGGCGAACCTCGAATTAATTTCATTCCGGTTTCGCATAGATGCGCGCGCTAGCGGCCGGCCGTGTGTGTCCGAAGGAACGATCGCACACGCTCGATGGTGCGCGCCTTCAGCTCGGGCGGATCCGTCCACGGGAAGACGGTGATCTCCGCGTTCGGCGCGAGCGAGGCCACATCGATCGACGACTGCAGCGGGTGGGCCGGCACATCGTCCGGCAGCACCAGGATCGGCGTGTCGCATGCGCGGATGAGGTCGCGCGGCACGCTGTAGAGGAAGTCCGGGTTCACCCGGTAAAGCGCGTGCAGGTAGGCGTCGATCGTGTCCTGGTCCAGGTCAGGCCGGCGGCCGAGCAGCTCCGGCGCCCAGACGTCACGCCCCGAGCGGTACATGACGTCCGGGTCGTCGGGCCAATGCCCGACGGTCTGGCAGAAGACCGCAGTGGCGACGCGCTCGGGCGCGCGCTCGATCAGCTTGCCGGCGAAGCAGCCGCCGATGCAGTAGCCCATGTAGGCGAATTCGCCGATGCCGAGATGGTCCATCAGCCCGAGCTGGTCGTCGGCGAAGGCTCCCCAGGGATCGTCGGTGTCGAGCGGTCCCGTGCTCTCGCCCTCGTTGGCGTTGCGCTGGTCCATGGTGATGCAGCGAAAATCACCCTCGAACGCCTCCATCGCGTTGAAGACCGCGTTCGGCCAGTTGGAGACCCGGGAGTTGAGCCCGCCGCCGGGCGTGACCAGCAGCGGGAAGCCGCTGCCGGCCTCCTCGTAACGGATGCGGACATCGCCCTTTTCGTAATACGGCATGGTTGCGTCCTCCTCGCGTGACAGGTGAGGAGCAGCCTAGGGGCCGCGCGCAACACACGGCAAGCGGCGGGGCACGAAAAAGGGCCCGGCGGTGATCCGGCCGGGCCCTTTCGAAACTGGAGCGGGAAACGAGATTCGAACTCGCGACCCTCACGTTGGCAACGTGATGCTCTACCACTGAGCTATTCCCGCATCGCGAAGCGGGACATAAGCGCAACCCGCCTCCGATTTCAAGTGCCGATGCGTCGGTTTCGCGCAAAACCCGCATCGGCCGAGCGACTACACAGGTGCGGCCGAACCGGCTATATCCCCGCCATGATCGCCCCCCATGACGAGATCGAGGCACCGCTGATCGCCCGCCTGGACGCGCTCGGAATCGCCGTCGAGATACACCGGCACCCCGCGCTGCACACGGTCGCGGAATCCGGCGCGCTGCATGACGCCCTGCCCGGCGCCCATATCAAGAACCTGTTCCTGCGCGACAAGAAGCGCCGCCAGTGGCTGGTCACAGCGCGCCAGGACGCGACGGTCGACCTCAAGGCGCTGCGCCACGTGATCGGGGCGTCGGGCAATCTGAGCTTCGGCAGCGCCGAGCTGCTCGCCGCCTCGCTGGGCGTCGCCCCCGGCTCGGTCACGCCCTTCGCCGTGATGAACGACCCCGAGGGCATCGTCACCATGGTCCTCGACCGGGCGATCCTCGATCACACGACGGTCAACGCCCATCCGTTGCACAACGAGGCGACAGCGGCGATCGCCCGCGACGATCTTCTCGCCTTCCTCGAGGCCTGCGGCCACCCGCCTGCGCTGATCGATCTCGGTTGCAGCCCGCGGATTGCGCGCCCCGCAATCGGGGGTTGATAGCGGCGCACCGAGGCTCCATCTTCTGCCTCAAGGTCAAGAAACAAAAACCAGCGAACAGAGTGACGACGATGGATCCGATCCAGCCCGACCCCAACGCCATGCCCCCTGGCACGTCCGGCGCGCCCCTCGACATCGGTGACGGCCAGCCGGCCGGCGCATCCGCGGTGATCATGGACGCCGATCAGAACAGCTTCGTGCGCGACGTCATCCAGGCATCCCGCGAGCACCTGGTCATCGTCGACTTCTGGGCGACCTGGTGCGGACCCTGCAAGCAGCTCACCCCCGTGCTCGAAAAGGTCGTCACCGAGGCGGGCGGCGCCGTCCGGCTGGTGAAGGTCGATGTCGATCGCGCTCCGGACATCTCCGCCCAGCTGCGCATCCAGTCGATCCCCACCGTCTATGCCTTCCGCGACGGCCAGCCCGTGGACGGCTTCCAGGGCGCGCTGCCCGAAAGCCAGATCAAGGCCTGGGTGGACCAGCTCATCAAGGTCCATGGCGGCGGCGGCGCGGCCGGACCTTCGCCACTCGACGAGGCACTCGACGCCGCCGACGCGGCGATGGAGGGCAGCGACATCAACAACGCGGGGGCGCTCTACGCGCAGGTCCTCAACCAGGACCCGGAAAACATCCGGGCGCTGGCCGGCATGGCCCGGGCCTATATCAAGGGTGGCGCGATCGACAAGGCGCGCGAACTCGTCGACGCGGCGAGCGAGGAAGCCCGCGCAAGCGACGCGCTCGCGGGCGTCATCTCCGCCATCGAGCTGGCCGAGGCGGGATCGGCGAACGCCGGCGAGCTCGACGCGCTCCGGGAGAAGATCGCCGCCGACCCGGCGGACCACCAGGCCCAGTTCGACTTCGCGGTCGCGGCCTATGCCGCGGGCGAGCCCGAGGCCGCGATCGATGCGCTGCTCGAGATCATCCGCCGGAACCGCGAGTGGAACGAGGACGCCGCGCGGACCGAGCTGCTCAAGATCTTCGAGGCCCTGGGGCCGACCGACGAGATCACCGTCGCGGGACGGCGCAAGCTCTCCTCGATCCTCTTCTCATGACCGCCGGGACTCCGGACACATCCTCGGATTCCCCACGCGGCGCACTGCCCGCCGAGCTGCCCCTGTTTCCCCTCAACGGGGTCCTGCTGCTGCCGCGCGGCACCATGCCGCTCAACGTCTTCGAGCCGCGCTATCTCGCCATGGTCGACGCCGCGCTCGCGGGCCCGCGCATGATCGGCATCATCCAGCCGGCCGCCGACGGCACCGTCGGCCTCAGCGCGCCGGACGGCACCAACCTCTACCGCACCGGTTGCGCGGGCCGGATCACCGGTTTCCAGGAGACCGGGGACGGGCGCTATCTGATCGAGCTGCGGGGCACCTGCCGCTTCAACGTGGCCGAGGAGCTGCCCTTGCGCGACGGCTACCGCTCGGTGCGCCCCGATTTCACGCCCTTCCTCGGCGACCTCGAGACCGACACGGACGCCAGCATCGACCGCGACCGGCTGCTCAACGGCCTCAAGGGTTATTTCGAGCAGCAGAACATCGCCGCCGACTGGGACGCGCTGGTGAAGACGCCCGACGAGCGGCTGGTGACGACGCTGGCCATGGTCTGCCCCTTCGATCCCGCCGAGAAGCAGGTGCTGCTCGAGGCCGGGGACACGGCCCAGCGCTGCAAGCTCCTGATCGGTCTCGTCGAATCCGCCTTGCGCGCCGACAACGACAACGGCAACACTGCGCTCAACTGAGGAGACATCATGTCCGACAGCAATCAGAACAGCGCGCAGGTCGACCCCAAGCTCCTGGAGATCCTGGTCTGCCCGGTGACCAAGGGGCCGCTCGAATACGACCAGGCCGCCCAGGAGCTGATCAGCAAGCAGGCCGGGCTCGCCTACCCGATCCGCGACGGCATCCCGATCATGCTGGCCGACGAGGCCCGCCAGCTCGACGCCAGCTAGTCTCGCCGCCTTGCCCAATCCCTGGCCGACCGACCTTCGCTACAGCAAGGAGACCAAGGCGCTGACCGTCGTCTTCGACGACGGCGTCGAATTCGTGCTGCCGGCGGAATACATGCGGGTTCACAGCCCCTCGGCCGAGGTCCGCGGCCATGGCGCCGACGAGCGCCAGATCGTCCCGGGCCGCCGGCATGTGGGCATCATGAAGATCGAGCCGGTCGGCAACTACGCCGTGCGCATCCACTTCGACGACCTGCACGACACCGGGCTCTTCACCTGGGCTTACCTGCGCGAGCTCGGCGAGAAGCAGGACGCGTGGTGGGCGCAGTACGAGCGCGATCTCGCGGAGCGCGGCCTCTCGCGGGACCCCTAAGTCCTGAACGTCGGAAGAACTACAGTGCCTCGCCGCGGACCAGCCGCGGCAAATCCCCGACAACGCCCATCGCGTGGCGCATGGAGAACTTCCGCGCCGCCGGGATCGCGTTGACGACGCCCATCCCCAGATCGCGGGCGATCCGCACCGGCGCGATGTCGTTCGAGAAGAGCCGGGTCAGGTTGTCGGTCACCACCGCCAGCAGCATGTTGTCGAACCGTCGCCAGCGCTCGTAGTCGGCGAGGATGTCCGGGTCTCCGATATCCCGGCCGAGCCGGCGCGCATCCACGATCACCTCGGCGAGCGCCGCCACGTCGCGGATGCCCATGTTGAGCCCCTGGCCCGCGATCGGGTGAATCGCGTGGGCCGCGTCGCCGACCAGCGCGAGGCGTTGGTCGGTGTAGCGCGCCGCGTGGCTGAGGCCCAGCGGATACACCCAGCGCGGGCTCGCCAGCGCGATCTCGCCCAGGAATCTGCCGACCCGCCGGCCGAGCTCGGCGGTAAACGCCGCGTCGTCGAAGGCCCGGATCGCCGGCACCAGGTCGTTGGACTCGCTCCACACGATGGAACTCGCATGGCGGAGCTGTCCGCCGTCACCCGCGACCGGCGTGTCGAGATCGTTGAGGGGCAGGATCGCGAAGGGTCCACCCGGCAGGAACCGCTCGTGGGCGATGTTCTGGTGCGCGCGCTCGTGCGCGATGGTGCACACGAAGCTCGACTGGTCGTAGCGCCACTCGGTGACGGGGATGCGCGCGTCGCGGCGCAGGGTCGAGCCGCGCCCGTCGCAGGCGAGCACCACCCGGGCGCGGACGATGCGCCCGTCCGCGAGGGTGACGGTGGCACTGCCCTGGTCGCGGGCGACCTTCTCGATGGTCGCGGGCGCAAGCATCGTGATCCGGTCCGACGCGGCAGCCTTCGCCAGGAGCGGGCCGCGGATGTCCCGGTTCTCGAGAATGTGGCCCAACGGCGCGTCGCCGACCTCGGCATGGTCGAAGTGCAGGAACATCAGCGAATTGCCGTCGCTCACCCGGATCGTGTCGATCGGGCATGATTTCGGTGCCAGGTCCGACCATAGGCCGATCCCGTCGAGCACACGGGCACTTCCGTCGGCGATTGCGGTCGTCCGCCCGTCGAAGGCCGCGTCGGTGAAGCCTGACGGGTCCGCGCGGTCGATCACCGCGACCTCGATCCCGGCACCCGCCAGCGCATGAGCCAGGGTCAGTCCAGCCATGCCGGCGCCGACGATCACCGCCTCGACGGTCCGGGTATCGCTGGGGCTCGCGTTCATGGGCGAAACTTGGCCCGCGACCGCCGGGAAGTCCAGATCACGGCGCACGAGACCCCTGCGGCACTTTCGCCAGCCGTGTTTGCACAATAAATATGCACTAAAACGGAAGTGCATAGTTATTGGTCACTTAGATCGTTCAGATTTCGAGTGCAGAAAATTAAACATCTGTTTTTAAATCATTTTTCTGATTTTCCCAACTGGCACGGCGCTTGAAAAGACTCAGGTCGAGATCCGCAGCCGAATCGTCGGCTGTGGCCATTGGCTCGGCAGAAGGGGGCTTTTCATGAAGCTGGTAATGGCGGTGATCAAGCCGTTCAAACTGGATGAGGTGCGCGAGGCGCTGACCGAACTTGGGGTTCAGGGTCTGACCGCGACCGAAGTCAAAGGATACGGACGCCAGAAGGGACAGACGGAGATCTATCGCGGCGCGGAATACGCCGTGAGCTTCCTGCCCAAGGTGAAGGTCGAGGTCGTCGTCGATGACGGCCAGGCCGATTCCGTCGTTGAGGCAATTTCCAAGGCGGCCAACACGGGCCGCATCGGCGACGGGAAGATCTTCGTCGTGGACGTTGCGAGCGCCATGCGAATCCGCACCGGCGAAACCGGCGCCGAAGCGCTCTAGGCACAAGGAGTTATCAAGACAATGTTTCGAGTGACGACCAAAACAGCGGTGGGCATTGGCGCGGCGTGCGCCGCGCTCCTCGCCGCGCCGCCGGCGATGGCGGCCGTCGAGGCCGAAACCGGCTATGTTTTCAACACCTTCTCGTTCCTGTTCTCCGGCGCGCTGGTCATGTGGATGGCCGCCGGCTTCGCGATGCTCGAATCGGGCCTCGTGCGGACCAAGAACACGGCGACGATCTGCCTCAAGAACATCGCGCTCTACTCGATCGCGGGCATCCTCTACTACCTGATCGGCTACAACCTCATGTATGTGGATGTCGGCGGGTTCATGGGATCGATTTCCTTCCTCTACAACCCGAGCGACGCGGAAATGGCGCTTCTCGGCGCCGACGAGGCAACCGACGCGATGGTCGCGGCCGTCGTCGACAACAGCTACTCCGTCGCGTCCGACTGGTTCTTCCAGATGGTCTTCGTCGCCACCGCGGCCTCGATCGTCTCGGGCACGGTCGCCGAGCGCATCAAGCTGTGGCCGTTCCTGGTCTTCGTGGTCGTTCTGACCGCGATCATCTACCCGATCCAGGGCTCCTGGACCTGGGGTGGCGGCTGGCTGTCGGAGATGGGCTTCTCGGACTTCGCGGGTTCGACGATCGTCCACTCCGTGGGTGGCTGGGCCGCGCTGACCGGCGCGATCATCCTGGGCGCTCGCAAGGGCAAGTACGGCCCGGACGGCCAGGTAAACCCGATTCCGGGCGCAAATCTGCCGCTCGCGACCCTGGGCACCTTCGTCCTGTGGCTGGGCTGGTTCGGCTTCAACGGCGGCTCCCAGCTTGCGCTCGGCTCCGCGGCGGATGCTACCTGGATGGCCATCGTCTTCACCAACACCAACCTCGCAGCCGCGGGTGGCGTGGTGGCCGCGATGCTCATGACCCAGATCATGTACAAGAAGGTCGATCTCACGATGGCGCTCAACGGCGCGATCGCCGGCCTGGTCTCGATCACGGCCGGACCTGACCTGACCAACCACCTCATGTCGATCATCGTCGGCGCCATCGGCGGCGTGCTCGTCGTCATCGCCATCCCGATGCTCGACAAGTTCAAGATCGACGACGTGGTCGGCGCGATCTCGGCCCATCTCGTGGCCGGCATCTGGGGCACCCTCGCCGTGGGCATCTTCGGCGGCGGCGACCTGATGGTTCAGATCATCGGCATCGTGGCGATCGGCGTGTTCGTCGTCGTCACCAGCTCGATCGTCTGGCTGATCCTCAAATACACGATGGGGATCCGGGCCAGCGAGGAGGACGAGGACCTCGGTCTCGACTCCGCCGAGCTGGGCCTCGAGGCCTACCCCGAGTTCGGACGCGGTTCGCAGCGCGCCTGATCTCACCCCAACCTCCCAAGGGAACCGGGCCCGGCGGCATGTCCGCCGGGCCCTTTTTCTGTGACGAGTGCACCGAAATCGTCAAAACGGGCCCAAATCCCCGTTTTTGCGAAAAAATCAGCGCAAATCTCAGGAAATTTCTTACTTTAAGTCGCGGGATTCGCGCCCGAATCACATGGCCGGCGCTCATTTTTCTTGAGTCAATTATGAGCTTGTAGATACAAGTGTATGACTCTGATAGAATTTTATCGCTACCGAAGTTTCCGCGAGCGGTAAACACGCGCCTGGCATGCATAACGACGTACTCGACACACTCACGGATTATCCGTTCGACCGGCTGCGGGCGCTGCTTGGCGACAGCATGCCGCCGGACGGTTGCGCGCCGATCCACATGCAGATCGGCGAGCCGAAACACGCCGCGCCCGACTTCATCGCGCCGCTCCTCACGCAAGACATGTCGGAGTGGGGCCGTTACCCGCCGCCCAACGGGCCCGACGATCTGCGCGCCGCCATCGGCGACTGGCTGACCACGCGCTACGACCTCGCCCCGGGCATGGTCGATCCGGCCCGGCACATCGCCATCGTATCCGGCACCCGCGAAGCGCTCTTCATGGCCGCGCTGCTCGCGGTCCCCGGCAGCAAGAACGGCGCGCGTCCCGCCGTCCTCATGCCCAACCCCTTCTACCAGGTCTATGTCGGCGCCGCGGCGCTCGCCGGCGGCGAGGCCGTCTATCTGGCGGCCGGCCCCGAGACCGGATTCCAGCCCGACTTCGCGACCGTGCCGGGGGCTGACCTCGACCGCACCGCGCTCGCCTATCTGAACACGCCGGCGAACCCGCAGGGCTCGGTCGCCAGCCTGGAACGGCTGAAAGCCGCTGTGAGCCTGGCCCGCGAGCGGGACTTCGTGCTAGCGGTCGACGAGTGCTACTCCGAGATCTACACCGGCGAGAAACCGCCGGGCCTGTTCGACGCCTGCCGCGAACTGGGCGGCGACAACCCCTTCGAAAACACCCTCGTGTTTCACAGCCTGAGCAAGCGCTCGAACGTGCCGGGCCTCAGGTCCGGCTTCGTCGCGGGCGATCCCGGCCTGATCCGCCGCCTTCTCAGGCTGCGCCAGTATGGCGGCGCCCAGGTGCCGCTGCCGGTGATGAACGCATCCGCCGCCCTGTGGCGCGACGAGGCCCATGTCGCGGCCAGCCGCGATCTCTACCGCCAGAAGTTCGACCTCGCGCTGGACATGCTCGACGGCGCGTTCGGCGCGACACGGCCCGGCGGCGGCTTCTATCTCTGGCTCGATGTCGGCGACAGCGAGGCCGCGGCGAGGAAACTCTGGACCGACGCAGGCCTGCGGGTGCTGCCGGGCGCCTATCTGGCCCGCGACAACGCCGACGGAACCAACCCGGGCAAGGCCTATATCCGGCTTGCGCTTGTCCACGATCTCGATACGACCCGGGAGGCAATGACCCGCCTCCTCTCGACGCTGGCGACCCAGGCGGCCTGACGGCGGCGAACGCGAAACCACGAGCGACCCAGGAAAAGGGACAGGAATCATGGTGGCAAAAGCACAATCGGGACGCGGCTTCGCCCGCGGAATCACGGCGAAACTGGCATTTCTACCCGACCCGGTCCGGCTGTTCATGAAGCGCCGCGCCTTCGAGCTCGCCGGCGCAGCCCTGATCGCCGCCGCCGCCGCGCTCGCGCTGGCGCTCGCCAGCTACAACAGCCTCGATGTCTCCCTCAACAACGCCAGCGGGCAGGCCCCCGCGAACCTGCTCGGCCCGGCCGGCGCCACCATCGCCGACCTCGCCCTCCAGTCCTTCGGCATCGTCGCCGTCCTGCCCGTCCTGGCGCTCCTCGCCTGGGGTACCCGGCTCGTCCGCCACACGGGCGTCGCGCGCTTCGGCTGGCGGGTCCTCGGCCTGCTGCTCGCAGTCTGCGCCCTTGCATTCGCCCTGCACGCCGCTCCGGCCATCCCCGGCTGGTCCATCCGCGCCGGGCTCGGCGGCACCTTTGGCGATCTCGCCTTCCCGCCCGCCGCGACCTGGCTCGGCGGCTTCGGCATCCCCGCCGTCGCAATTGCCATCACCGGCGGCGCGGTCGCGCTCCTGCTTCTGTTTCCCGCGCTCGGACTGAGCCGCGCGGAGTGGCGCCGCCTCGGAGCCGGTACCGCACGCGGTCTCGGCTCGGGCCTGCGCGGCGCGCGCATCGGCGCGGGCTGGTCCGCACGTCACGGTGCCGGCGCCGCCCGGCGGGGCGCAGATGGCGTAAAATCCTTCATCGCCGAGCGCGGCACGGCCCGACAGGAACCGCAGCTCGTGCCGGGTGCCGCGCCCACGCCCGCACCGGATAAGGTCGCCGACGAAGCCGAGACGGACGAGGACGCGTCGCCCAAGGGCACGAAACGCGTCGCCCCGCGCGCGCCGAAACCGAAACCCGGCAAGCGCGCCGAGGCCGCGCGGCAACGCAAGCTCGATCTGCCGACCCCCGGCGGCGAGTACGAGTTCCCGCCCCTCGACCTGCTCGAGGAGCCCGACGAGGCCGCCCGCACGGCAGGCCGCGCCAAGGACGATTCCCTCGAGGCCAACGCACGGATGCTCGAATCCGTGCTCCAGGATTTCGGCGTCCATGGCGAGATTGTCCAGGTCCGCCCAGGGCCCGTCGTCACCCTCTACGAGCTCGAGCCCGCGCCGGGCACCAAGACCAGCCGGGTGATCGGGCTCGCCGACGACATCGCACGCTCCATGAGCGCCGTATCGGTGCGCATCGCCGTGGTGCCGGGACAGAACGTCATCGGCATCGAGCTGCCCAACGTGTCGCGCGAGATGGTCTATCTGCGCGAACTGCTCGCCTCCCAGCCTTTCGAGAAGCATGGCGGCGATCTCTCGGTCGCGCTCGGCAAGGACATCGGCGGCGAGCCGGTCACGGTCGATCTCGCCCGCATGCCCCATCTCCTGATCGCCGGCACCACCGGCTCGGGCAAGTCGGTCGGCGTCAACTCGATGATCGCCTCACTGCTCTACCGCCTGCGGCCCGAGCAGTGCCGCTTCATCATGATCGACCCCAAGATGCTCGAACTGTCGGTCTATGACGGCATCCCGCACCTGATGGCGCCGGTCGTCACCGACCCCAAGAAGGCCGTCGTGGCGCTCAAGTGGGTCGTGCGCGAGATGGAGACCCGTTACCGCTCCATGTCGAAGCTCGGCGTGCGCAACGTCGCCGGCTACAACCAGCGCATCGAGCAGGCCCGCAAGAAGGGCGAGATTCTCTCCCGCAAGGTCCAGACCGGCTTCGACGAGGAGACCGGCAAGCCGGTCTTCGAGGAAGAACCCCTCGACATGTCCCCGCTGCCCTTCATCGTCGTCGTCGTGGACGAGATGGCCGACCTGATGCTGGTCGCGGGCAAGGACGTCGAGGCGGCGATCCAGCGGCTCGCCCAGATGGCGCGCGCGGCGGGCATCCACCTGATCCTCGCGACCCAGCGCCCCTCGGTCGACGTCATCACCGGCACGATCAAGGCGAACCTGCCGACCCGGATCTCCTTCCAGGTCACCACCAAGATCGACAGCCGCACGATCCTCGGCGAGCAGGGCGCGGAACAGCTCCTCGGCCAGGGCGACATGCTCTACATGGCCGGCGGCGGACGGATCACCCGCGTCCACGGCCCCTTCCTCGCCGACAACGAGGTCGAGGATCTGGTGGCCTTCCTCAAGTCCCAGGGCGAACCCGAATACATCGACGCCGTCACGGAAGACGAGAGTGCGGCCGACGGCATCCCCGGCTTCGAGCCGAGCGACGGCGGAGAGGCGAGCGGCAACGATCTCTACGACCAGGCCGTCGCGTTGGTCGCCCGCGAGCAGAAAGCATCCACCAGCTTCATCCAGCGTCACCTGCGGATCGGCTACAACCGGGCCGCCAACCTCATCGAGCAGATGGAGAAGGAAGGCGTGGTCAGCCAGGCCAACCATGTGGGCAAGCGCGAGGTGCTGGTCGGCGACCACAGCGGGTAGGCCGGCGCCCCGCGTCTCCAGGCACGCCACAAAATCGCCACTCGCCGCGGCGGCTCCGGACCCCTATTCTGCGCGCCATGTCGTACCTGAAACGCCGATACGCGGCCGTCCTGCTCGCAACGCTTCTGGCGCTCCTGCCGGCCGGCGCGGCGGCCGACGCCGTTCCCGCCGAACTCACCGAGGCCGACCGCGCCGATCTCGCGCGGATCGAGGCCTATCTGAACGACCTCACCACCATGGAGAGCCGGTTCCTGCAGTTCTCCCCCGACGGCGTGGCGGAGGGCCGGATCATGCTCGACCGGCCGGGCCGGCTGCGGATCGAGTATGCGCCGCCGGTGCCGGTGCTGATGGTCGCGAGCAGCCTGCTGCTCATGTATCACGACACCGAGCTCAAGCAGACGACCTTCCTGCCTGTCAGCGAGACCCCGGCCGCGCTTCTGATCGACGAGGAGATCAGGCTCTCGGGCGACGTCACAGTCGCCGCGTTCGAGCGCGCGCCAAAGGCCTTCCGGATCACCCTGGTCGAGACCGACGCGCCGGACACCGGCTCGGTCACGCTGATGTTCGAGGACGCGCCGCTGCGCCTGTCCAAGTGGCGGGTGATCGATGCCCAGGGCACGGCGATCGACGTGGCGCTGCTCGAACCGCGCTTCGGCGTCGCGTTCGAGAATGCCGGCGAGCTGTTCTCCACGGTCGACCCGAACAACGATATCCAATAGATTTCGGGCGTCCTTCAACCGCCCCCAAACCCCAACACGGCAGACCCCATGGCCAGCCCCGAAACCATCCGCCCCCTGATCGGCGTCAACGCCGACGTGCGCGACAACCAGGGCATGGATTTCATCTCCATGGGACTGAAATACGTCACCGCCGTGATCGAGGGCGCCGGGGGCATTCCCGTCATGATCCCGTCGCTGGGCGATGCCTCCGCGGGCGGGCTGATGCACCTGGACGAGCTGATCGGCCGGCTCGACGGGCTGGTGCTCACCGGCGGGCGCTCCAATGTGGAGCCGCACAATTATGGCGGTGCGCCGTTCCGGCCGGAAACGTTGCGCGACCCGCTGCGCGACGCAACCACCCTGCCGCTGGCCCGCAAGGCCGTCGAGACCGCGCTGCCGATCTTCGGCATCTGCCGCGGAATCCAGGAGATCAATGTCGCCCTCGGCGGCTCGCTCCACCCCTATCTGTGGGAGCTCGACGGCGTCGACGACCATCGCATGCCCCAGACCGACCTGATGTCCAACCGCTTCGCGCCGCGCCACCCCGTCACCCTCACCCCCGACGGGATGTTCGCCCGGCTCGCGCGCGATGCCGGTATCGCGGACGACGCGGTCGTCGTGAACTCGCTGCACGGCCAGGCTATCGACCGGATCGCCGAGGGGCTTCAGGTCGAGGCGATGAGCCACGACGGCGTGATCGAGGGCGTCTCCATGCCCGGCGCCGCCGGCTTCGTCGCCGCGGTGCAGTGGCACGCCGAGTACAAGGTCGAGCGCCACGCCTTCAACCGGGCGCTCTTCGAGGCCTTCGGTCACGCGGCCCGGCGCCGCGCAGCGGCCCGCGCCGGCGCGCCCGCCGGGATCGACGTGGCCTGACACACCGGATCGTCAGTTTTTCCCGTCCGGCCCCGTGACAATCGGGGCCCGGCGCGCCTAAATAGGCACCGCAAACAAACCACCCGCACAACAGCCCCGAAAGCGAGAACAGGGATGGATTACGTCATTCCCGCGCCGGAACCGGTCTCCGTCGCCGTCGTCGGCCAGTCGGCCCGTTTCCCGGTCCGCCGCATCTACTGCGTCGGCCGCAACTATGTCGCCCACATCCGCGAGATGGGCGGCGACGAACGCGACCCGCCCTTCTATTTCTGCAAGCCCGCCGACGCGATCGTTCCCACCGGCGGCACGATCGACTACCCGCCCCAGACCGAGAACTTCCACTACGAGATGGAGCTGGTCGCGGCGATCGGGAAGGGCGGCGCGAACATCAGCGAGGAAGACGCGCTCGACCATGTCTATGGTTACGCCACCGGGCTCGACATGACCCGGCGCGACGTCCAGATCGCGCATCGCGAGAAGGGTCGTCCCTGGGACATGGGCAAGGGCTTCGACCAGTCGGCGCCGTGCGGTGATATCCACCCGGTGGCCGATGTCGGCCACTTCCCGAAGGGCAACATCTGGCTCAAGGTCAACGGCGAGACCAGGCAGGATTCCGATCTCGAGCTGATGATCTGGAACCTGCAGGAGACGATCGCCAACCTCTCCGGCCTCGTCACCCTGGCCCCCGGCGACCTGATCTACACCGGCACCCCCGACGGCGTCGGCCCGGTGGTCTCCGGCGACAAGATGCACGGTCACATCGACGGCCTGAGCGACATCGAGATCACGGTTCGCTAGCGCGCCCCCGAGAAGGCCGCGCCGGCGGCCGCCTCGCCGGGCAGAGGAGAAGGCCGATGCGGATCGCCACCTGGAACATCAACTCGGTGCGCATGCGCGCCGGGCTGCTGGCCCGCCTCGATGCGCTCGCGGCGCCCGATGTGGTGTGCCTGCAGGAAACCAAGGTGGTCGACGAGCTCTTCCCCCACGACGAGGTCGCGGCGCTCTACCCGCATCGCCATGTGCGCGGGATGAAGGCCTATAACGGCGTCGCGATCCTATCGAAGCTGCCCTTCAAGGCGACGGGCGGCCGGGACTGGTGCGGCCGCGAGGATGCCCGGCACATCACCGCCACCTTCGCGGGCGGGATCGAGGTTCACAACTTCTACGTCCCCGCCGGCGGCGATGTTCCCGACCCGAAGAAGAACGACAAGTTCGCCCACAAGCTCGACTTCCTCGCCGAGATGGAGGGCTGGCTCGGCAAGATCGCGACGCCGCGCGCGAAGCGGGTTCTCGTCGGCGACCTCAACATCGCACCGCTCGAGGCCGACGTCTGGTCCCACAAGCCGCTCCTCGACGTGGTCAGCCACACGCCGGTCGAGGTCGATGCACTGGACCGCGTCCGGGACGCGCACAAATGGGTGGACGCGGTGCGTCACTTCGCCGGCGACGACGACCCGCTCTACAGCTGGTGGAGCTACCGGGCAAAGGACTGGCGGGCGTCCGACCGGGGCCGCCGCCTCGACCATGTCTGGGTCACCCCGGCGCTCAAGTCGAAGCTCAAGTCCTACGAAATCCTGCGCGATGCGCGGGACTGGCCAAAATGTTCCGACCATGTTCCCGTCGTGGTCGAGATCGACGCCTAGCCGCCTTCGTTGATCGTCACTCCCGCCTGCGCGGGCATGACGAGGGGCTGGTTATCCCACCACCCGGTACATGAAGTAGCGCTCCGCGGGCACCCCGTCCGGCAGGGGCAACGCGTCCCAGCCCGCGCCCGGGAACGGGTTGTTCGCCACCAATATCGCGCCCGGCGCGAGGAGCGGCACGAGAAGCGGCGTCAGCGCCGCCGTCAGCGGCGCGTCCTCGGCCGCGCCGGTCCCGAGGTCGGAATGCACCAGCGCCACGCCGCCGGCGAAGCGCGCCTGCTGCGCGGCGAGCTGGTCGGGCGCCTCGCCGACGAACATGTGCGCGTCGTCGGGCGTGCTCTTGGGGTTGGCGTTGACGACCCGGTCGAAAACGAAGATTTCCCGGTCGGGCAGGATCTCGCGCAGATGATCGAAGGTCCGCCCGTTGCCGAGGCCCAGGTCGAACACCGCGCCCGGCACGTCGGCGATCAGGGCGGCGGCGACGTTCAGGCAGTCACGCTGCGCCTGCATGCGCCGGATGAAGCTGTCGAGACGGCTCACGAGTTCTTTGCCAGCGCCTCGCGCAGCTGGTGGGTCGTGTGCTCGAGCCGCGAGGCCAGCTCGCGCATGATCTCGACCGACATCTCGGGGAACTCGGCGACCAGCCGGAAGAACAGGTCCTTGGTGATGCGCAGCGTGACCGTCCTGGTGCTCGCCCGCACGGTGGCGGTGCGCGGCACGTCGCACAGGATCGCAATCTCGCCCACGAAGTCGTTGCGGCCCAGCTCCGCCACCTCGAGCTCGCCGTCGGGCGTGTCGACGATCACCTTGGCCGCGCCGTCCACGATGATGTAGGCCGCGTCACCCACGTCCCCCTGGCTGAACAGGGTCTGGTCCGCCTCGTAGGTGATGCGCTCGGCGGTGAACGCCAGCAGCTTCAGCTTCGATGGTTCCAGCTTCGCGAACAGCGGGATGTTCCGCAGCAGTTCGACTTCTTCGTTCAGGCTCACGTCTCGTTACTCCCCATGGGGCCCGTCTCCTCCCGTCTCTAGGAGGATTGCAGCAATTCGTGCAGGGCCGTCCCCTCTTTGTTCAGTTCGTCGTAGCTGCCATCCTCGACCAGCTGGCCATCGACCAGCACCGCCACGCGGGCGAACCGGGACGCCATCTGAGCCCGGTTGATGATCTGCTTGGGCAGGTCGAGGAGCATGAAACCGACGGGCCAGGACAGGACCACGAAGGCGAGGATGTAAGGTTGCTGCCGGCCGCTGTAGCGCAGCACGAAACTGTACATGCTGCGTTCGAGACGTTCGTTCACGCGCTTCTCCCGGAAACACTCTGGTTCACGCATATATGGCCGAACAGTAGCGCATCCGCGCGCAAACGCTAACTCATTCGCGAGCAAGCCGTTCCGTTCGTTGGAAAATCGACCACTATCGGCGAACAAGCGGGTTGTGCCATAGTCCGCGCCGAACGCGCGCATCGGACGGGAGTTTCTTGTGCCCACGCGCAATCGCCGGGTCCTGATCTAAAGCCACGACACGTTCGGCCTCGGCCATCTGCGCCGCTGCCGCGCCATCGCCCGCGCCCTCGTTCAGCACGATCCGGGGCTCAGCGTCCTGATTCTCTCCGGCTCGCCGATCATCGGGAACTTCGACTTCCACGAGCGGGTCGATTTCGTGCGAATCCCGGGCGTGATCAAGCTGCAGAACGGCGAATACACGCCGCTCAAGCTGCCGATGGACATCGAGGAAACGGTCCAGCTGCGGGCGAACATCATTCGCCACACGGCCCTGTCGTACAAACCCGACGTGTTCATCGTCGACAAGGAGCCGCACGGCCTGCGCGGAGAGGTCCTGGACACGCTGATC
>JAYQGE010000006.1:68570-114097 GCA_038140435.1 Rhodospirillaceae bacterium | reverse complement strand
GTCGCGCCCGTGTCCCGCAAAGGCCAGGTGGCTTTCCCGAGCGACGATGGAGGCGACTCCCCGCCTACTCGCGCGGCGCGTGCTTCGCGAGGATGCGCTGGAGCGTACGCCGGTGCATCTTCAGGCGGCGCGCCGTCTCCGAAACATTGCGATCGCACTGTTCATAGACGCGCTGGATATGCTCCCAGCGCACCCGGTCGGCCGACATCGGACGGTCCGGTGGCGGCGGCAGGCTCGCGCCGTCGGCCAAGAGCGCCGCCGCAACCTGGTCCGCGTCCGCAGGCTTGGGCAGATAGTCCACCGCGCCGGCCTTCACCGCCGCGACAGCCGTCGCTATGTTGCCGTAGCCCGTCAGGACGACAATGCGGGCATCGGCCCGCAGACGGCGCAGCGTCTCGACGACCTCGAGTCCGCTGCCATCGTCCAGCCGCAGGTCGATCACCGCATACTTCGGCGGGCGGGATTCAACCGCGCGGATACCCTCGGCGACGGATTCGGCCACCTCGGAATCGAAGCCGCGCCGGTCCATGGCCTTCGCCAGCTGCTGGCGCAGGTTCAACTCGTCGTCGACGATCAGCAGCGAGACGTCGTCCGACGCCGGTGCATCCAGTCTTTCCGCTTCAGCCATATCGGTCGATTAACCCGTCCCGGACCCAACTTCAAGAACCTCGCGCGGCCAAGTGATCGTGACCTCCGCGCCGTCGGTCCGCCCGGCTGCGCGGCTGTTCGCGAACCGGAGCCGCGCACCGGTTCGCTCGAGCAGGGACTGGGCAATGAACACGCCAAGCCCGAGATGCCCCTCGCCCCTGGTGGAGATATAGGGCTCGCCGATGCGATCGAGAACCGCCGGGGGAAACCCCGGACCGTCGTCACGCACCTCGACACGCGCCTCTGCTGCGTCCCAGGAGACATCGACCGACACCCGCGTTCCCGCAAACTGGACCGCGTTCTGGATGACGTTGCCGAGACCGTGCAGGAGTTCGGGACCGCGTGCGACGAGCGGTTCGTCACTGTCGTCGATCCCGGCGGCAACGAGGTCCAGCGTTATGGCATCGTCCCGGTGGCGCGCGGCCGCCGCGGCCACGACATCGGAGAACAGTGCCGTGGCAAACGGATCTGCAGATTCGGCGAGCTCCGGCGCCCGGCCGAGGTCGGCGAGAATATCCCGGCACCGGTCGGCCTCGGCCTGCAGGATGCGAATATCGTCGGCGAACTCGCTACCCGCGGGCACCTCCCGCGTGAGTTCCTTGGCCGTCACGGCGATTGTCGCAAGCGGGCTGCCCAGTTCGTGCGCCGCCGCCGCGGCGAGACCACCGACCGCGGAGAGTTGCTGCTCGCGCGCGAGCGCAAGCTGGATGGCCGCGAGCGCATCGGACATGCGCCGTCCCTCGACGGCGACGCTGTTGATATAGCCCCCGAGAAACAGCGTCCCGACCGCCACCGCCACCCATAGCCCCGCGATGTAGTAGGTGGGCAGCGCAAGCCCGCCCTCGAACCAGGGCAACGGCAGGTGATGAAAGGCCAGCAGGGTCGCGCAACCGATGGCCAGCGCACTGAGCATGGCCGTTGCCGCGCGGCTGAGGACAGTGGCCGAGACCGTCACCGGGCCGAGGAACAACAGCGCGAACGGGTTGCCGAGGCCGCCCGTCAGGTAGAGCAGGGCGGCGAGCTGCAGGGTGTCGAAGGCAAGGTAGGCCGCCGCCTCTCGTTCGCGCAGCCTCCCGCGCAGGGGCCGGCGGAGCGTCATCGCCAGGTTCAGCAGGATCGAGGCCCCGATGGCCGCGAGCGCGGCATCGAGCGGCAACGCCCAGCCAAACCAGAATTCGACGATCAGAACGGCGGCGAGCTGTCCTGCGATGGCGATCCAGCGGATCAGCACCAGCGTGCGCAGTCGCACCTGCGCCGTGGATCGGCGCAGCCCGGCATGTTGTTCGCGCTCGCGCGACTGCCTATCTTCTCGGTTGTCGGTGTGGGCCATCCGGCCTCGCCACTCTCCGGTTCGGGAAACCACATGTTGCGGACGTCGGCGGTCAAAGTCGAGCATCTCACGAAGCGCTTCGGCGCTGTGACGGCGGTCGAGGACATCTCGTTCGAAATCGCGCGCGGGAGCTGCGTCGGGCTGCTCGGCGGCAACGGCGCGGGCAAGACCACAACCATCGCCATGATCATGGGTCTGCTCCTGCCCAGCGCGGGCCGCATCACGGTGCTGGGCGAGGACATGCTGCGCCACCGGTTCCGGGTGCTGCCGCGGATCAACTTCTCCTCGCCCTACATGGAGCTGCCCCACCGGCTCACCATCGCCGAGAATCTCGCAATCTACGCCGAGCTCTACGAGGTCGCCAACCCGAAGGCACGGATCGCGGAGATCGCCGAGACCCTCGACCTGCTGCCGCTGATGACCCGACCGTCCGGCAAGCTCTCGGCCGGCCAGAAAACACGGGTGGGGCTCGCCAAGGCGCTTCTGAACGCGCCCGAGTTCCTGGCCCTCGACGAACCCACCGCGAGCCTGGACCCCGACACGGCCGACCGGATTCGCGGCTATCTCGAGGATTTCCGAACGCAATCCGGCGGCAGCATCCTGCTCGCCAGCCACAACATGGCCGAGGTGGAGCGGCTGTGCGACGACGTGCTGATGCTGCGCGCGGGCAAGATCGTCGATCGCGGTGCGCCCACGGACCTGATCGGACGCTACGGGCGCGAGACCCTGGAAGAAGTGTTCCTCGATATCGCGCGCACGCCGGGTGGCGAAAACGCTCCGCCGGCGGAGGCGGCCCAATGAGCGCGACCGACCCGGGCGCGGCAAGCGTCGCCCCGATCTCCCGGCGCCGGGTCTTCGCCATGGTACGCCGCTACTGGTATCTGCTGCGCGGTTCATGGCCGCGCATCGTCGAGCTGATGTACTGGCCGACGATCCAGATGATCATGTGGGGGTTCATCACCCTGCACCTGCGCGACAGTTCGACCTGGGTCGCCCAGGCCGCCGGCGTCCTGCTCACCGGCGTGCTGCTGTGGGACATCCTGTTCCGGGGCCAGCTCGGCTACACCCTTTCCTTCCTGGAGGAGATGTATTCGCGAAACTTGGGCCAGCTCTTCGTCAGCCCCCTGCGCCCGGCGGAGATGGTGCTGGCGCTTATGACCACGTCACTCCTGCGCACCCTGATCGGCATCGTGCCGGCCGCGCTGCTGGCGATTCCGCTCTTCGCCTGGAACGTGTTCTCGATCGGCCTGCCGCTCGTCGCCTTTTTCGCGCTGTTGCTGGTCATGGGTTGGGCCGTGGGAATGCTCGTGACCGCGCTCCTGCTGCGTGTCGGCCTTGGCGGCGAGAGCCTCGCCTGGTTCGTCGTCTTCCTGTTGATCCCGGTCTCGGCCGTCTACTACCCAGTGGACGTGCTGCCGGTCTGGCTGCAGGCCGCCGCCTATGCCCTGCCGCCGGTCTACGTGTTCGAGGGGATGCGCGCCGTCCTCTTCGAGGGTGCCTTCCGCTGGGACTATTTCCTCGCCGCGGTCGGCCTCAATATCCTCTACCTGTGCCTGGGCGCGGCGGCCTTCCTGTGGAGCTTTCGCACGGCGCGGGTCAAGGGCCTGCTCCTGCAGGGCGGCGAGTAGCCGCCCCGCTTCTAGTGCGCCCGGTTGCTGACGGCCGCGTCCGCAAAGGTCGCCATGCCGGTGTGACAGGCCAGCGCCGCACGCACGATCTGGATCGCCAGCGCCGCACCGGAGCCCTCGCCCAAGCGCATCGCGAGTGCCAGCAGCGGCACCTTGTCGAGTTTCTCGCACAGCGCGCGGTGGGCCGGTTCGGCCGACAGGTGCCCGATCATGCAATGGTCGATCGCGTGTTCATCGAGCGCTTGCAGCACCGCGCCCGCCGCCGTGGACGTATAGCCGTCGAGCAGCACCGGCACGCCCGCGAGCCGGGCGGCGATGATGGCGCCGGCCATGGCCGCGATCTCGTGGCCGCCGAGCGCCCGCAGGACCTGGAGCGGATCGTCGAGCAGGTCGCGGTTGGCCGCGACCCCGGCTTCCACCGCCGCGACCTTCGCCGCGAGTGCGTCGCCCGAGACTCCCGTCCCCGGGCCGACCCAGTCCTGGGGCGCGCCGCCATAGAGCGCGTGGCAGATCGCCGCCGCCGCGGTGGTGTTGGCGATGCCCATTTCCCCCAGCGCAATCAGCTCGACCCCCGCCTCGACGCTCATCATGCCGTAGGCGACCGCCTTGGCGCAGTCGGCCTCGCTCAGGGCCGGGCCTTGCGTGAAATCTTCGGTCGGCGTCTCGAGCGCCATTTCGTAAACCCTGAGGTCGGCGTCGGCCAGCTCGGTGAGCTGGTTCACCGCCGCCCCGCCGGCCACGAAATTCTGCACCATCTGGGCCGTGACCTCGGCCGGGTATGCCGATACGCCGCGCGCGGCCACGCCGTGATTCCCGGCGAAGACCGCGACCCGGGCATGGCCGACATTCGGCGGATGCCGGCCCTGCCAAGCCGCCACCCACTCGGTGATCTCCTCGAGCCGGCCGAGCGCCCCCGGCGGCTTCGTCAGCTCGGCCTCGCGCGCACGCGTCGCCGTGACCGCCGCCACGTCGGGCCCGGGCAACTCGCCGATAAGTTTTCGGATCTCGTCGAAATCCGGGCCGCCGGAAGGTTCGGCGCCGTTGCCAGAGTCGCTCATATCGTGTGACCGCAAGTTCCGTTTCGGAAAGGGAAGGGTTGTCCTATAAGTCGGGCATGGATGCAAACGACGAGACGGGCCCGGGCACGACCGCCGCGCAACTTCGCCTGGCGGTGACGTTCCTGACGCGCCTGCCCGTCGCGCGGGACCCGGGCATCGACGACGAACCCGACACGGCACCGCCGAGTCCCGCCGCCGCGATGTGGCTCTTCCCCCTGGTCGGCTTCGGCATCGGCGGCGCGGGGGCGCTCGTGCTCGGCGCACTCGCCTGGGGCGGGGTGCCGGCCCCCGTCGCGGCAACGCTGGCCGTCGGGGTCATCATCTGGTTCACCGGCGCACTCCACGAGGACGGGCTGTCCGACGTCGCCGACGGTTTCGGCGGGGGCGGCGACCGCGACCGCAAGCTCGAGATCATGCGGGACAGCCGGCTCGGCGCCTACGGCACGGTCACCCTCGCGGTCGTGATCGTCGCAAAGATCGCGGCGCTGGCAACCATCGCCGCCCATGACGTGGGCGCGGCCGCCGGCGCGCTGATTGCGTCCGCCGTGTGGAGCCGTGCCCTGATCGCGCCGACCATCCGCTGGCTCGAGCCGGCGCGCGAGGACGGTCTCGGGGCGGATACGGGCGCGCCGAGCGAGGGTGACAGCCTGAAGGGGCTCGCTCTCGCGGTCCTGCTGGTTCTGCTCGTCCTCGCCACCCCCGCCGGGTGGGGCGTCATCACCGTGCTCGTGGCCGGCGGCCTCGGCGCGCTCGCTGTCGGCCTGATCGCGCTTCGCCAGATCGGGGGCTACACCGGCGACGTGCTGGGCGCGGGCCAGGCCATCGCAGAAACCGCCGCGCTGGTCGCGGCCAGCGCCGTCATCTCAGGGAGCATGTCATGACCACGCGCACACGCTGGTGGTGGATTCGCCACGCCCCCGTCCGCTCGACCGGCGGCCGGATCTACGGCAACAGCGATCCCGTCGCCGACACCGACGATCCGCCGACCTATGCGGGGCTCGCGCGGTTGCTCCCCGCCGACGCGTTCCTGGTCACCTCGCACCTCCAGCGCACCCACCAGACGGCGGACGCTATCAAGGCGGCCGGCCTCGCACTGCCCGATGCCCATATCGAGGAGGACCTCGCGGAGCAGGATTTCGGCGACTGGCAGGGCCGCAAGCGCGAGGAGGTCTATGCCGAGCTCGATCCCAAGCACATGTTCTGGCTGGCCCCGGCCCACACACGCGCGCCCGGCGGCGAGAGCTTCGCGGAGCTCATGGGCCGGGTGACTGGCGTGATCGACCGGCTGACCGCGGAACATTCCGGCCGCGACATCGTGGCGGTGACCCATGGCGGCACCATCCGCGCGGCGATCGGCCACGCGCTCGGCCTCGACCCCGAGGCGGCCCTGACCTGCCAGGTGGACAACTGTTCGCTCACCCGCATCGACCATTTCGGGCCGACCGCGAGCCATCCGGAGGGAGCGTGGGCGATTTTCCACATCAACCAGCTGCCGACCATGGACTCGACGCTGGTTCCCGATCACACGGCCATGCTAGCCTCAGTGCAGCGCTGAAACAGGGAAGTCCGGTGCGGAACCCGACGGTTCCAAGGCCGGCGCTGCCCCCGCAACTGTAACGGTCAGGCCCGGCGCGACACCCACTGGCGACAATGCCGGGAAGGATGCGAGCGGGCCGTCGATCCGGAGCCAGGAGACCTCTTCGGCGCACGACATCCGCGCATCCCTCGGGAGGAGGACCAGCGCCCGTGACCGCAGACACGACCGGCGACAGGCCGAACCAGACGACCGCGACGAACGACGACAGCCCGCGCGCTTCGGACAGCGCGCTGCTGCCGGCGCTCACACTCGTGCTCGGCGGCGCGAAATCCGGCAAGAGCCATCACGCGGAGACGCTCGTCGCGGGGCATCTCGAGGCGAGCGCCAGCATCGTGCGTCCGACCTACATCGCAACGGCAGAGGCCGGCGACGGCGAGATGGCGAACCGCATCGCGGAGCACCGTGCACGCCGCGGCGACCGCTGGCACACGGAGGAGACGCTCCTGGCGCTCGCCGACACGGTCGTGCGCGCGACCGACGACGGCCAGCCGGCGCTGATCGACTGCCTGACCCTGTGGCTCTCGAACGTGATGCATGCCGAACTCGACATCGATGCCGAGGCCGCGAGCCTGCTCGACGCCTTCGAGCATGCGCACGGGCCGGTGGTCTGCGTTTCGAACGAGGTCGGCCTCGGGATCGTGCCGGACAATGCGCTGGCGCGCACCTTCCGCGACGCGGCCGGACGGCTCAACCAGATCGTCGCGGCCCAGGCCGACCGCGTGGACTTCATCGCCGCCGGCCTTCCCGTCACCCTCAAGCCCTGAGATCGCCTCTCCATGAACCGCATCCCCGCCACCGTCGTCACCGGATTTCTTGGTGCCGGCAAGACGAGCCTGATCCGCCACCTCGTCGAGAATGCCGGCGGACGGCGCATCGCGCTCGTCATCAACGAGTTCGGCGACCTCGGGGTCGACCGGGACATCGTCGAGGGCTGCGCCATCCCGGGCTGCGCGGAGGAGGACGTGGTCGAGCTGGCCAACGGCTGCATCTGCTGCACGGTGGCCGATGATTTCCTGCCGACGATCACGGCCCTGCTCGACCGGGACGACCCGCCCGATCACATCGTTATCGAGACCTCGGGCCTTGCGCTGCCCAAGCCCCTGGTCAAGGCCTTCGCCTGGCCCGAGGTGCGTGCGCGCACGACGGTGGACGGGGTGGTCACCGTGGTCGACGCCGCCGCCGTCGCCGCCGGACGCTTCGCCGACGACCCCGACGCGGTCGCAGCGGCCCGGGCCGGGGACCCGTCGCTGGATCACGACAACCCGCTGGAGGAGTTGTTCGTCGACCAGGTGAGTTGCGCCGACCTGATCGTCGTGAACAAATCCGACCTCGTCGACGCCGGTGATAACGCGGTAGAGGCCGCGCTGGCGCCCCACCGCCGGGCGGGCGTCCGCGCCGTCAACGCAACCCATGGCCTGCTCGATCCGGCGGTCCTGCTCGGGCTCGACGCGGAGGCCGAGGACGACCTCGACACACGGCCGAGCGTCCATGACGGCGCCGACGAACACGATCATGACGACTTCGACAGCTTCACCGTGGCGCTGGGGTCGATCCATGATCCCGACGCGTTGGAACGCCGGCTCGTCGCGGCGGTGAACGACCATGACATCTTCCGCATCAAGGGCTTCGCCCACGTTCCCGGGAAGCCCCGGCGGCTGGTGGTGCAGGGCGTCGGCGGCCGCTTCCAGCGCTACTTCGATCGCGACTGGAAGGCCGACGAGACGCCGCGAACCGAGCTGGTGGTGATCGGGCGCAGCGGGATGGACCGTGCCGGCATCGAAGCGGCGATCCGGGACGGCTGATGCATCTCCTCGCCGCCGCCCCGGGCGCCGTCGACGACGGCTCCGAAGCCGTCGATCTCGGCCAGACGCCGGGCGATATCCTGGTGCTCACGGCGGCCGACACCGAGATCGCGGCGCTCGCGGCCGCGAACCGCGCCCGGCTGGCCGACGAGCCGGACGCACCCAGCCTCAGGCTCGCGAACTACCTGCGGCTCGGCCACAACATGTCGGTCGACCTCTATGTGGATGACATGGTGCGCCACGCGAAGCTGGTGGTGTGCCGGCTGCTCGGCGGGCGCGGCTACTGGCCCTACGGGGTGGACGAGATTCTCGCGGCGTGCCGGGCGGCGGACATCCCCGTCGCCTTCCTGCCCGGCGATGACCAGCCGGACGCCGAGCTGACCGGCCTGGCGACGCTCGACGCCGGTGCTGCCCACCGGCTCTGGCAGTATCTAATGCAGGGAGGCATCGCCAACGCGCGCAACTTCCTCGCCTATGCCGGCACCCTGATCGGGCACGAACGCGACTGGCACGAGCCCGCGCCGCTGACCCGGGCGGGCCTCTACTGGCCCGGCGCGGGCGAGATCACGCTGGACGAACTTCGGCACCACTGGCGCGCCGGGGCACCCGTCGCGGGCGTGCTCTTCTACCGGGCGCTCGTGCAGGCGGCGAACCTGGCGCCGGTGGACGCGCTGATCGCCGCGCTCGGCGAGAGGGGCCTCAATCCCCTGCCCATCCACGCCGCGAGCCTGAAGGACCCGCACGCCGCCGCCGCGATCGCGCAGACCTTCGCCGCAGCCCCGCCGGATGTGATCGTGAACGCCACCGGCTTCGCGCTGTCAGCGCCCGGCGCGCCGCTGGAGCGGGGACCGTTCGCCGGCACCGACGCGCCGGTGCTGCAGGTCGTCTTCGCGGGCAGCGACACCGAGAGTTGGCGCGCGGGCGCGAACGGCCTGTCCGCCCGCGACATCGCCATGAACGTCGCCCTGCCCGAGGTGGACGGGCGGGTCCTGACCCGCGCTGTGTCCTTCAAGGGCGCGCAGATGCGCGACGACCTGGCCGAGACCGACATCGTCGCCTACGAACCGGTCGCCGACCGCATCGACTTCACCGCGGACCTCGCCGCGAACTGGGCAAAACTGCGCAAAACGCGGGTCGCGGACCGCAGGATCGCGATCGTGCTCGCCAACTATCCGAACCGCGACGGCCGGATCGGCAACGGGGTTGGCCTCGACACGCCCGCCGGGGTCGTGTGCGCGCTCCGGGAAATGGCCCGCGCGGGCTACGGGATCGAAGACGCGCCCGCCGACGGCGATGCGCTGGTCGCACGCCTGCAGGCCGGCCCGACCAACGCCGGCGTCGCGGGGCGGGTCGTCGAGGAAACGCTCCCGTTGCCGGACTACGAACAGTTCTTCGCGGCGCTCCCGGCGTCCGTCCGCGACGCGGTGAACGAACGCTGGGGAACGCCCGAGGACGATCCAATGTTCATGGCGGGCCGGACCGACTGCGGCGCGTTCGCCGTGCCGGCCTTCCGCTGCGGGAACGTCGCCATCGGGCTGCAGCCGGCGCGCGGCTACAACATCGATCCGGCGGAAAGCTATCACGACCCGGACCTGGTCCCGCCCCACGGCTACCTCGCCTTCCACGCCTGGCTGTGCCACGCCTTCGCGGCCGATGCCGCGGTGCATTTCGGCAAGCACGGCAACCTCGAATGGCTGCCCGGCAAGGCGGTCGCCCTGTCGCGAGACTGCTTCCCCGAGGCCGCGCTCGGCCCGATGCCCCATGTCTACCCCTTCATCGTCAACGACCCCGGCGAGGGCACCCAGGCCAAGCGCCGGGCGGCGGCGGTGATCATCGACCACCTGACGCCGCCGCTGGCGCGCGCGGAGACCTACGGCCCGCTCAAGGACCTCGAGGCTCTGGTCGACGAGTATTACGAGGCGGCGAACGTGGACCCGCGGCGGCTCGCTGTTCTCGGCGAGCAGATCGTCGCGCTGGTCCGCGAGACGGGCCTCGACCGCGATCTCGGCTTCGCGGAGGACGCGGACCTCAACGAGGCCGACGCCCTCAACCGGCTCGACGGCTATCTGTGCGAGCTCAAGGAGCTCCAGATCCGCGACGGGCTGCATGTGTTCGGGCAAGCCCCGGCCGGCGCGCTGCGCACCGGCCTGCTGTCGGCGCTGGCCCGCCTGCCCCGCGGCACGGATGACCCCGGCGATGCCTCCCTGCTGCGTGCCCTCGCCGACGACCTGGCGCTCGGTTTCGACCCGCTCGACTGCGACTTCGCCGCGCCATGGCAGGGCCCGCGCCCGCCGGTGCTGGACGGCGGAGACAGCTGGCGTACGGCGGGCGATACGGTCGAGCGGCTGGAACTGCTCGCCGCGCTCCTCATCGACGGCAGCACCGAGCCCGACCCCGGCTGGACAGCGACCGGCGCCGTGCTCGAACGAATCGACACGCAGATCGCGCCGGGCGTCGATGCGTCGGGCGCGGCCGAGCTCGACGGGCTCCTGACCGGGCTCGACGGCCGGTTCGTCGCGCCCGGACCGTCGGGTGCGCCGACACGCGGCCGGCCCGACGTGCTACCCACGGGCCGCAACTTCTTCTCGGTCGACACCCGCACCGTGCCCACCCCCGCAGCCTGGGAGCTGGGCTGGAAGTCCGCCCAGCTGCTTGTCGAGACCCACGCCCAGAGCCATGGCGACTGGCCGCGCGCCATGGCGCTCTCGGCCTGGGGCACCAGCAACATGCGCACCGGCGGCGACGACATCGCCCAGGCGCTGGCGCTGATCGGCGCACGGCCGACCTGGGACAGCGCGTCGCGGCGGGTCACCGGGTTCGAGATCATGCCGGTCTCGGTACTCGACCGCCCCCGGGTCGATGTGACGCTCCGCGTGTCGGGTTTCTTCCGCGACGCCTTCCCCGGCCTGATCGACCTGTTCGACAGTGCGGTGACGGCCATCGCCGCCATCACCGACGAGAGCCCGCGCGACAATCCGCTGGCGGATCGCGTCGGCGCGGAGACGCAACGCCTGGTGGCGACCGGAATGGATGCCGAGGAAGCACAACGGCGCGCGCGCTACCGCGTCTTCGGGTCCATGCCCGGCGCCTACGGTGCCGGACTCCAGGCACTGATCGATGAACGCGGCTGGAAAACAGCCGACGATCTCGCCGCCGCCTACATCGCCTGGGGCGGCTGGGCCTATGGAGCGGGCGCAGGCGGCGGTCGGGCGGACGCTTACGGCGTGGCGGCCCACGACATTTTCGCCCGGCGCCTCGGGCGGGTCGAGGCGGTGATCCAGAACCAGGACAACCGTGAGCATGACCTGCTCGACAGCGACGACTACTACCAGTTCGAGGGCGGGCTCGCGGCCGCGATCACGCGCGAGTCCGGCCGCGAACCGACGGTCTATCACAACGACCATTCCCGGCCCTTCGCCCCGGCGATCCGCACCCTGGAGGCGGAGATCTCCCGGGTCGTGCGCGGGCGGGTCACCAACCCGAAATGGATCGCGGGCGCGATGCGCCACGGTTACAAGGGCGCCTTCGAGATGGCGGCGACGGTGGATTATCTGTTCGCGTTCGCCGCGACGACCAGCGCCGTGCGCGACGACCAGTTCGACGCGGTCTACGACGCGTTCGTCGCCGACGACCGGGTCCGGGCGTTTCTCGCGGAGCACAACCCGGCCGCGCTCGCCGAGATGGCCGAGCGGTTCCTCGAGGCCGCGGAGCGCGGCCTGTGGCGGGCGCGCTCGAACTCGGCCTATGCTCGCCTGAGCGAACTGGCCGGCCGCCGATGGGAGGAGACCGCATGAGCGACAGCAGCGAAACCGACGACGCCCGCTGGGCCGAGAAGAAGCGCAAGCAGAAGGCCGCGCGCGACCGGATGCTCGCGACCAAGACCCGCGAGAAGGGCCTCTTGATGGTCCACACCGGCAAGGGCAAGGGCAAGACCACCGCCGCCATGGGGCTCGCCATGCGCGCGCTCGGCAACGGCATGAAGGTCGGGATCGTCCAGTTCGTGAAGGGGAAGTGGGAGACCGGCGAACGCGAGATCCTCGAGCACTTCGCCGACCGGGTGACGATCCGGGTCATGGGGGAAGGCTTTTCCTGGGATTCCCAGGACCGGCAGCGCGACATCGCGGCCGCCGAGGCGGCCTGGGAGATGGCGAAGGAGATGATCGCCGACCCGCAATACGGCCTCGTCGTCCTCGACGAGCTCAACATCCCGCTGCGCTACGACCACCTGGACATCGACGCGGTGGTGGCCGGCCTCCTGGCCAAGCAACCCGACATGCATGTCGTCGTCACGGGGCGCAACGCGAAGCCCGAGCTGATCGAGGCCGCCGACATGGTGACCGACATGACCATGGTGAAGCATCACTTCCGCGACGACGTGAAGGCGCAGAAGGGCATCGAGTTCTGAGGCGGCCATGAAAACCCCGGCGCTGATGTTCCAGGGCACCGGCTCGGACGTGGGCAAGTCGCTGATCGTCGCCGGTCTGGCCCGGCTTTACACGCGCCAGGGCCTCGCAGTGCGGCCCTTCAAGCCACAGAACATGTCCAACAACGCGGCGCCGGCCCTGACGCCTGAAACCGGTGGCTGGGGCGAGATCGGCCGCGCCCAGGCGCTCCAGGCACGTGCCGCCGGGCTCACGCCCCACACCGACATGAACCCGGTGCTGCTGAAGCCGCAGAGCGATATCGGCGCGCAGGTCATCGTGAACGGCCGGGTGACCGGCAACGCCGATGCCCAGACCTATCACGCGATGAAGCCCGGCCTGCTTCCCGATGTGGTCGCGGCCTGCGAACGGCTCGCGGCCGGTGCGGACCTGGTGCTCGTCGAGGGCGCCGGCAGCCCCGCGGAGGTCAACCTGCGGGCCGGCGACATCGCCAACATGGGATTCGCCGAGGCAGTAGACATGCCGGTGATCCTGGTCGGCGACATCGAGCGCGGCGGCGTCATCGCCGCCCTCGTCGGCACCTGGACGCTTCTGGACCCGGACGAGCGGGCGCGGCTCGGCGGCTACATCATCAACCGATTTCGTGGCGATCCACGCCTGTTCGACGACGCGCTCCCCGTCATCCGAGACCGTACGGGCATGGACTCGCTGGGAATCCTGCCCTGGCTGGACGGCGCCCGCGACCTTCCCGCCGAAGACACGGCCTCTCTCGCCGCCCGCTACGACGGCGCCGGCTGGCGGGACGCGGCGGTCCGCATTGCCGCTCCGCGCCTACCGCGGATCGCGAACTTCGACGACCTCGATCCGCTGGCCGCCGAGCCCGGCGTAGCGCTGCGCCTCGTCGAACCCGGGGAGGACCTGCCCTCCGACGCCGACGCCATCATCCTGTGCGGCTCCAAGTCCACGCGCGCCGACATGCAGGCGCTTCGGGAAGCCGGCTGGGCCGACCAGATCGCGGGAGCGGCATCACACGGCACCCGGATCATCGGAATCTGCGGTGGCTACCAGATGCTCGGCCGCAGGATCGCCGACCCCGACGGCGTCGAGGGACCGCCCGGCGAGACCCCGGGGCTCGGACTGCTCGACATCGACACCGTGATCTCGGCCGTAAAGAACCTCGCGGCGGTCAGCGGAACCGCCTCGGGCGAGGCGGTTTCCGGTTTCGAGATGCACATGGGCGTCACCTCGGGGCCCGATGCGGCCAACCCCGTCGTCCTGATCGGGGACGCACGGCGCCCCGACGGCGCGCGAACGGCAAACGGGCACATATGGGGCACATATGTGCACGGCCTGTTCGCCGCGGACGGGTTTCGTCACGGTTTCCTGAAAGGCCTGAATTCCGCGCACAGCGCGGGTCTCGCGTGGGACCGACAGATAGACGTTGCGCTCGACCGTCTCGCCGACCACATAGAGGAGCATGTGGACACCGCCCGGCTGCTCGATATCGCGGGCGCCCGCTAGACACGGAGCCCGACGATGCGTTGCCTGAAACTCCTCGTCACGACCCTCGCCGCGACCGTCCTGCTCGCAAGCGCGGCCCAGGCCGGCGCGATTCATACCGATGTCCCGGCCAAGGTCGACCCCGCCAAGCGCTACCTCATCTACCTCCACGGCGCGTGGCCCGAAACGAAGGCCCTCTCGGAGCCGCACCCGAAGCGGGGCCTCTTCGAGTATGACAAGATCGTCAAGGGTCTCGCCGCTCGCAACTTCGAGGTCATCTCGCAACTGCGCCGGGAGAAGACGAACCCGCGCCGTTACGCACGGACCGTCGTCGTGCCGCAGATCGCGGCCCTGATCGAGAAGGGCGTCCCGGCAAACCGGATCACGGTCGCGGGCTTCTCAAAGGGCGGCAACATGGTGCTCGTGCTCATGGCACTGGCGAAGCAGCCGGAGGTCAACTTCGTCAACATGGCTGGCTGCGGCAAGGGCCGGTTCCGCACCGCCTATGACAGCTTCCTCGCCAACGACGCCCCGAAGATGCAGGGGGAGATGCTGTCGCTGTTCGACGAGGCGGAAACCATCGCGGGCACATGTAGCGAGGCTGCAGCGCTGGCACCGCGCATGAAGATGACCGAGGAAATCCTCAAGATCGGCAAGGGGCACGGAAGCTTCTACGCCGCACACCCGGCCTGGCTCGACCGGATTTCCGCCTGGGCCGACCGCAAGACCAAGCCGAAGACGAACTAACGACTAACGCAGCGCGATCGTGGCGAGCAGGGCGACGATGACGGCCTCGAACAGGCATGCCACGACGAACAGGTAGAGCGCGCGCCGCACCTCGGTGCTTCCGGATTGGGCGCTGAACTCTCCACCGACCCAAGGCTCATTCTCCGTCCGACCGTCATAGCTGCGCGGCCCCGCCAGCGCGACTCCGATCCCGCCGGCCATCGCCGCCTCCGGCCAGCCGGCGTTGGGCGAGCGGTGCTTGCCCCCGTCGCGGGCGAGCACCCGCATGGCCGACAGGGGCCGCCCGCGCGGCACGAAGGCACTCGCCATCACGATCAGGATCGCAGCGATCCGCGCCGGCAGGTAGTTAACAACATCATCCAGCCTTGCGGCGACCATGCCGAAGGCCGCGTGGCGCGAGGTCCGGTAGCCGATCATCGAATCCATCGTGTTGATCGTCTTGTAAACAAGCAGGCCGGGCAGCCCGAACAGCAGGTACCAGAAGACGGGGGCGACCACGCCGTCCGCGAAGTTCTCCGCCAGGCTCTCGATCGCGGCCCGTGCCACGCCATGGCTGTCGAGCTGTTTCGGATCGCGGCCGACGATACGCGCGACCGCCCCGCGTGCGCCGTCGAGTCCCTCACCATCGAGCGCCCGGGCGACATCGCGGACATGGTCGAACAGGCTGCGCTGGGCCACCAGAAACGTGACGGCGAGCAACTCGACCGCCCAGCCATAGGGATGGGCGCGGGCGAGTTCGCCAAGGCCCCATCCGACCGCGCCCGCGAGCGCGACCATCAAAACAACCACCAGCGCGCCCCGCATGCGCCGGGTGGCGTTGCTCCGCCGTTCGCGGTTGAGCCTTTGGTCGAACCAGCCGACGAGCCCGCCGACGAGCGCGACCGGGTGCGGAACGATTCTGAAAAACGGCCCGAACTCCCCGAACACGGCATCGATCGCAAGCGCCGCGAACAGGATCGCGGCGATCGAAAGGCCCGCTATTTCGGGGTCCAGAAGCATCGCGGCATCCTGCGAGCGCCGGCCGCGCCGGGTCAATTCGCGCAGGCATCGCAATGCGGCCACGCGGCCGTGTCTCGCCCCTTGGCCAGGCGGGTCCGGCATGGTCTATTGGACCGCGAGGAGCAAGTCATGTCCGAAGACTTTGGCATCATGGTGTGCGGCCACGGGAGCCGCGACGAGGGCGCGGTGCGCGAGTTCGCGGTGGTCGCCGAAGCCCTGCGCGCGCGGTTTTCCGACCGCGAGGTCGAGCACGGGTTCCTGGAATTCGCGACGCCGATCATCCGCGACGGCCTCGACAAGCTGGTCGCGCGCGGCGTCACACGCATTTTCGCGCTGCCGGGCATGCTGTTCGCCGCGGGGCATGCGAAGAACGACATCCCGTCCGTGCTGAACACCTATGCCGCCCAGAATCCGGGAGTCGAGATCATTTATGGCCGCGAGCTAGGCATCGATCTGAAGATGATCCGTGCCGCCGGAGACCGGGTGCAGCAGGCGGTCGCCGAGGCCAATGCCACCTTGGGCGAAGTTCCGATGCACGAGACGATGCTTCTCACCGTCGGGCGCGGGGCGTCGGATCCCGACGCAAATTCCAACGTGGCGAAAGTCTCGCGGATGCTCTGGGAAGGGCTCGGCTTCGGCTGGGGCGAGACCGCCTATTCGGGTGTTACCTTCCCGCTCGTCCAGCCCGGGCTCGAGCACGCCGTCAAACTCGGCTACCGGCGGATCATCGTCTTCCCCTACTTCCTCTTCACAGGTGTGCTGGTCAACCGCATCTACGATCACACGGACATGGTCGCGGCGAAGTATCCCGATATCCAGTTCATCAAGGCGCCCTACCTGAACGATCACCCGCAGGTGCTGGAGACCTTCGCGGACCGGGTCGACGAAATCCTGAACGGCGCAAACCTGATGAACTGCCAGATGTGCAAGTACCGGGAGCAGGTCCTGGGCTTCGAGGCTGAGGTGGGGCTGCCCCAGGAGAGCCACCACCATCATGTCGAGGGTATCGGCACGGGCGATGCGCACGACCATTCCCATGGGCATTCTCACGGCCCTGCCCACGATCATCAAGATCATGACCACCATCATGGGCACGATCACGGGCACCACCACCCCTACCCCCATGCCGATCATCCGCACGGTCCGCGCACGCTCCCCGCGGAAGGCGATTGACGCGCCGCGAGCCGATGAACAGCCCTGACTATCTGCGCGACCCCGATGCCATCTACGCCGCGTCGTTCGCAGCCATCGACGACGACACCGACCTGTCCGCGATCCCCGCCGATCTCCACGACATCGCGCGACGACTCGTCCACGCGGTCGGCGACCCGGACCTGGTCGCGGATTTCATTGCAAACGCCGGGGCCGGCCAAGCCGGCCGAGCGGCGCTGACGGCAGGCGCGCCGATCCTGACGGATTCGCGGATGCTGGCTGACGGCATCATCCGGTCCCGCCTGCCTGCCGGCAATCGGGTGATCTGCACCCTGGGCCTGGGCAGCGTCGCGGGCAACGCCACGCGCGCCGCAACGACCCGTTCTGCGGCGGCCGTCGAACTGTGGGCGCCGTTCCTGGGCAGCGCGGTTGTCGCAATCGGAAACGCGCCGACCGCCCTGTTCCGTCTGCTGGAGGGTATCGCCGCGGGCTGGCCCCGGCCCGCACTGATCGTCGGGCTGCCGGTCGGTTACGTCGGCGCCGCGGAATCAAAGGAGGCCCTGATCGCCGAGGCTCCCGCGCCGTTCATCACGCTGCGCGGCCGGCGCGGCGGGAGCGCGCTCGCGGCCGCCGCCATGAACGCGCTGGCCCAACGAGATCAACAGTGAGCGCCTGGCTCAACATCGTCGGCGTCGGCGCGGACGGCCTGTCGGGCCTGCCGTCGACATCGCGCACGCTGGTCGAGACGGCAGACCTGATCGTCGGCGGCACCCGCCATCTCGAGATGGTCGAGAACGGCGCGGCCCGGAAGGTGGCCTGGAAATTTCCCCTGGACGGGCTGGTCGAGGAGATCAAGGCGGCGCGCGAAAGCCGGGTCGTGGTCCTGGCGACGGGGGACCCGATGGCCTTCGGCATCGGCTCCACGCTCGCCCGGCATTTCGACACGGCGGACATGACGATCCTGCCCGCACCGGGCGCCTTCAGCCTCGCCGCCGCGCGCCTCGCCTGGCCGCTCCATGGCTGCACCTGCCTGACCCTGCACGGACGCCCGCTCGACCTCCTGAACCATCACCTGCATCCGGGCCGGCGACTCCTGATCCTCAGCCACGACGGCGAGACCCCGGCAAAAATCGCGGCGCTGCTTCGCGCAAACGGGTTCGCCGACAGCCGGATCACTGTGCTGGAGAACATGGGCGCGGAGAGCGAGAACCGGATCGCGGCGACGGCGGCAAACTGGGGTGTACCCCGCACCGCGGATCTGAACACCGTCGCCCTCGAATGCGTCGCGGGACCCGACGCGCGCATCCTGCCGCCGGTCGCCGGCCTCCCCGACGACGTCTTCGATCATGACGGCCAGATGACCAAGCAGGTGGTGCGCGCCGCCACGGTCGCCGCCCTTGCGCCCCTGCCCGGCCACACGCTCTGGGACCTCGGCGCGGGCTGCGGCTCGGTCGCGATCGAGTGGCTGCGCGCGGCCCAGGACGTGCAGGGCCAGGGCGCGACGGCCATCGCGGTCGAGCGCGACGCCGGGCGTTGTGCCATGGCCGCCCGGAACGCGGCCCGCCTCGGGACACCCTTCCTGGATATCCGCGAGGCCGAGATCATCGCCACCATCGACGACCTGCCCGCGCCGGACGCGGTGTTCATCGGCGGCGGCCTGTCGTCAGGGGGTACGGCCCTGATCGAAGCCGCCTGGGCACGCCTCGCCCCCGGCGGCCGCCTGGCCTCGAACGTGGTCACGCTCGAGGGCGAGCGCGGCCTGCTGGATGCCCATGCGCGATATGGCGGCACACTCACCCGGATCGCCGTCAGCCACGCCGATCCGGTCGGCGGGCTGACCGGCTGGCGCCCGGCCATGCCGGTGACCCAGTGGAGCGTCGTGAAATCATGAGCGGCCCCGCACGCGGCACAGCGTTCGGGATCGGGGTCGGACCCGGTGACCCGGAACTGATGACGCTGAAGGGCGCACGGATCCTGTCCGCAGCAGCCGTCGTCGCCTATCCCGCACCCGAAAACGGCGACAGTCTCGCGCGCGCCATCGCTGCCCCGCACCTGCGCGCCGGGGCAACGGAGATCGCGATCCGAATCCCCATGTCGGGCGACCGGTTCCCCATCGAGACCGTGTACGACCGAGCGGCGGCGGAGATCGGCGAACACCTCTCCGAGGGCCGGGACGTCGCAATCCTGTGCGAGGGCGACCCGTTCTTCTACGGCTCCTTCATGTACCTGTTCGCACGGCTGGCCGACCGGTGGCCGGTCGAGGTGATACCGGGCGTCTCGTCCCTCACCGCCTGCGCCGCGGCCACGGACACGGCGCTCGCGGCGTTGACCGATGTGCTGACCGTCCTGCCCGGGCCGCTGCCCGACACGGTGCTACGCGCGCGCCTGGCGGAAACCGACGCCGCCGCGATCATCAAGGTCGGCCGGCACTTGCCGCGAATTCGCGCGCTGTTGGCCGAGATGGGCCTGGCGCAGAACGCGCGGTATGTTGAACGCGCGACGATGGATCACGAGCGGGTCAGCCCACTCGATGACGTCGGCGACGACGCGAACGCCCCCTACTTCTCGATGATCCTCGTCCACAAGCGCGGGACGGCCTGGGCATGAGTGCCGGTCAGGACATCGCGCTCGTCGTCCTCAACGCGGCCGGGGCCGCGCTCGCGCGGAGACTACGAGCAGACCTTCCCGGCAGTCGGGTGCACGGCCTCGCCGCGCGGGTCGACGACTGCGACATCGCATTCGATGACACGGCAACATATCTCGCGGACCTGTTCGCGAACGGCCGGACCGTCGTCGGCATCTGCGCGGCCGGGATCCTGGTGCGCGCGCTGGCGGCGCGGCTCACGGACAAGCGCGCCGAACCCCCGGTCCTCGCCGTCTCGCCCAACGGCCTGCACGTCGTGCCGGTCCTGGGCGGGCATCACGGCGGGAACGCCCTCGCGACCCGCATCGCCGCGCTGACCGGCGGGACGGCGGCGATCACCACCGCCGGCGATTCCGTGCTCGGCGTCGCGCTCGACGATCCGCCGCCGGGCTGGCATCTGGCGAACCCCGAGGCCGCCAAGCCCGTCATGGCAGCGGCGTTGACGGACGATCCCCCCAACCTCGTGATCGAGGCCGGCGATCCGGCCTGGCTCGCGCGCCTGCCGATCGGGCGCGACGGCACATGGATGATTCGGATCAGCGACCGGGACATCGCACCGTCGGACGACGAACTTCTGTTGCACCCGCCCACCCTCGCGGTCGGCGTCGGGTGTGCACGGGACTGCGCGCCGGGCGAGCTCGCCGCGCTGGTCGATGACACCCTCAAGGCCGGCGGCCTGTCACCCGCATCCGTCGCGCTCGTTGCCAGCATCGACGTGAAGATGGACGAGGCGGCGGTCCACGCCGTTGCGACGCACCTGGATGCGCCGGCGCGGTTCTTCGATGCCCCGCGCCTGGAAGCCGAAACCCCGCGGCTCGCCAACCCTTCGGACGCCGTCTTCCGCGAGGTCGGCGCGCACGGGGTCGCCGAGGCGGCGGCGCTCGCGGCGGTCGGCCAGGAGGGCGCGCTGGTCGTCGCCAAGCAAAAGTCCGAGCACGCGACCTGCGCAATCGCACGGGGGACAAGCCTCGTCGCGTCGGAGGTCGGCCGCGCGCGCGGCACCCTCGCGATCGTCGGCACCGGCCCGGGCGACTCCGCGCACCGGATCCCGGCGACCGACCGGGCCGTCGCGGCGGCGACCGACCTGGTGGGTTACGGGCCGTATCTGGACCTGCTTGGCGACGCCGTGGCCGGCAAGCGACGGCATGACTTCGACCTCGGTGCCGAGGAAGACCGCTGCCGCCACGCCCTCGCGCTGGCCACCGAGGGCCGGAACGTCGCGCTCGTTTCCAGCGGCGACCCGGGAATCTTCGCCATGGCGAGCCTGGTGTTCGAACTTCTTGACCGGAACGAGGACCCGGCATGGCGGCGGATTGCGATCGACGTCCATCCGGGCGTGTCGGCCATGCAGCTCGCCGCTGCCCGGGCCGGCGCACCCCTGGGCCATGATTTCTGCGCGATCTCCCTGTCCGACCTGCTCACGCCATGGCCTGCGATCGAGTCCCGGCTCCGTGCCGCGGCCGCGGCCGACTTCGTCGTCGCGCTCTACAACCCGGCGAGCCGCCGGCGGCGGCACCAGCTCGAGACCGCGCGCGATATCCTGCTCGCCGAGCGCCCCGGGGACACGCCGGTCGTTGTGGCGCGCAACCTTGCGCGCGACGGCGAACGGGTGGACGTCCTGCCCCTCGCCGAGTTGACGCTCGATTCGATCGACATGCTGACGGTTGTGATCGTCGGCAACAGCCAGTCGCGTAAGCTCAACCTGCCGGAGCGGACGCGCGCCTATACCCCGCGCGGCTATGCCGCAAAGACCCACAAAACGAATAAACGTTCCGCATAGGCACCGGCCGGCCACGGGATTTGCCGGTACACTTCGCGGGGGTGCGAGGGTAAGACACTCCCATGACCGTTTACTTCATCGGCGCCGGCCCTGGCGCGCCCGATCTCATCACATTGCGCGGCCGCGACCTGATCGCGCGCTGCCCCGTCTGCCTGTATGCCGGCTCCCTCGTACCACGCGAGGTCCTCGACCATGCCCCCGACGGTGCCGAGATCACCGATACCGCACCACTGAACCTCGACGAAATCATCGACCGGATCGCAGCGGCGCATGAAGGCGGGAAAGATATCGCGCGGGTACATTCCGGCGACCCCTCGCTCTATGGCGCGATCGGGGAACAGATGCGGCGGCTGGATGCGCTCGGCATTCCCCACGAGATCGTTCCCGGCGTCCCGGCCTTCGCTGCCGCGGCCGCCGGGCTCGGCCGTGAACTGACGCTGCCCGGCGTCAGCCAGACGGTCATCCTGACCCGGACAGCGGTGAGGGCCAGCGACATGCCGGAGGGCGAGGAGCTCGCGCGGCTGGCGGAGACCGGCGCGACCCTGGCCGTGCATCTCTCGATCAACAATCTCGCCCGCGTGGTACGCGATCTCACGCCCCACTACGGCACGGATTGCCCGGTGGTCGTGGGCTATCGGGTCAGCTGGCCGGACGAACGCTTCATCCGCGGAACCCTCGGAACCATTCGCGATGCGGTGAAGGGGTCGGGCATCATCCGGACCGCGCTGATCCTCGTGGGCCCCGTCCTGGCGGAAGATCTGGGTACCGGGTTCGACGACAGCCGGCTCTACGCCGCGAGCCATCACCACGTGCTGCGGCCGGCGCGGAAAACGGCCGACGCAGACTGACCCGCCTAGCGGGCGCCGGCCTTCTGAAGAATGGATGTCACCTGCCGCGAGCGGCCCTCGCGGGCGAGATCGAACGCCGTCCGTCCGGTGAAGTCCGAGATCGTGACGTCAGCGCCGGCATCGATCAGGATCTGGACGATCCGGGCGTGTCCGGCGCGCACCGCCGCCATCAGCGGCGTCCGTCCGTCGCGGTTTTCCTGGTCGATCGACGCGTTGAATGACAGCAGCAGCTCGACGACATCGGAGTGCCCGTTCTCCGAGGCGTGATAGAGCGCACCGTTCCCCACCTTGTCGGCCAGGTTCACGAGCACCTTGTCCTCGAGAATCAGTTCCATCGCATCGTAACTGCCCTGGATCGCACCCCAGATGAGCGCCGTACGGCCGTCCGTGTCGGCCCGGGACTTCGGGTGCTGGCGCACGAGCAGCTCGCGCACCCGCTCGGGGCGGTTCTCGTAGACCGCGACGATCAGCGGATCGTCAGCGAGGACATTGGTCTGGGCGAGCGCCTGCGTCGACGGCATCAGTGCCGCCGCCGTGAAAGTCACGAGAAGCGCCAGGCGGCGCAGCCGCATTCCAATCGTTCCAACCATACGCATCGTTCCTATGTCGCGTCCCGAGCCGGGCGCGTCAAGTGAGCTGTTCACGCAACCAGCCGAGCGCCGCGTCGACATCCTCGGCACGCGGCCCGTCCGGTGGCGCCGGGCGGGCGACCATCAGCACCGGCAGGTCCAACGCACGCGCCGCATCGAGCTTCGCCCGCGTCGCCATACCCCCCGATGCCTTGCACACAAGTGCGTCGATTTTGTGTTCCCGCAGCAGGTCGCGCTCGGCATTCACATCGAACGGCCCCCGCCCGGTCACGACCGTCGCATCCGGCAACGGCAGGGGTGCGTCCGGCGGATCGATCATCCGCACCAGGAACCACGTGTCGCGACAATCGCGAAACGCCGCCAGCTCCGTCCGGCCCACCGTCAGGAACACACGGCGCCCCATATCCGGCACCGCCGCCGCCGCCGCGTCAATGTCGGGGACCACGCGCCAGTCATCGCCCGGCGCGGGCTCCCAGGGTGGCCGGACCAGCACCAGCCGGGGCACGCGCGCCCGGGCGGCTGCGCTCGCCGCGTTCGCGGAAATCCGTGCCGCGAAGGGATGGGTCGCATCGATAACCGCCCGGACATCATGGGTGCGCAGATAATCCGCCAGTGCCGCAGCGCCGCCGAACCCGCCGACGCGCACCCGGCCCGCCGGACGCGCAGGCGCGCGGGTCCGGCCCGCAAGCGACGTGACGACCTCGAAGCGATCGCCCCACGCCTCGACCATCCGCCCCGCCAGCGCCACGGCTTCGGCGGTACCGCCCAGGAGCAGCAGGGCTGGCCGTTCAGGGGCCGACATGGGCCAGCACCTGCCCGTCGCGCGCAATCGCGAGCACGTCGATATCCGCCGCTCCGGCGAGGGCGGCGCGGCAGGTCTCGCGTGCACCGCGCGCGACCGCTTCCGCGAGCGCATTCGCAAAGCCGGTCTCTGTCGCCAGCGCCAGGACCCCGCCTGCGGAAGCGGCGTCTCTTGCGTGTGCAAGAACTTCGCGCGGCGCGCCAAGAGACTCGAGCCTGCTCGCCAGCCCTCCCAGATCGACCGACGAGCGGCTCGAATGCAGATCTAGGTGACCGTCCGCCAGCTTCGAAAGCTTTCCGAAACCGCCCGCGATCGTCAGGCGCGGGACGGGATGGGCGCGGACATACTTGAGGAGCGCGCCGGCGAAGTCGCCCATGTCGATCAGCGCGCGTTCCGGAAGCACGTGATACGCGGCGACCGCGGCCTCCGATGTCCGTCCCGTCGCCCCCGCCACATGTTCGACACCGGTCGCCCGCGCGACGTCGATCGCCCGGTGGATGGAATGAATCCAGGACGCGCAGGAATAGGGAATCACGACGCCGGTCGTCCCGAGCACGCTCAATCCGCCGACGATGCCCAAGCGCGGATTCGCCGTCCGTTCGGCCAGCGCCGCGCCGCCGGGTATCGAAACGGTCACCAACAGGTCCGGTGTCACGCCATATTCGACGGCGATCTCCTCCAGCGCCGCGGCGATCATCTCCCGCGGCTTCGGGTTGATCGCGGGCTCTCCCGGCGGGACCGGCAATCCCGGCAGGGTGACAGTGCCGACGCCGTCCCCGGCCGCGAACCGGATACCCGCCCCGGGCACGCCCGGGGATACTTCGCAGCAGACCCGCGCGCCGTGGGTCACGTCGGGGTCGTCGCCCGCATCCTTGACGACAGCCGCGAAGGTGCCCCGGGCGGTGCGCCGGGCCTCCGCGAGGTCGAAGGTCGCTCGCAGGCCGCGCGGCAGGCGGATGGCGACGGGATCGGGGAAACGGTCCGAGAGCAACGCCTCGTAGGCTGCCTTTGCCGCGGCCGTGGCGCAGGCGCCCGTCGTCCAGCCGCGGCGCAATTCGCCCTGCCGCCGGCGGCCCGGCTCCTCATCATCCTGCGCGGCCTCGCTCATGCGCCCATCGTAGCGCCCTGTGTGGTTGCCGGGCCAGCGGCGCGGCGCTAGCTTCACGGCATGAACTTCGCGGATCTCGATCTCCCCGCATTCCGGCCCGGCTGGGTCTGGCTCGTGGGCGCCGGCCCCGGCGACCCTGCGCTGCTGACTGTCGGTGCGCTCGACGCGCTCCGGCAGGCAGACGTGGTGGTCCATGACGCGCTGGTTGACGAACGGATCCTGGCGCTCGCGGGCCCGCAGGCCGAGCAGATCTACGCCGGCAAGCGCGGCGGCAAGCCGTCCCCGAAGCAGCCCGACATCTCGGCCCGTCTCGTCACCCTGGCCCGCCAGGGCAAACGCGTCCTGCGCCTGAAGGGGGGCGACCCTTTCCTGTTCGGGCGCGGCGGCGAGGAAGCCCTGGCACTGGTCGCCGCGGACATCCCGTTCCGGGTGATACCGGGGGTCACGGCCGCGGTCGGCGGGCTCGCCTATGCCGGCATTCCGATGACCCACCGCGCGACGGCGACCGCCGTCACCTTCGTGACCGGTCACAACCTGTCGGGCAAGGTCCCCGACGAGCTGGACTGGGCCGCTCTGGTCGCGGGCGCGCAGGTCCTCGTCTTCTACATGGCGCTCAAGCATATCGACGAGATCATCGACCGGCTGACCGCCGCCGGGCTCGCGCCCGGAACCCCGGCGGCGCTGGTCGCGCACGCCACCACCGACGCCCAGCATGTCGTCGAGACCACGCTGGCCGACGCCAAGCGCGACGCGTCATCGGTGTCGCCGCCCGCGCTCTTCGTGGTCGGCGAGGTCGTGCGGCTGCGCGACGGCCTCGACTGGCTCGGCGCGCTGTCGGGACGCGTCCTCGATCCCGATCCCCTGGGACAGGGAGACATGCGCGATGCGGTCTGACCGCATCCGGACGCCGGAGCCCGACACGCCGTCCATGATCCCTCGCATCGTGTCCGCGGCGCTCGTGCTGGTGTCGATCGCGACCGTGTTCGCCTATCCCGAGATCTCTGGCCGGACGCTCGGCCTGCCCGAGCGCCTCAACGCCGGGATCATCGGATTGGGCGCGCTCGCCGGGGTCCTGCACATGCTGGGGATCTCGCCCCGGCAACGGCATCTGCGCGCCTTCGCCGGGCCGGTGGTGGCATGGCCGGTGATGATCGCGGGCATCGCCTCACTGGTCACCTCCTGACCGCGCCAGAATGAACGCGACCGCACCCCGAGGCCTGATCGTCGCCGCGCCCGCCTCGGGTAGCGGCAAGACCGTGCTCACACTCGGCCTTCTCCGCGCGCTGCGCAACGCGGGCACACCGGCCATTGGTGCCAAGGCGGGCCCGGACTATATCGACCCGGCATTCCACGCCGCGGCGAGCGGGACGCCCGCATTCAATCTCGATCCCTGGGCGATGCGGCCGGAGACCCTGTCCGGCCTGCTGTCGGGCCCGGCGACCGATACATCCAGGCCCGTTATCGTCGAGGGCGTCATGGGTCTGTTCGACGGGGTTCACCTGCCCGACCGGCCTGATGCGGGCTCCACCGCCGACCTCGCCGCCCTCACGGGCTGGCCGGTGATCCTTGTCGTCGATGCGGGCAAGCAGGCCGCGAGTGTCGGCGCGCTGGTGCGCGGCTTCGCCGCCCATCGCGCCGATGTTCGCGTCGCCGGGGTGATCTTCAACCGGGTCGCGAGCAAGGCCCATGCCGATGTCCTTGCCGTCGCGACGGCGGCTGCCGCACCCGAGATACATATTCTGGGCACGGTCATGCGCGATCCGGCACTCACCGTGCCTGAACGCCACCTGGGCCTCGTCCAGGCGGGCGAGCACGAGGAACTGGAGCAGTTCCTCGAGACCGCGGCCCGGGCCGTCGGCGAACAGATCGACCTCGCGGCGCTGACTGCGCTGGCAATGCCATGCAGACTCGCTTCTGCCCCCGGCGCCACGACGGCAATTCCACCCCTCGCGCAGCGCATCGCCGTGGCGCGCGACCGTGCCTTCGCCTTCTGCTACCCCGCGGTCCTGGACGGCTGGCGCGCCGCGGGCGCCGAGATCACGACCTTCTCGCCGCTGGCCGACGAACCGCCGGACCGATCGGCCGGCGCCGTCTATCTTCCGGGCGGGTATCCCGAGCTTCACGCCGGCGTGCTCGCGGGCGCGAACGCATTCCTCGGCGGATTGCGCGACGCGGCCGGGCGCGGCAAGGCGATCTTCGGCGAGTGCGGCGGCTACATGGTCCTCGGCCGGAGCCTCGTGGACGCCGGCGGCACGCGCCACGCCATGGCCGGGCTGCTGCCGCTCGAGACGAGCTTCGCGGAACGTCGCCTGCACCTCGGCTACAGGGTCGCGCGCCTGCACCGTGACGGCCCGCTCGGGACCGCCGGAACGGCGTTCCGCGGCCACGAGTTCCACTACGCCTCGATCCTGGAGGAACAGACGGATACGCCGCTGTTCGCGGCCGAGAACGCGCGCGGCGAGCCGCTGGGGCCTGCGGGCGCCGTTGCCGGTGCAGTGTCGGGATCGTTCGTCCACCTGATCGACAGAGCCGAGCCATGACCGTTTCACAGCCCTTCTGGAAATCGAAGACCCTCGCAGAGATGGACGAGGAGGAGTGGGAGTCCCTGTGCGACGGGTGCGGCCAGTGCTGCCTGTTCAAGCTCGAGGACGCCGACACCGGCGAATTCGCGCTCACCGACGTCGCCTGCCGCTATCTCGACCACGACACCTGCCGCTGCACGGACTACAGGAACCGCAGCCGCAATGTGCCGGACTGCGTGAAGGTGTCGCCCGACAACATCGCGGAACTGCGCTGGATGCCCGAGACATGCGCCTACCGGCTCCTGGCCGAAGGCAAGGACCTCTACTGGTGGCATCCGCTCGTGTCCGGCGACCGCGAGACGGTCCACAGCTCGGACGCGTCCGTGCGCGGCAAGGCGATCAACGAGGACATGGTCGATGACCTCGAAGCCCATGTCGTGCGCGAGCTCAACCGCAACCTCGAAAACGGCATGCCGCCCCTGGGCGCACCGGCGAAAGACCCGGAGACAGATTGAGGAATCCCGGTGTAAAACCGGTTCCCGCATACAGGAGAGAAGCCATGACCACCCAGCCCGCTGGCGTTTTCGCCGCCTCGCTCACGCCGATGACCGCCGACCTCGAGATCGATGTGCCGGGCGCGGTAGCGCACAACAAGTGGCTGCTGGCGAACGGCTGCGACGGGGTCGCGCCGCTCGGCACGACCGGCGAGGCAAACTCGCTGTCGCTCGACGAACGGCTCGCCCTGCTGGACGCACTGGCCGACGCGGGTATTAAGGGCGCGCAGCTGATCGCGGGTGTTGGCTGCACCGCAATTCCGGACACGGTCGCCCTCACCCGAAAGGCGCTCGCCAACGGCGCGGGCGGCGTTCTGATGCTCCCGCCCTTCTACTACAAGGCACCCAGCGAGGACGGGCTGTTCGCGGCCTATGCCGAGGTGATCGAGCGGGTCGGCGATCCCGCGCTCCAGATCTACCTCTACAACTTTCCCCAGCAGGTGGGCTTCGAGCTGCCGATCAGCCTGATGGCGCGGCTGGTCGAGGCCTATCCCGACACGGTCGTCGGGTCGAAGGATTCCTCCGGTGACTGGCCACGCATGGAGCGGACCCTTGCGGAAATCCCGGGGTTCCGGCTGTTCCCCGGCTCCGAGGAGTTCCTGCTGGCCGGGCTCCGCGAGGGCGCCGTCGGCTGCATCTCCGCGACCGTGAACGTGACGGCGCCGCAAGCCCAGGATGTCTTCGCCAACTGGCGGGGCGACAATGCCGACGCGCTGCAGAACCACCTGACCGAGCTGCGCATGGCGTTCAAGGGCCTGCCGGCGATCCCGGTCATGAAGGCCTACATCGCGCGGGCACGAAACAACCCCGACTTCGCGAACCTGCGCCCGCCCTTCACGCCGGGCAGCGAGGCGGACCTGGCGACGGTGAGCGAGCGGCTCGCGGCCGCGCGGTTCGAGCTCGCCGCCTAGTCGGGCGTCTCGCCGTCAGCCGGCGCGCGCTTGCCCAGATTGACCAGCGCGACCCCGGCGAACACGAGCGCCATGGCGAGCCACAGCCAGACCGTCGGCTCCTCGCCGTAGAACCAGGCGCCCCAGCCGACCCCCATGATCGGAACCAGGTACCCCACCTGGGCCAGGTACACCGCGCCGGCCAGCTTGACGATCGTGTAGAACAGCGCGAAGGCACAAACGGTGGTCCCGGCATAGAGCAGGATCACCCAGTCGCTCACCCCGAAATCCTGCCAGATCGGATGGAACGCATCCGTCGCCAGCGCGACGATAACGGCTCCGGCCGCGGCCGCAAACATCGTCCCCATGGCGAGCGCGAACGTATCGCCATCCTCGGGCCGCCAGACCTCCGCGATCACGTTGCTGGTCGCCCACAGAGCCGGTGTGACGAAGGCGAGCAGCGCGATCGGGAGCATCTCCGGCGTCGGCAGGCTGCCGCTCGGCAGGACGAGCGCCGCCGCGCCCGCAAAACCGAGCACCACCCCGGCAGCTCGCAGCGGCGAGAACGTCTCGAGCCTGATAATCAACGCCACGACATAGGTGATCACGGGCGCGGTGATGATGATCACGCCCATCAGCGCGACCGGGAGCTCGCGCATCACGAAGACCATGTTGGTGTTGGGAAGCGCGAGGCCGATCCAGCCCATGGCGAGGTAGTAACGCAGATGCTTTCGGTCCAAACCGATCCGCACACCGCGCAGCGCGCAGATTCCGAACAGGATGACGCCCGCCAGGCCGGTCTGCCAGACGACCATGCCGAGCGGGGGGACCCCGTCGAGGGCGATGAACTTCACGATGGAGGGCCCGAGCCCCCAGATCAGGCTGAGGGTCACTAGGAGGACGAGCGGGAGCGTACGCACGTTCATGCGTGCGCCCCCCGGCGCACCCGCGAAAATTCAGCGACTGGCATGCGGCTCATGCCGGGGTCTTCTTGCCCAGATTGACCAGCCCGACGCCGACCCCGACGATCGCGATCGCCACCCAGAGCATGACCGGTACGCTCTCGCCGAAGAACAGGACGCCCCAGCCGACACCCGCGAGGGTCACGATATATCCCACCTGGCCCAGGTAGACGGCACCGGCGAGCGCTACGATCAGGTAGAACATCAGGAACGCGATGGCCGTCGCGAGCGCGAAGCCGAACAGGATCATCTCGCGATGGGCGAAATCTTCCCAGACCGGGTGGAAGCTGCCGTCGATCAGCGATACCGCCAGCGCCCCGCCCGCCGCGGCGAACATCGTCCCGGCGGCCAGCGCGACGTTGTCGACATTCTCGGGCCGCCCCCATTCGGCATAGATGTTCGCGGTGGCATAGCCCGCCGGCACGATGAAGGCGAGCAGCGCGACCCCTAACAGCTCCGGCGACGGCAGGCTGCCGTCGGGGATCACGAGCACACCGGCACCGGCAAAGCCGACCAGGATTCCGAGCCCCCGCAGCAGGTTGATCCGCTCGACCCGTAGAAGGATGGCGAAGACATAGGTGAGAAGCGGTGAAAACAGGACCAGCACCGAGACGTAGCCGACGGTCAGGTGGCGCACCGAGAAGACGAGCATGATGTAGGCGAGATCGATCCCGACCATGCCGATCACGATATAGTAGATGACGGCGCGGCGGTTGAGCCGGATCGGTGTCCGCCGGACAAGACAGACGATCGAGAGCAGGACTCCGGCGCCGAGCGTTTGCCAGAACACGACGGCCGGCGGCGAGATGCCGTTGGTCACCAGTGCCTTGGAGAAGGCCGGGTTGCCGCCCCAGATGGCACCGAGCACCAGCAGGAGGACGAGTGGCAGCCACATGCTGGCACCCGTGCGTGTTGGGGCCGATCCCGGCATTCGCGTTTCCCCCGTGCAAACCGTCCCGGGCGCGAGTTGTGGCCGGGTTCACATTCGTCATATCGGTTGCGCCCGGGGCCGTAAAGCGATCCGGCGCATCTCCGGCATTCCGACAAACCATGCCAAAGGGCTGGCGTCGCATGATTTCGCCGGTATTCTGGGTGTTCTGCACCCTTGCCCCGACCGGACCCTGCCGAAATGCCGCCCGGCGACGATACCTCCCTCGAACTGCACGACGTGTCCCTGAGCCTCGATGGCGCGCGCCTGTTCACGCCCCTCAATCTGACGGTGCGCGCCGGAGAGGCGGCCACCGTGATGGGGCCGAGCGGCTGCGGCAAATCCTCGCTGCTCGCGCATATCTGCGGGACCCTCGCACCGGCCTTCACACCGGCGGGCCGGGTCAGCCTGGCGGGCGAGCCGCTGGACGGACTGCCGCCGGATCGCCGCCGGATCGGCATCCTGTTTCAGGACGACCTTCTCTTCCCGCACCTGTCGGTGGGCGAGAACCTCACATTCGGCCTCACGCCGGAAATCCGCGGACACACGGCGCGCCGGGAGAAAATCGAGGCCGCGTTGGACGAGGCAGGCCTGGCGGACATGGCCGACCGCGACCCGGCCACCCTGTCGGGCGGTCAGCGGACCCGGGTGGCGCTGATGCGCACCCTGCTCTCCGAACCGCGCGCCCTCCTGCTGGACGAGCCCTTCTCGAAACTCGACGCGGAACTGCGCGACCGGATCCGGGCCTTCGTGTTCGAGCACGCCCGCGCCAACGGCATTCCGACCCTGCTGGTCACCCACGACCCCGACGACGCGGCTGCGGCGAGCGGCGAAACGATCGAATTGCGATGAGCAGCGCCACGCAGCCAGGAACGCCGATGCCCGGCCGGCTCGCGATGACGCTCCTGCTCGGCCTGTTGGTCTCCTTCGCACCGATGACCATCGATCTCTATTTGCCGGCCTTCCCGATCATGGCCCGGGACCTGGCGACGGATGCCGAGTCCATTCAGCTCACGCTCAGCGTCTACATGGTCGGGTTTGCGCTCTCCCAAACGATCTTCGGCCCCATCTCGGACCGTTTCGGGCGCAAGCCGACGATCATGATCGGCACCTCCATCTACCTCGTCGCGAGCGTCGCCTGCGCGCTCGCCACCACGGTCGAGCAGCTCATCGTGTTCCGGCTGTTCCAGTCGATCGGTGCCGCCGCGGCGCCGGTGGTCGCCCGCGCCGTCGTCCGCGACATGTTCACCCGCGAGGAGGCGGCACGGATGTACTCGGTGGTGACCACCGTGGTCGCCATCGCGCCGGTCGTCGCGCCCGTCCTGGGCGGCTTCATCGTGGTCTGGCTCGGCTGGCGCGCCAACTTCTGGGTGCTGACGGGGTTCGGTGCCAGCGCCATGCTGCTCGTGATCGTGATGCTGCCGGAAACGAACCGGAATCCCGATCCGAATGCGACCCGGATCGGGCAGATGCTGCGCAACTTCGCAACGATGCTCTCGAACCGGGCCTATCTGGGATACGTGCTCACGGTCATGGGCAACTTCTCGGGACTGTTCGCCTACCTCCTCGGTGCCTCCTTCGTACTGGTGGATCAGCTCGGCATGTCGCCGACCAGTTTCGGCCTTTCATTCGGTGCCGCATCCGTCGGCTTCATGTCCGGCGCGTTTCTCGGCAGCCGGATCGTGCGCTACGCCGGTGTCGAGCGCATGTGCCTCGCCGGAACCTCCTTCACCGCCGCAGGTGGCGCGCTGGTCTTCGTGCTGATCTGGTCGAACGTGATCTCGATCTGGTCGATCATCGTCCCGACGATCGTCTACTTCTTCGGCATGGGGATGTCCCAGCCCAACATCCAGGCCGGCGCGATCTCGCCCTATCCCCAGATGGCGGGGGCGGCGGCTTCGCTTCTCGGGCTCGCGCAGTACGTATCCGCCGGCCTGCTCTCGATGGTGCTGGCGCTGTTCGCATTCGACCAGACCTTCCTGCTGGCAACCATCATGGGGACTTCCGGCGTCTTCGCCTTCCTGGTCTTCATCCTGTTCGTGTGGGTGCCGCTTCGACGCGGCACGGCCTGATCGCAGCGCACTAGTCGGTCTGGCGTTCGATGAAGGTCGGGTCGAACCGTTCGCGGACGGGCCGCGCGGCCTCCGGCGCCGGGGCGCGCGGCGGCGCGGGCCGTGCCACCGCGGCAGCCGGCGGGGCAGACATGAAATCCTTCCAGATCGCGGCCGGGATGCTCGAGCCCGTGATCCGTCGGGTCGGCGTGTTGTCGTCGTTCCCGACCCAGACCGTGACCACCAGGTCGCCTGCGAAACCGACGAACCAGGCGTCGCGAAAGTCCTGGCTGGTGCCCGACTTACCGGCCGCCGGGCGGTCGATCTTCGCGGCCTTGCCCGTGCCCCACGCGATGACCGCACGCAGCATCTCGGTCATGTGCGCCGCCGCATCCGCCTCGACGACACGTCGGGGCGCGCGCGCAGGGCGGCGGAACACCACCTCGCCGCCCTGGCGGACCTCCGTCACACCATAGGGCTCAACCGCGAAACCGCCGTTGGCGAAGACGGCATAGGCGGCGGTGAGCTCGAGCGGCGTGACCTCGCCGGCACCCAGCGCGATCGACGGGTGCGGTGTCAGGGGTGCCGTGATGCCGAGCCGCCGCGCGGACTGGATCACCCGGCCGCGGCCGACATCCTCCGACACCCGCACCGCAACGGTGTTCAGTGACCGCGCGACCGCCTCGCGCAGGGTCACCTCGCCGCGGAAGCTTCCGGAGAAGTTCCGGGGCGTCCAGCCATCGACGGTGATGGCGGCATCGAGAACCTTGCTGTCCGGGGTCATCCCGGATTCGAGCGCCGGCAGATAGACGATCGGCTTAAAGGCCGATCCGGGCTGGCGCTGCGCCCGGGTCACCCGGTTGAACTGGCTCTCGCCGTATCGGCGCCCGCCGATCATGGCGAGCACCGCGCCGTCGCTGCGCATGGCGACCAACGCGGCCTGCGAGCCTTTCGTATCGGCCCGCCGGACAGCCGCCTCGGCCCGCGCCTGGAGTGCGGGATCCAGGGTCGTCTCGACCGCCAGATCAACGCCGGTGCTGCCGGCATAGCCCGCGGCGCGCTCGAGCGCCCAGTCGGCGAAGTAGCGGCGCGCCTCGCCGGTCACGCGCGGGCGCGGCAACGCACCATCGCCCCGGCCAGGCCGGCGGGTCGCGGCAATCCTTTCGGCCTCTTCCTCGGTCAGGAAGCCCGCATCCGCCATCGCCCGCAGAACGGTGCGTGTGCGCTCGTGCGCGCGGGTCTCGCTGCTGTCCGGGTTCAGCCGTGACGGCGCGCGCAACAGGCCCGCCAGAAGCGCGGCCTGGTAGGTGTCGATATCGCGCGCGGAGGCTCCGAAATAGCGCCGCGACGCGGCCTCCACGCCGTAGGTCCCCGCCCCGAGATAGACCCGGTTCAGGTAGATCGTAAGAAGTTCGTTCTTCTCGAACCGGCGCTCCAGGTTCAGGGCAAGAATGAGCTCGCGAATCTTCCGATCCAACGAACGTTCCGGCGTCAGGAACAGGTTCTTGGCGAGCTGCTGGGTGAGGGTCGAGCCGCCCTGGACGACGCCGCCGGCACGCAGGTTGGCGAAGGCCGCCCGGAGAATGCCACGCAGATCGACCCCGGGATGCTCGAAGAAGCGCCGGTCTTCGATGGCGACCACCGCCTGAACAAGCTGGGGCGGCAGCTCGTTGACCGTGAGGCGCGCGCCGTAGAGATCGCCATAACCCGCGACGAGCGATCCGTCCGACGCGAGGATGGTGACCCCCGGCCGGCGCGCCTTGTCCGTGGTCGGCCCCAGCGCGTCGACCGATGGCAGGTTCCAGGCGAACCATGCGAGCGCACCCGCGAGCGCGAGTCCACCCCAGATGCCAAGCACGAGGGACCATTTCGTGACACGCCACAGGAGGGACGACGGCGCCGGTTCGGGCGCCTTGCGTGATTTCTGCGGCTTGCTGGCGGGGGACTTGCTCATGGGCGCGGAGACTGGCGCACGGGCTTGGCCGAAATGTGGCGGACCTTGCCCGGGTGCCTAGACGTCGAGGTTTGCAACCTTGAGCGCATTCTCCTGGATGAAGTTGCGCCGCGGCTCCACCTCGTCGCCCATGAGGGTCTCGAAGATGTTCCCGGCCGCATCCGCCTGAGCGACGCGCACCTGCAGCAACGCACGGGCATTCTGGTCGAGGGTGGTCTCCCAGAGCTGGTCCGGGTTCATCTCGCCCAGGCCCTTGTATCGCTGGATCGAGATACCCTTCCGGCCGGCCTCGAACACCGCCTGCAACAGCGACAGCGGCCCGGTGATCGTGTGCTCGCTGTCCTTCGTGACGAGCTTGGAATGCTCTATATAGGTGTCCCGCAGGTCGGCCCACAGTTCATTCAGGCGGCGCGCCTCCGAGGAGTTGATGATCCGGTCGTCGATGACCAGCGTCTCGGTCACACCGCGCAGCGTACGCATGAAGGTCAGCGCGCCGTCATCGCGCTGCGCGCCCTGCCAACCGCGTTCGAGGCGATCGGACAGGCGATCGAGCATCCAGGCGATGGCCTGGGCAGCTTCTGTCGCCCGTTCGGAGTCCGCGACCAGTTCCGGGTTGAGCGCGCCGGCGATCGCCGCCTGCTCGACCACCGTCGCGTTGGGCAGGTGCACCGTCAGCGGCTGGATGAGCTTGCGGGCCTCGAGCGCGACGTCAAGCATCGCACGCAGGTCCGCGCCCGAGCGCTGGGTCCCGTCGGCGAGGTTCAGCACCGTGTCGCCAAGGCCGGTGTCCATCAGATAGTCCTCGAGCGCCCGGTCGTCCTTCAGATAAACCGCCGACTGCCCGCGCTGCACGCGGTAGAGCGGCGGCTGGGCAATGAAAAGATGCCCGCGCTCCACGATCTCCGGCATCTGCCGGTAGAAGAATGTGAGCAGGAGCGTGCGGATGTGCGAACCGTCAACATCCGCGTCCGTCATGATGATGATCTTGTGGTAGCGCAGCTTCTCGATGTCGAAATCGTCGCGAATGCCGGTGCCCAGCGCGGTGATCAGCGTACCGATCTCCGCCGACGACAGCATCTTGTCAAACCGCGCGCGCTCGACGTTGAGGATCTTGCCGCGCAGCGGCAGCACCGCCTGGAAACGGCGCTCACGGCCCTGCTTGGCAGACCCGCCGGCGCTGTCGCCCTCGACGATAAAGAGTTCCGATTTCTCGGGATCGCGCTCCTGGCAGTCCGCGAGCTTGCCCGGCAGCGACGCCATGTCGAGCGCGCCCTTACGGCGTGTGAGCTCGCGCGCCTTGCGCGCCGCCTCGCGCGCGGCGGCCGCCTCGATGATCTTCTCGATGACCGCGCGGGCCTCGTTGGGGTGTTCCTCGAACCACTGGCCGAGCCGGTCGCCGACGGTGGACTCGACGATCGGGCGCACCTCCGAGGAGACCAGCTTGTCCTTGGTCTGGGACGAGAATTTCGGATCCGGCACCTTGACCGAAAGGACGCACGTCAGCCCCTCGCGCGCGTCGTCGCCGGTGATCGCGAGCTTGGCCTTCTTCGCCAGCCCGCTCTCGTTGGCGTAGTTGTTGATCGTTCGGGTCAATGCGCCGCGGAAGCCCGCCAGATGGGTGCCGCCGTCGCGCTGGGGGATGTTGTTGGTGAAGCACAGCATCGTCTCGTGATAGCTGTCGTTCCACTGGAGTGCGACTTCGACGGTCACCCCGTCCTTCTCGTCGGTGATGTGCATCACCTCGCCGGCGAGCCCCTGGCGGTTGCGATCGACATACTCGACGAAGGCCTTCAGGCCGCCCTCGTAGAACATCTCGGAGCGGACCGGCTCCACCCCGCGCGCGTCGGTCAGGACGAGGGTCACCCCGGAATTCAGGAATGCGAGCTCGCGCAGCCGGTGTTCCAGCGTATCGCGGTCGAACTCGACCATGGTGAAGGTTTCCGGCGACGGCAGGAAGGTGATTTCCGTGCCCGTGAGCGAACCGTCATCCGTGTCGGGCGCATCGCCGGAAACCTCGAGTTCGCCCTCGGCCTCGCCATGGACAAAGCGCAGTTTGTGTTCCTTGCCGTCTCGCCAGATCCGCATCTCGAGCCATTCTGACAGGGCGTTCACGACCGAGACCCCGACCCCGTGGAGCCCGCCGGAGACCTTGTAGGAATTCTGGTCGAACTTCCCGCCCGCGTGGAGCTGGGTCATGATGACCTGCGCGGCGGAGACCCCCTCTTCCTCATGGATGTCCACCGGAATGCCACGGCCGTTGTCGACGACCGTGACCGACCCATCGGGGTTGAGCGTGACGTTGACCGTATCGCAGTGCCCGGCGAGCGCCTCGTCGATGGCATTGTCGACCACCTCATAGACCATGTGATGCAGCCCCGAACCATCGTCGGTGTCGCCGATATACATGCCCGGGCGCTTGCGCACCGCATCAAGCCCACGCAGGACCTTGATCGAATCCGCGCCGTAATTCGCGCCCTCTCCTTCGGCGATGTCTTCGACCTCTGGCGCTTCGGGGGTATCGCTCATCGCGAGTCTCCTGTGGCCGGCGCAACCGCGCCGGCGTTCACTTCGAATATCTGGGCATCCATACCGAAGGCCTCGAACAGATGCCGGTCCGTGCCCGTCAGCCAGGCCTGTACGCCGAGCGAGACAATGCGCTCGGCCAGGGCAGCCCGACGATTCTCGTCCAGGTGCGCGGCCACTTCGTCCAGCAGCAGGATGGGCGCGGCGCGGCGGTCGAGGCCAATCAGGTGTGCGTGGGCAAGCACGATCGAGATCAGCAGCGCTTTCTGCTCGCCGGTCGAGCAGAGCGCGGCCGCCATGTCCTTGTCGAGATTGTGGACGGCCAGGTCGCTGCGATGGGGGCCGTGCAAGGCCCGTCCCGCGTCCGCGTCTCTTGCCCGTCCCGCGGCCAGGCTCTCGCGCAGCCGGTCTTCCGCTTCCAGCGCCGGGCCATCCGCGAGCCAGGTCTCGACCTCGCCCTCGAAGACGAGGCCGGCGGCCGGAAAATGGCGCACCCGCGCATCCGCCTCTGCTGCGATCGCCGCGTCAAGCCGTGCCACCGTCTCGCGACGGGCGGCCGAGATGGCAATTCCCGTCGTGGCCATGGTTTCCTCTTCCGCGGCGAGCCAGACCGTGTCGCCTGACCCCTCGCGCAAAAGCTTCTGCCGGCCGCGCATCGCCTGCTCATACACCGCGATGCGCCGGGCGTGCTCCGGATCGAACCCGTAGACCATGCGATCGAGGAAACGGCGCCGGCCGGTACCGCCCTCCATGAACAGCCTGTCCATGTCCGGCGTGAGCCAGATCATGTTCACCCGTTCCGCGAAGGCGGACTGGCCGCGTACCGGCTCCCCGTCGATGCGCACGACCCGGCGCGATGCGCCGGTACCGCTCGCGGCCATTCCGGTCCCCAGCGCGACGGGCCCGTCGCCGCTTTCCAGCCGTGCCGCGACCGCCCAGGCGGCGGCCGTGCCACCGGCGCCGATGCGTGCCACGTCGGGAAGGGCCGCGCGGCGAAGCCCCCGGCCGGGCGCCAGAAAGGACAGCGCCTCGAGAAGATTGGTCTTGCCCGCGCCGTTTGTGCCGGTCAGGACCACGGGCGCGGGCCCGGTATCGAGACGCAGCGCGGGATAGCTGCGGAAATTCGTCAGATCGAGGCGGGCGATATGGCCCCGGGCGCGCACAGCGGCGTCCGGGGCGGTCTTGCCCCCGGTCTCCGGCGCGGCGTCGCGGGTCATCGTCACCATGCGCGGCTAGACGCGCATTGGCATGAGGACATAGAGCGCGCTTTCGTCACCGCCGTCGCGCACGATGGTGGGCGAGGAGGCATCCGCGAGCACGAACTCCGCGTTTTCGTTCTCGATCTGGGCCGTAATGTCGAGCAGGTAGCGCGAGTTGAAGCCGATCTCGATCTCGGTCTCGTCGTAGGCAACCTCGAGTTCCTCCGAGGCGCTGCCGTTCTCGGCGCTCGTCGCCGAAAGGGTGAGCTGTCCGGGCCCGACGGCGAGCTTGATGGCGCGGCTTTTCTCCGAGGAAATCGTCGATACCCGGTCCACCGCCTGCGCGAACACGCCGCGATCGACGGACAGAACCTTGTCGTTGTCCTTCGGGATCACTCGCTCATAGTCGGGGAAGGTGCCGTCGATCAGCTTCGAGGTCAGGACTGCATCGTCGAACGTCATCCGCACACGCGTGTCCGACAGCGCGATCTCGACCGGGTCCGTTGTTTCCTCGATCAGCTTGCGCAGCTCGGCGATGGCCTTGCGCGGCACGATGACGCCGGGGATGCCGTCTCCGCCGTCGGGCATCGGCAGCTGGACGCGCGCAAGGCGGTGACCGTCGGTCGCAACGGCGCGAAGCACATTGGTCCCATCCTGGTCGGCAGCATGCAGGAAGATGCCGTTCAGATAGTAGCGCGTCTCTTCCGTCGACACCGCGAACCGCGTCCGGTCGACCAGCGTGCGGAGTTCCTCGGCCTCCAGCGAGAAGGTGTGGGGCATATCACCGCCGCTCATGGTCGGGAAATCCTCGACCGGCAGCGTCGCGAGGTTGAACCTCGAGCGCCCCGCGCGGATCAGGAGCTGGCCGGCCGCCGCATCGGTCTCGATCTCAACCTGGGAGCCGTCGGGCAACTTGCGCACGATGTCGTAGAGCGTATGCGCCGGCGCGGTGGTCGCGCCCTCCTGCGCCGTGTCGGCGGGGACCGTCTCGTTGATGGCGAGGTCCATGTCGGTCGCGCTCAGCGTCAGGCTGCCGGTTTTGCCCTCGAGCAGCACATTGGCGAGAATCGGGATCGTGTTGCGTCGCTCGACGACGCTCTGGACGTGAGCCAGTGCCTTCAGGAACGTCGCGCGCTCGATAGTCAGTTTCATTCTTCGTCGGTCCTTTTTGACCCTGGACCCGGCACCCCGGTAGGGGGTGTGACGCGCGACGCGACGCAGCTTGTCTGACCTGTCGCGCCCGCCCGGGAATCCGGGAGTTCTGAGCAGAATCTGAAGTTTGGAAAGTATAGCAAATTCGGCCTGATTCGTCAGGCAAATCGGCAGCCGCAAGGCCGCCCGGACCGGCAAAACATACTTTTAATTACAGAGACTTATGCAGGTCGTCGCCGCGATGGAGCGATCAGATTTCCAGCATCCGGCGCAGCAGCTCGACATCTTCGTTGAATCCGGCATCCGTCGAGCGCAGTTCCTCGACTTTCCGCACCGCGTGCATGACCGTGGTGTGGTCCCGCCCGCCGAACTTGCGGCCGATTTCCGGCAGCGAACGCGAGGTGAGCTGCTTGGCCAGATACATCGCCACCTGTCGTGGCCGCGCGACCGCGCGGGCGCGCCGCGCGGAATGCATGTCCGCCAGGCGGATGTTGAAATGTTCCGCGACGCGCTTCTGGATTTCCTCGATGGTGACGCGACGGTCGTTCGCCCGCAGCAGGTCGTGCAGGACGTCCTGGGTCGTCTCCAGCGTCACCGGCCGCCCCACCAGGGTCGCGTGGGCGACGATACGGTTCAGCGCCCCTTCCAGCTCACGGATGTTCGACGTGATCTTGTGGGCCAGGAACTCCATCACCTTGTCGGGAATCTCGGCGCCGATCTGCTCGGCCTTCGCCTGCAAAACCCCGAGCCGCAGCTCGTAGTCGGTCGGGTGGATGTCGGCCACGAGGCCGCAGCCGAGCCGCGACTTGAGGCGCTCTTCCATGCCCTCGAGATCCGACGGCGACTTGTCCGCGGAGACGATGATCTGGCGGTTCTGGTCCACCAGCGCGTTGAAGGTGTGGAAGAACTCCTCCTGGGTGGAATCCTTGCCCGCGATGAACTGGATGTCGTCGATCATCAAGACGTCAACGGAGCGGAACTGCTCCTTGAAATCCATGATCGTGCGGTACCTGAGCGCGCGGATGAACTGGTACATGAACTTCTCGGCCGACATGTACAACACCCGCCGGCGCGGCTCGCGCTCGGTGATGTGCCAGGCGATCGCATGCATCAGATGGGTCTTGCCGAGCCCCACGCCGCCATACAGGAACAGCGGGTTGAACGGCACGGACTTGGATTCCGCCACGCGCCGGGCGGCAGCATGGGCCAGCTCGTTCGAGCGCCCGACCACGAAATTCCCGAACTTGAACCGCTCGTCGAGCGAGCCACGCACATCGCCGATGCCGCTGTCGCCCGCGGAACCCGCATCGGCGCCCCCTGCGGCGTCGGGGTCCCGCGGCGCAGCCTCGGCCTCCACGCGCTGCGCCAAAGGCCGGCGCGGCGGCGCGCCGGCGGGCTGAATCACGGTCTGGGACGGCTCGACGATGATCTCGACTGTCTGGACGGAGTCGTTCTCGTCGGTCCACAGTTCATTGAGACGGGCGCCGTAATTCTGGTCGATCCAGTCGCGCATGAACCGGGTCGGCACCGCGACACGCAGGCGGCCGCCGTTGAAATCACCCAGCGTCAACGGCTTCAGCCAACTGTTGAATGCAGCCTCACCGACGTCGGTCCGCAATCTTGCGCGCACCCGGGTCCACTGCTCCGTCAGCGCACCGTCGTTCTGCCCCCACCGCTCTGCCATCTGGCGAAAATCCCCGTAAACTCGAAAACCGTGTCACCAACCGCGCACCCTCCGCCAGGATCGGATACGCGACACTCAAAAAACCACACGCGGCGATGTTGAGGCACACCGCTCGAGGCAACTTGAGGACCAAGCCGATGTCATGGGCAAAACGCCCGACGCACACACCCTGTCCAACCCCGTGCCCCCCGAGCAACGTCGAAAGAACCGGACAGAAGCGTCAAATTGACGATGGGATCGAGGCAAGACGTCGCGGCAAAAACCGTAACCACCCTGAATATTTGCGATACCTGCATTACTTAAAGCAACTTATAAAAACAGGTTTTTTACTACTCCCAGACGCAAATTTCCCTCGGGAGACTTAGTTGTTATTGATCCAACTTAGTCTCTCTAAATCCTCTTCTGTATTGATCCGGTATTTCCACAACCGATTCTTGTTTTTTACTGCTTCATCGGTCCCGGAAGGCAAGGCTGAACATAACGTGGGAGGATGGGACTAGCAACTGGTCAAACGTACGAATCTGTAAAAAAACACGAAAATTTCGCGCGTCGGACAGGCGCAGAGCGCGCAACAAAAAACCGCGCCACGAGGGCGCGGTCGGCAAAAATCCTGATGAGGTCGTCGGTTAGGACATGGCCTTTATACGGGCCGACAAGCGCGACAGCTTGCGCGACACCGTGTTGGTGTGGATCACACCTTTCTGTGCACCGCGGTGCATTTCCGGCTGCGCGGCGCGCAATGCAGCCTCCGCGGCCGGCTTGTCGCCCGACGCGATTGCCGCCTCGACCTGTTTCACATGGGTGCGGATGCGCCCGATCCGATTTCCGTTGATCGTGGCGCGGCGCGCGTTGCGCCGGATGCGCACCTTCGCCGAATGATGGTTGGCCATATGTGTTCTCTAGGTGGATAGACTGTTCGGGCGCGGTGTATAGACGGGCCTTGGGGGTCCGTCAAGGCCGCAACGGCCTGAAATCCGAAGGGATTCGGCCGTGCTGCGACTGTCCGCGATATGCGGGACTAGCTGTTCTTGAAATTCGGCTGCCGCTTCTCGACGAACGCAGACATGCCTTCCTTCTGATCCGCGGTCGCGAACGTGGAATGGAACAGCCGCCGCTCGAAGCGCACGCCTTCCGCCAGGGTGGTCTCGTAGGCACGGTCGACCGATTCCTTGGCCATCATCACCACCGGCCGCGATAGGCCGCTGATCGTATCGGCTGCCTTCATCGCCTCGTCCATCAGTGAATCGAGCGGCACCACGCGGCTGACCAGGCCCGCGCGCTCGGCCTCCTGGGCGTCCATCATCCGGCCCGTGAGGACCATCTCCATCGCCTTCGACTTTCCGACGAAACGCGTCAGGCGCTGGGTGCCGCCCGCGCCGGGAATGGTGCCGATCGTGATCTCGGGCTGTCCGAACTTGGCGTTGTCGGCGGCGATGATGAAGTCGCACATCATCGCGAGCTCGCAGCCGCCGCCCAGCGCATAGCCTGCGACCGCCGCGATCACCGGCTTGCGGCACTTGGTCACGCGCTCCCAGCCGACGGTGATGAAGTCCGCGAGATAGGCATCCATGTAGGATTTCTCGGCCATCTCCTTGATGTCTGCGCCGGCCGCGAACGCCTTCTCCGAACCCGTGAGCACGATACAGCCGACATTCTCGTCCCCCTCGAAGGCGTCGAGCGCATGTCCGAGCTCCGCCACCAGGGCATCGCAAAGGGCGTTCAACGCCTTGGGCCGATTGAGCGTAATCACGCCGACATGGCCGTTTGTCTCTATCTCGATATTCTCATAGGCCATGACGGCCCTCCTCGGTCTGAGTGTTGTTCGTTGTTCGTTTGCGCGGGGTGCGATCCGTGAAACTACGGCGAGGCCTTCGGGGCGATCGCAAAACGCACGACGACCACGCCGTCCGCCGCCTCGAGCGTCAGACGCAGCGCTTCGGCCCCGCGCGTCCAGCGTTCCGCCCCTGCCGCCTGCCAGCCCAGGGCGGGCAGGGTTTCGGCATAGAAGGCACGAACGGCAGCCGCGCTCGCGCGGCCGCGCGCGAGGGCCTGCACGATCCGGCCCTCGGGCTTGTCGAAGGCGACGCGCGCGCCGGCATCCTCCACCAGCCCCGGCGCGAGCGGCAGGTCATCGACATCCGCGAGGAAGGACTGCGCTTGCGCCGGTCCCGGCGCCGACAGCGCCAGGAGCGCCGCCAGCATCACCGGCAACCCCCGCCGGAGGCCTATTGTGCAAAGCAACATAACGTCGCTCTTAGCTTACCGCTGCTGCCGAGAGCAATAGAAAGTGGATCGGCCCGACTGGACGATCCGGCCGATCCGGCAATCCTTGATCCCGTCGGCAACGCACTTGGCGCAAGCCTCGCCGGCCCGGTCGTAGACCGCCCAGCGATGCTGGAAATAGCCGAGTTCGCCGTCGGTCTGGACATAGTCGCGCAGCGACGAGCCGCCGGCCGTGATCGCCTCCTCGAGAACGCCCTTGACCGCATCGACCATGCGGACGGCCCGCTTTCCGGCAATCGTGTGTGCACTGCGGCGTGGACTGATGCCGGCGCGCCACAGCGCCTCGCAGGCATAGATGTTGCCGATCCCGGCGACGACCCGCTGATCGAGGAGTGCCGCCTTGATCGGCGTGCGCTTGCCGCGTAGCGCCCCGGCCAGGTAGTCGGCGGAGAACTCCGCCGACAGCGGCTCCGGCCCCAGCGCCCGCAGGTGAGCGTTTTCCGCCTCTCCCCCGGGCGCGATCAGGTCCATGAACCCGAACCGCCGGGTGTCGTTGTAAACGACCCGGCCGCCATCGTCGGTCTCGACCAGAACATGGTCATGTTTCTCGACCAGCGCCCAGCCGGCGTTGTGCCCGGCCTGTCCCGCACGCGCGCGCGCACCCGGGGTCACCGAGAAGCGCCCGGACATGCCGAGATGCGCGAGCCAGGTGGCCCCGTCGTCGAGCCGGATCAGGATATACTTCGCACGTCGGACGACTTCCGTGACGGCCCGCCCAGTCAGCCGCGCGGCGAAGGCGTCGGGAAACGGGAAGCGCAGGTCGGGGCGCCGCACCTCGACCCGCGCGAGCCGCCGGCCCTCGAGCGCGGGGCGCAGGCCGCGGACCACGGTTTCGACTTCGGGCAGTTCGGGCATTCCGGGTTCCGGGAAGCGGGGGCGCGGGGCAACCGTCATATCACGCGGCGCGGCGCACGGCGGCTTTTCTTTTGCCGCCCGAGGCCCTCGTCCGATATGGTCCCTCCGCTATGCGCGACCCTGGCCAGACATCGCAGCAAGACACCACCCATTTCGGCTTCGAGGATGTCCCCGTCGCCGAGAAGAGCGGGCGCGTGCGCGACGTCTTCTCGTCCGTGGCGGACAGCTACGACCTGATGAACGATCTCATGAGCATGGGCGTCCACCGGGTCTGGAAGTCGGTGTTCGTGAGCATGGTCGCCCGGCGACCGGACCTGCGCGTGCTCGACGTCGCCGGCGGCACCGGCGACATCGCGTTTCGCATCCACAACACGGCTCGTCCCGGCACCCGGATCACGATCTGCGACATCAATCCCGACATGCTTGCGGTGGGCCGCCGCCGCGCGGTCGACCGCGGAATCCTGGGGCGCGACGACGCGATCGGCTGGGTCTGCGGCGATGCCCAGGCGGTGCCCGCGCCCGATTCCAGCTTCGACGTCTACACAATCGCGTTCGGCATGCGCAACGTCACCGACATTCCCGCGGCGCTCGCCGAGGCCCGCCGCGTCCTGCGGCCCGGCGGACAGTTCCTGTGCCTCGAGTTCAGCCAGGTCGTCCTGCCCCTGCTGGACCGGATCTACGACCGCTACTCCTTCTCCGTTCTCCCCTGGCTTGGCCGGCGTGTGGCCCGCGACGAGGACGCCTACCGCTATCTCGCCGAGAGCATCCGCAGGTTCCCCGGCCAGGATGAGTATGCGGAGATGATCCGCGCGGCGGGGCTCGATCGGGTGCGCGTGCGCAACCTGTCGGGCGGGATCGCCGCGATTCACAGCGCGCGGCGGGTCTGAGGGTCGACATGCTGAGGGCACTCCGGAACCTGCTCCGCCTGATCGGAATCGCGCGCACGCTGGCGCGCCACGACGCGCTGTTCCCCGCGGACTGGCTGCCGGCCACCGGCGGCCTCGTTTTCGCCGCCCGGGTCCTGACGGGATTCCGCACGGTATCGGATACCCGCGAGTTGCGCCCCGGCGAGCGCCTCGCGCGCGCGCTGCAGGATCTCGGGCCCAGCTTCATCAAGTTCGGCCAGATGCTGAGCACCCGCCCCGATCTCGTCGGCGAAACCATCGCCAGCGACCTGTCGAGCCTGCAGGACGCGCTGCCCCCCTTCGACAGTGCGGCAGCCCGCGCGGCCATCGAGGCCGAGTTCGAGCGCCCGGTCGCGGAGATGTTCGAGCATTTCGAGGACAAGCCCGTCGCGGCGGCGTCGATCGCCCAGGTGCACTTCGCGAAGGTCCGCATCCCGGCCGAAGACGACA
>JAYQGE010000006.1:0-68470 GCA_038140435.1 Rhodospirillaceae bacterium | reverse complement strand
CCGAAGACGACACGGGCAAAACCGGCACCGGCAACACCCGCGAGGTGGCGGTCAAGGTCCTGCGCCCCGGCATCGAGCGGGCGATTGAGCGGGACCTGGACCTTTTCCGCTGGATCGCGGGCGTGGTCGAGAGCACGCAGCCGCGCCTGCGCCGCCTGAAGCCGGTGGTCGCGGTCGAGACCTTCGCCGAGAGCCTGCGCTGGGAGATGGACCTGCGCATGGAAGGCGCGGCCGCGTCGGAGCTGCGCGGCAATTTCGAGGACGACCCGATGTATGTCGTCCCCGCGGTGGACTGGGAACGCACCGGCCGTCGGGTGCTGACGACCGAGTGGATTTCCGGCATTCCGGTCCACGACGTCGATGAGCTGGTCGCGGCCGGCCACGATCTCGAGGCTCTCGTCGGCAAGGCGTCGGAATCCTTCTTCCTGCAGGTCTTCCGCGACGGCTTCTTCCACGCCGACATGCACCCCGGGAACGCCTTCGTGCGCGCCGACGGCGCGTTGTGCGTCGTGGACTTCGGGATCATGGGGCGGATCGACCGGCGGACGCGGTACTTTCTGGCCGACATGCTGCTCGGCTTCGTGACCGGCGACTATGAGCGCGTCGCCGACGTGCACTTCCAGGCGAACTACGTCCCGCCCGATACCGACCGGCAGGTTTTTCACCAGGCGATCCGCGCCATCGGGGAACCGATCTTCGATCGACCGCCCAGCGAAATCTCGATCGCCCGGCTCCTGGCCCAGCTCTTCCAGGTCTCCGAGCGGTTCCACATGGAGGTCCAGCCCGAGCTCCTGCTGCTCCAGAAGACCATGCTGCTCGCCGAGGGCGTGGGCCGCCGGCTCGCGCCCGAACTCAACATGTGGCAGCTCGCACTGCCCCTCGTCGAGGAGTGGATGCGCGAGCACCGCGGCCCCGAGGCGCGGCTGGCCGAGATGACGGCCGACGTTATTCACGCCGCCACACGCCTGCCCCGCGCGGTCGAGGCCGTCGAGCAGGCCGCGGCCCGGATCGCGGACGGCGAGGTTCGGCTGAACCTCGGTCGCGCCCGGTCGCCCCAGTGGCCCCTGTGGTGTGCCATCGGCGTGCTCGCGGCGCTGATTGTCGCGGAACTGCTCACCTGACAACACGCCGGAACCGCATATTGCCGGCCGCCGGGAAAAACCTATCTATCTACATATAATTTCCGTAGATTGCGGGATCGTCCCCGCAAGACGGGCTGAGCGTGGAGATTCTCCCGATGTTGCATGGCAAACGGATCCTGCTGATCGTCAGTGGCGGTATCGCAGCCTACAAGAGCCTTGAACTGGTCCGCCGCCTGCGTGAGCGCGGCGCGGCGGTGCGCTGCGTCCTGACCCGCGGCGGGTCCCAGTTCGTCACCCCGCTGTCCCTGGCGGCGCTCAGCGAGGACAAGGTCTATACCGAGCTGTTCTCGCTCACCGACGAAGCCGAGATGGGGCACATCCAGCTGTCCCGCGACGCGGACCTGCTGGTCGTCGCGCCGGCCACCGCCGACATCCTCGCGAAGATGGCTCACGGGCAGGCCGACGACCTGGCCTCGACCGTCCTGCTGGCGACCGACAAGGACGTGATGGTGGCGCCGGCGATGAACGTCCGCATGTGGGAGCATCCCGCGACCCAGGCCAATCTCGAGACCCTTCGCGCGCGCGGCGTGCACGTGATCGGCCCGGAGGAAGGCGACATGGCCTGCGGCGAATACGGGCTGGGCCGACTGGCGGAGCCCGAAGACATCGCCGCGGCGGTATCGGATTTTTTTCAGACTAGCGCTCCGCTTTCGGGCCGGCGGGCGCTTGTGACCAGCGGCCCCACCCACGAACCGATCGACCCGGTGCGCTACATCGCCAACCGCTCGTCCGGCCGCCAGGGACACGCGATCGCGGCGGCGCTGGCCAGCCGCGGCGCGACGACAACCCTGGTCTCGGGCCCGACCCACCTGCCCGACCCGCCCGGCGTGACCGTGGTGCGCGTCGAGAGCGCGCGCGACATGCTCGCGGCCTGCGAGGCGGCGCTGCCGGTCGACGTGGCCGTCTGTGCGGCCGCCGTCGCCGACTGGCGGGTGGCCCGGGCCGCCGACGAGAAGCTCAAGAAGAACGGCGGCGGCGCGCCGACCCTCGAAATGGCCGAGAACCCGGACATTCTCGCCACGCTCTCGGCCGCGGCGAACACCCGCCCCAGCCTGGTTGTCGGGTTTGCCGCGGAGACCGAACAGGTCGTCGAACATGCCCGCGCGAAGCGCGAGCGCAAGGGCTGCGACTGGATTCTCGCCAACGACGTGTCGCCCGGGACCGGGACCTTCGGTGGCGACGACAACACGATCCATCTCGTGAGTGCGGACGGGGTCGAGGACTGGCCGCGCATGTCCAAGGCGGACGTGGCGAACCGTCTCGCCACGCGCGTGGCGGAAACGCTGGGAGCCGCGGAATGACCGCCACCGTCGACGTCGCGGTCACCCGCCTGCCCCACGGCTCGGACCTGGAGCTGCCGTCCTACGAAACCGGCGATGCCGCCGGGATGGACCTGCGCGCCGCCGTCATGGAGGACGTCGTGGTCGCGCCGGGCGAACGCACGCTGGTTCCCACCGGACTGGCGATCGCGCTGCCCCCGGGCTACGAGGCCCAGGTCCGGCCACGGTCCGGGCTCGCGCTGCGCAACGGCATCTCGCTGGTCAACACGCCCGGCACCATCGACGCGGACTATCGCGGCGAGATCGGGGTGATCCTGATCAATCACGGCAGCGAGCCCTTCACGGTGGAACGCGGGATGCGGATCGCCCAGATGGTGGTCGCGCCGGTCACGCAGGCCCGCTGGCAGGAAACCGAAAATCTCTCCGAGACCGCGCGCGGCGCCGGGGGCTTCGGCTCGACCGGCACGTCGGGCAGCGCAAAGAGCGAGTAAGGGCCAGAGCATGTTCCGTCTGTCGCGCAAGACCCTGTTCGCGATCGAGGCCGTTCTCGACATCGCCTACCACGCCGGCCCCGGCCCGGTGCAGAGCCGGGAGATCACGCGCCGCCAGGGCATTCCCCGGCGCTATCTGGAGCAGGTGCTGCAGAATCTCGTGCGCGCGGGCGTGCTCACCGGTGTGCGCGGCCCGCGCGGCGGCTACCGCCTCGCACGCGAACGCCGGCGCATCACGCTCGCCGACATCGTCCGGGTGATCCTCGACATGGAGGCCCGCGACGACCCGTCGGAGGCCGAGGACGGCTCGCCGCTGGGCATCGAGGTCGTCCGGCCCCTGTGGCGCGAGATGGCCGACGATTGCATGACCCAGCTCGAACAGGTCACGATCCAGGATCTTTGCGACCGGGCCCGCGACGCCGGCGTCGAGAGCGAAGAACCCGACCGCATCGACTACACGATCTAGCCACCCAAAAGACCCCGACACAGCAAACAACGGAATTCCGAAATCATGTCCAACGCCGACCAGAACACCCCGAAAAGCGCCGAATTCCGGGGCAAAATCTACGATTCCGTCGTCGACACGATCGGCGCCACGCCGCTGGTCCGCATCCCGCGCATTGCCGAGGCCGAGGGCTGCAAGGCGGAACTGGTGGCAAAGCTCGAATTCTTCAATCCGCTTGCCTCGGTCAAGGACCGGATCGGCAACGCGATGATCTCGGCGGCGGAGGCCGAGGGCAGGATCGGTCCCGGCTCCGTCATAGTCGAGCCGACCTCGGGCAATACAGGCATCGCGCTCGCCTTCGTGTGCGCGGCGCGCGGCTATCGCTGCATCCTCGTGATGCCGGATTCCATGTCCCAGGAGCGGCGGAAGATGCTGGCGCTGCTCGGCGCGGAGCTGGTCCTCACCCCCGCCGCGGACCGCATGCCAGGCGCGATCGCGAAGGCACAGGAGATCGTCGACACGACGGACAAGGCGATCATGCTCCAGCAGTTCCAGAACCCGGCGAACCCCGAGGTACACCGGAACACAACGGCCGAGGAAATCTGGGCGGATACGAACGGCGAGATCGACGTGTTCGTCGCCGGCGTCGGCACCGGCGGCACGATCACCGGCACGGCCGAGGTGCTCAAGGCACGCAAGCCCGATGTGCACGTGGTCGCCATCGAGCCCGAGGACAGCGCGGTCCTTTCTGGTGGCCCCGCCGGCCCGCACATGATCCAGGGAATCGGCACCGGCTTCATCCCGGACATCCTCAACGTCGATATCTTCGACGAGGTGCTGCCGATCGCCAACGAAACGGCCTTCGCGACCGCCCGCAAGCTCGCGCGCATCGAGGGCATCCCGGTCGGAATCTCGTCGGGCGCCGCGCTCGCTGCGGCGTTCGAGGTCGGCGCGCGAGACGAGATGGCGGGCAAGCTGATGGTCGTCCTGCTGCCGTCCTTCGCCGAGCGCTACCTCTCGACCGCGCTCTTCGAGGGGCTCTAGGACCCCACGAATGGAACTGAGCGACGAACAGTTTCACCGCTATGCCCGGCACCTGATCCTCGACGAAGTCGGCGAGGACGGGCAGGAGAAACTGCTCGCTTCGCGGGTGCTGGTGGTCGGCGCGGGCGGGCTCGGCGCGCCGCTGCTGATGTATCTCGCCGCGGCCGGCGTGGGCACGCTGGGCATCGTCGATGACGACGAGGTGGACCTGACCAATCTGCAGCGCCAGGTGGTACACGCGACGGGATCCGTCGGGCGAAAAAAGACGGAGTCCGCGAAGGATACGCTGGCAGCCCTCAACCCCGGAATCAATGTCGTCACCCACGACGTGCGACTCACCGGGGAAAATGCCGAGGAGATCCTGGCCGGCTACGACCTGGTCGCGGACGGTTCGGACAATTTCGAGACGCGCTATCTTCTCAACGACGCCTGCTATCGTTCTGGAATGCCTCTGGTAGCCGCCGCCATGCTGCGCTTCGAGGGACAACTCTTCACCTTCCGGCGCAACGACGACGCGCCGACCGCCTGCTATCGCTGCATCTTCCCCGAGGCGCCGCCCGCCGACCTGGTGCCGCGCTGCGAGGAGGCCGGGATTCTCGGCGCGCTCGCCGGCGTCATGGGTTCGCTGCAGACGACCGAGGTGCTCAAGGAGCTGCTCGGGCTGGGCGAGAGCCTGGCCGGCCGGATGCTGATCTACGATGCGCTCAACACCGGCTTCCACACGATCAACGTGCCGTGGAACCCGCACTGCGGTGTCTGCGGAACGACCGCCCGGGACTGACGCCCCGACCAGCCCCTAGAACGACCGGCGCCTAGAACATCGTCTCCAGCACCCGGTCGGGCGGCGTATGGCCGTCCACGAAGGTGCGGATGTTGATCACCACCTTTTCGCCCATCTCCTGCCGCCCCTCGACCGTGGCCGAGCCCAGATGCGGCAGCAGCACCACATTGTCCGCCGCCATCAGGCGCGGATCGACCGCCGGCTCGTGCTCGAACACGTCGAGCCCCGCCCCGGCGATCTGACCCGCCTCGATCATGTCGCCCAGCGCGCGCTCGTCGATCACCTCGCCGCGCGAGGTGTTGACGATGAAGGCGTGGGGCTGGAGCAGCGCGAGGCGGCGGCGCGACAGCAGGTGGTAGGTCGCCGGCGTGCGCGGGCAGTTCACCGACACGATGTCGACGCGCGCCAGCATCTGGTCGAGGGATTCCCAGTAGGTCGCATCGAGTTCCGCCGCAACGTCCGGATGGGCCGGGCGGCGGTTGTGATAATGGATGTTGAGTCCGAAGCCCCGCGCGCGGCGCGCCAGCGCGGTGCCGATCCGGCCCATGCCAACGATCCCGAGGCGCTTGCCCCAGATCCGCCGGCCCGGCAGCAGGGTCGGCGACCAGCCCTGCCAGTCGCCCGAGCGGATCAGCTGCGCACCTTCGTACAAACGCCGCGGTACCGCCAGGATCAGCGCCATGGTCATGTCCGCGGTGTCCTCGGTGAGCACACCCGGCGTGTTGGTGACGGTGATGCCGCGCTCGCGGGCCGCCGGCAGGTCGATATTGTCGACGCCGTTCCCGTAGTTGGCGATCAGCTTGAGGCGCTCGGACGCCGCCCCGATGACCCGGGCGCTGATGTGATCGGTCACGGTCGGCGCCAGCACGTCGGCCTCGCCCACGGCGTCCATCAGCGCGGCCTCGCTCATCGGCGTGTCCGCATCGTTGAGCCGCGTATCGAACAGCTCCTTCATGCGCGCTTCCGTCGCCTCGGGAAGCCGGCGCGTGACGATCACGATGGGCTTTCTGTCTGCCATATTCCCCCGGCCCGCGTCCGCCGGTATCCGCCCTTGACGGCGGCCGGGACGGCGCGGTCTCTCCAGGCCCGATTATCGCGTAAGCCCCCCGGTTCGCAAGGGTTCGCGGGGGCGCGCGGGTGCTTTTCGGCGGGTTGACCGGCGCACGGCGCTCGGATAGACGGCTAGGCATGATGTTCCGCTTGCCCACGGCCTTTTTCGGGGCTCTGGCGCTCGTCCTCGCGCTGTGGATGCCGGCCGCCACCGCCCAGCAGGACAACGTTGCCTCGGGAGCCACGGGCGCCCAGGTCGCGCCGGCGAACCCGTCGGGGCTGCCAATCCCGCGCTGGGTCAGTATCCGGGCGAAGGAAGCGAACCTGCGTACCGGGCCCGGCGCACGCTACCCCATCGACTGGGTCCTGCAGCGCCGCAACCTGCCCGCCGAGGTGATCGGGGAGTTCGAGAACTGGCGCCAGATCCGGATCCAGGACGGCACCGAAGGCTGGGTCCACAAATCCATGCTGTCGGGCAGGCGCATGGCCGCGATCACGGACGGGCGGGCGCGCATGCGCCTGGACCCCGCGGAGAATGCGCCCGTTGCGGCTTTCGTCGAGACGGGCGTGATCGTCACGCTGCGCGGATGCGAGGCGACATGGTGCCAGGTGGCCGTCGACAGCCACGGGGTGGAGGGCTGGCTGCCGCGCGCCGCATTATGGGGAATCTACGCAGACGAGACGGTCGGCCGCTAGGTCACGGCCGCCGGCGATATTCAGCCGTCGAGGTCACCCGCGAGCTCCGCGCGCACGGCCTCGGTCAGCACCGTCATGTGTGCGTATTCGGGATGGCCGAAGCCGAGCATCACCTCGGTTCCCGGCGCGCGGAATGCCTCGGCTTGTGCGGCGGTGAACGGAAAGTGGATGAACTGCACCGAGCTTGCCTTGCCATCGGCGGTCGTCCGATCGACATCCGCTTCCGGGACACCGGTGATCGTCTCGCCGCCGAACTTCAGGAAGGCCGTCTCCTCGACCCCGCCCAGCTTGGCGAGGACCATCTTGCGCCGGACCTCGTCGTCGATCTCGAACATGACGGTCGCAACCAGCTCGCGGCCGTTCGGGATCAGCGGATTGTAGGCCGACAGCTCGTCGTCGATCTGCTCCTCGCCGCCGCGTTCGATGAACAGCATCTCGTGAACCTGGTGCCACATGGTCTCGTAGCACTCGAAATAGGCCGTCGCGTACGGACCCAGGTCGACGCGGCGGTCCCGCTTGCGGGCGACAAGCGCGGCGCGCCGGTCCTTCCGGCTCTTGCCGTACTCCTCCATGTCGATGATGTCGGCACGTGTGATTTCGCGCGGGGCGGACATAGCGGCAACTCCGGGTTCTAGGCGGCGAGTTCGGGCGCAAGCCCATAGGCCAGCGCGAACAGCTCGACGGGATGGTAGGTGCGGGCGGGCGCGGCCTGGCCGTCATCGAGCTGCTTCTCGATGCCCTGCAGGATGTGATCCGCGGCCAGCGGGCACTCGGAAACAATGAAGCGATGATCCTTCGCCTGGCGCGCCACGGGCCGGCCGACCTTGATGGCGGTGTCGAAGTTTTCCTTCATCACGCCCCACGAACCGCCATGGCCCGAGCAGCGCTCGATCACCTTGAGGTCGGCGTCGGGAATGAGCCGCAGCATTTCGGCCGCCTTCTGGCCCATGTTCTGGGCCCGGGCATGACAGGAAAGGTGCAACGCCACGGAGGCCGGAAGGGCCGAAAGCCCGTCGACCAGGCCCTCGTTCTTCGCGATATCCACGATGTATTCTGTGATGTCCCGGGTCGCGGCCGACAGCGCCTTGATGTCGTCGTCGTCGGGCAGCAGCAGCGGCCACTCGAACTTGAGCATCAGCGCGCAGGATGGCGTCAGCGCGATCACGTCCTTGCCGGCGTCCACATGGGGCCGGAAGGCCGTGGCGACCGTCTTCGCCATCGCCGCGACGTCGTCCAACTGCCCCTGCTCGAGCTGGGGCATCCCGCAGCAGCCGGGGTGCAGCGCGCTGGTCGCGACGCCGTTCTTCGCGAGGATGCGCTGCGCGAGCACGCCCGTGTCGGGCTTGTTGTAGTTCACGAAACAGGTCGCATAGAACACCGCCTCGCGGCCATGCGCCGGCGCGTCCGTGTTCACCGCCGGCGGCGCGCTTTCGGCCTGGCGCACGAACGTCTGCGCGGTCGGCGCATACTTCGGCAGATCGGCCTCGCGGTGGACGCCCGCGATCTTCTCGATCACCGGTCGGGTCAGCTTGTTGCCGCGGTCCGAGCCCCAGTTGGCCAGCCCCGCCACCTTGCCCGCCAGCCGGCCGTTCCGGTCGGTCTGGATGAGTTGGCGTTCGCTCCAGGAGACGCCGTCGCGCTTTGCCTCGATCGCGCGGTAGCGCAGCATCAGGTGCGGGAAGTCGAGGTTGAACTCATGCGGCGGCACGTAGGGGCACTTGGTCATGAAGCACATGTCGCAGAGCGTGCAGGCGTCCACGACGGGCTTGAAGTCGGCACTGTCGACGCTGTCGAGCTCGCCTGTGTCCGACTCGTCGATCAGGTCGAACAGGCGCGGGAAGGAATCGCACAGATTGAAGCAGCGGCGGCAGCCGTGACAGATATCGAAGACCCGACGCAGCTCCTCATCGAGCTTCGCCTCGTCGAAGAAGTCCATCTCCTCCCACCCAAGCGGGTGGCGGGTCGGCGCATCGAGACTGCCTTCGCGAGGCGCGCTGTTGCCGTTCACGTCCGTCATGGTCCGTTCTCCTCGTCGCGGGGCAAGACGCCCCCGTTGGCCGTCAGCACTGCCGACGCACCCGGCCTGAAACCGTCTGCGAAAGAGATGGGGGGCCGCAGCAGGTCATGCGCGGCCCCGCATTGGCTCAGTCGAGGTCGTCGAGCGCCTTCTGGAAGCGGCCCGCGTGGCTCTTCTCGGCCTTCGCGAGCGTCTCGAACCAATCGGCGATCTCGTCATGACCCTCTTCGCGCGCCGTGCGCGCCATGCCCGGATACATGTCCGTGTACTCGTGGGTCTCGCCGGCGACCGCGGCCTTGAGGTTGTCCGCGGTCGGGCCGATCGGCTCGCCGGTCGCGGGGTCACCGACCTCCTCGAGGAACTCGAGATGGCCGTGCGCATGGCCCGTCTCGCCCTCGGCGGTCGAGCGGAACACGGCGGCGACGTCGTTGTAGCCCTCGACGTCGGCCTTCTGCGCGAAATAGAGATAGCGGCGGTTGGCCTGGCTTTCGCCGGCAAACGCTTCCTTGAGATTTTCCTCGGTCTTGGAACCCTTGAGCGACATCACACGTCTCCTTGGAATTGCGATACTGATATGTCCACCCGCCCCGTTCCGGGCGGTTTCCCGTTCGGCCCGGCGCGCGCGGCACCCGACCCGAAATCGTTACGACCCCAATATGGCGCGGCAGACGGCAGGAGTCAACAGATTGGAAGAATTCCAATCTGTTAATTATCCTGCTGAAAACAATCTATTTATTGAGAATGGTTCTCATTAGCGCGACGCAGGCGCACGATCACGTCGATCCGCGCCACCTCGGCGTCCGCCGGCGCTTCGGGAATCGCCGCGAGGGTCACCTGGTCGCCGGGAATATCCTGCAGCGAACCATCGTCCTCGTAGAAGAAGTGATGGTGATCCTCGACGTTGGTGTCGAAATAGGACCGCCCCGGCGCCACCACCACCTCGCGCAACAGGCCCGACTCGGTGAACTGATTGAGGGTGTTGTAGATCGTCGCGAGCGAGACCTTGATCCCCTCCGCCGTGACGTCGGCGTGGAGTTGCTCGGCTGTCACGTGCCGGTCGCCCGCATCGAACAGCAGCTTACCCAGCGCGAGCCGCTGGCGGGTCGGGCGCAGGCCCGCCTCCTTCAGGCGGCGCAGCGCGTCGGCATAGGGCCGTTCGCGGTTATCGGGAGTTGCTTCGCTCATGGGTCCAATATGGGTCATTTGCACGACATGTAAAGAGGAATCTCTCGAAACTACGGGATAACCCGTTAGATTCGATCAATCTTTGATGGCTTTCCGGCATCGCAACGGCCGCGATCCAGTCCTTTACCGGCGCGCGCAACGATGTCAGGCTCTGGAAGGATCGACCGGAAACCTGCCCGCGCGGCCGCCAAGTTGCGGACAGTGGGCGGAACACCTGTTAGAACGGCGTCCCATCCAGAGGTTAGAAGTGTATCGGGCATGAGTGGTTTCAGCGAGAAGTCCAGTTTCACCTACGAAGAACTGATCCAGTGCGGGCATGGCGAGCTGTTCGGCCCCGGCAACGCGCAGCTGCCGCTGCCGCCGATGCTCATGTTCGACCGGATCACCGAGATTTCCAGCGAGGGCGGCGCCCATGGCAAGGGCATCATCGTCGCCGAGCTCGACATCAAGCCCGACCTCTGGTTCTACGACTGCCACTTCGAGGGCGACCCGATCATGCCGGGCTGTCTTGGCCTGGACGCGCTGTGGCAGATGACCGGCTTCTTCCTGGGCTGGCAGGGCCTGCCGGGCCCGGGCCGGGCGCTGGGCGTCGGCGAGGTCAAGTTCGCCGGCGAGGTGAAGCCCGAAGGCAAGCTGCTGCGCTACCAGGTCGACGTGAAGAAGCTGATCAAGCGCGGGGTCGCGCTCGCCATCGCCGACGGGCTGGCCGAGCTCGACGGCGAGACCGTCTACACCACGACCGGGCTCAAGGTCGGGCTGTTCCCGCCGAGCAAGGAGGAAAGCGCATGAGCACCAACGGGATGCGCCGCGTCGCCGTCACCGGGCTAGGCATCGTCTCGCCCATCGGCGCCAACGCCGCCGAGGTGACCGAGAGCCTCAAGGCCGGCCGCTCGGGCATCGTTCACTGCGACACCTACGCGGAGATGGGCTTCCGCTCCCATGTCCACGGCGCGCCCGACGTCGATTTCGACAACCATATCGACCGCAAGCTGCGCCGCTTCATGGGAGACGGCGCGGCCTACAACTACATCGCCATGACCGAGGCAATTGCCGATTCCGGCCTGACCGAGGCCGACATCCATGACGAGCGCACCGGCCTCGTCATGGGCTCGGGCGGCCCGTCCACCTCGGCCCAGGTCGAGGCGGCGGACATCGCGCGCGAGAAGAGCCCCAAGCGGATCGGACCCTACGCGGTGCCCAAGGCCATGTGCTCGACGCTGTCGGCCAACATGTCGACCGCCTTCAAGATGCGCGGCCTGAGCTACTCGATCAGCTCCGCCTGCTCGACCAGCGCGCACTGCATCGGAAACGGCGGCGAGCTGATCCAGATGGGCAAGCAGGACATCGTCTTCGCGGGTGGGGCCGAGGAGCTCCACTGGACGCTCACGGTCCTGTTCGATGCCATGGGCGCGCTGTCGTCCAAGTACAACGACACGCCCGAGCGGGCCTCGCGCCCCTATGACGTCAACCGCGACGGCTTCGTCATCGCCGGCGGCTCCGGCGTGGTGGTGCTCGAGGAGATGGAGCGGGCCAAGGCGCGCGGCGCGAAGATCTACGCCGAGCTGGTCGGCTACGGCGCCAGCTCCGACGGGGTCGACATGGTGGCGCCCTCCGGCGAGGGCGCGGTGCGCTGCATGAAGATGGCGACGGCCGGCCTCGGCAACCAGACCGTCGACTACATCAATGCCCACGGCACCTCGACCCCGGTCGGCGACATGATCGAGCTGGGTGCCATCAACGAGGTGTTCGGCGCCCACCGGCCCAAGGTGGCCTCGACCAAGTCGCTCACGGGCCACTCCCAGGGCGCGACCGGCGCGCACGAGGCGATCTACTCGTTGCTCATGCTCGAGAACGATTTCATCGCCGCCTCGGCCAACATCGAGGATCTCGACCCCGAGGCCGGCGACGCCGACATCGTGACCGAGCGGATCGACGATGCCGGGCTCAACTGCGTCATGTCGAACAGCTTCGGCTTCGGCGGAACCAACGCGTCGCTGGCTTTCCAGCGGCACGAAGGCTGACCCGATGGCCGACGCGCACGCCCCCACGCCCGAACCCACCCCCGCCACCCCGAAGCAGGCCGAGAGCATGGACGGACAACCCGCGACCGGAAGCCTGATGGCCGGCAAGCGCGGCCTCATCATGGGGGTCGCCAACGACCACTCCATCGCCTGGGGGATCGCGCGCGCGGTCGCCGCCCAGGGCGCGGAACTCGCCTTCACCTACCAGGCCGACAGCTTCGCGCGCCGGGTCGGTCCGCTGGCCGAATCCGTCGGCGCGGCCGCGATGGTCCAGTGCGACGCCGCGGACATGAAGAGCCTCGACCAGGCCTTCAACGCCATCTCGGACACCTGGGACGGGATCGACTTCGTCGTCCATGCCATCGCCTACTCCGACAAGGAGGAGCTCAAGGGCCGTTACATGAACACGTCCCAGGAGAACTTCCTGCAGACGATGAACATCTCCTGCTACTCCTTCACGGCGGTGGCCCAGCGCGCGGCCGCCATGATGAGCGACCATGGCTCGCTCCTGACGCTTTCCTATCACGGCGCCCAGGCGGTCATGCCCAACTACAACGTGATGGGCGTGGCCAAGGCCGCGCTCGAGGCGTCGGTGCGCTACCTCGCCTCCGACCTCGGCCCTGACGGGGTGCGGGTCAACGCCATCTCGGCCGGGCCCATGCGCACACTCGCCGGCTCCGCGGTCGGCTCCGCCCGCCAGGTGTACAACTACAACCGCGAGACGTCGCCGCTGCGGCGCAACGTAGTGCTGGACGATGTTGGCGGCGCGGGCCTCTACCTGCTGTCGGACCTGTCCAAGGCGGTGACCAGCGAGATTCACTATGTGGACTGCGGCTTCAACGCGATCGGTATGCCCGACCCGGCGGCGAAGAACGGCGCGGACGGCTGATCTGCCGACACATGAATGAGAAACGGCCCCGAAAGGGGCCGTTTTCATATGCAGACAGTATCGGCGCGGCTACACGACCAGCGACAGGCCGAAGAAGATCAGCGCCGAGATGATCGCCGTCGAGGGCACGGTGATCACCCATGCCGCGACAATGGTCAGGAAGTGGGAACGGCGGACGAGCTTGCGGTGCTGCAACACCTCCGGCGACAGCGGCGGCCGGTCGTCCCCGTCGAGCGCCTTGCCGGTCCGCGTGACCATCTCGCGGCGGCGCTTGCTGCGCTTGGTATAGAACTCGCGAAAGAAGCCGACCCCGAAAACCGCGCCGACGGCGATGTGGGTCGAGCTCACCGGCAACCCCAGCCAGGACGCGACGATCACCGTGATCGCCGCGGACAGGGCCACGCAGTAGGCGCGCATCGGGTTCATCTTGGTGATCTGGTCTCCGACCATGCGGATCAGCTTCGGGCCGTACAGGAACAGGCCGAGGCTGATGCCGAACGCGCCGATCATCATGATCCAGATCGGGACATCCACCTTGCTGGCAATGTCACCGGACTGGACCGTCGAGAGGATCGCCGCCAGCGGACCGATGGCGTTGGCCACATCGTTCGCGCCGTGCGCGAAGGACAGGAGCGCGGCGGAGCAGATCAGCGGAATCCGGAACAGCGCGCGCAGCGACTGGTTTCGGTTCTCCATGCCCTCGGACTGGCGGCGGATCAGCGGCCGCATGACCCCCCACACGGCCGCGAAAGTGACCACGGTGATGATCGCGACAGTCGCCGTGTCCGGTCGCCAGATACGCTTGAAACCCTTGATCGCAAGATACCAGGCAAAGGCCCCGGCCATGATCGCCACGAGCATGGGCACCCAGCGGCGGGCCGCCGCGATCTTGTCGTCCTGATAGATCAGGTTGATCTTGATGAAGGCGAGGAAGGCCGCCGCGATGAGCCCGCCCAGCACGGGCGAGATGACCCAGCTTGCCGCGATCGCGCCCATCGTGCCCCAGTTCACGAGCTGGAAACCGACGGCGGCAATGCCCGCGCCCATCACCCCGCCGACGACCGAATGGGTGGTCGAGACCGGCGCGCCGATGAAGGTCGCGAGGTTGACCCAGAGCGCGGCGGCAACGAGCGCCGCCATCATCGCCAGCACGAAGACACTCGCATCCTCTACCAGCGAGGGATCGATGATGCCCTTGGAGATCGTGCTGACGACATCGCCGCCGGCGAGCAGCGCGCCCGCACTTTCGAACACCGCGGCGATCAGCAGTGCGCCGAACATCGTCAGCGCCCGCGACCCCACCGCCGGGCCGACATTGTTGGCGACGTCATTGGCGCCGATGTTCAGGGCCATGTAACCACCGAGGATGGCGGCGAAAACGACCATCGCCGTATCCGACGTCACCCCGACGAGGAGCGCCGCCATGAGCGCCGAAAGGCCGAGAAATATGACCGCGATGCCGTGCGAGCCCACGGTGCTGCCCATCGTCCGGGTCGCGGCTTCAACGTGGACGATTTTCTCGAGATCCTTGTCGAGCGATCGCTTGGTCAGGCTCATCGGCCGTCCTTTCGTATCATGCTGTGGACCGGACAGAAGGCCCGTCCGGCTCCGCCGCGAGCGCGGCAAGTATGGAATGCAGGGTGTCGCCGTCACCCAGGCCCGTCATGAGACGTGCGGCGCCGCGATCGTCGAGGGCGCCGGCGGCGGCATCGAGGCTCATCCAGCGCCGTTCGCGCAGCTTCTCCTCGCGCCACGTCTCATGCTCGTCGCGAACATGCAGCGCGAAGACGAAAACATGACTGTCCACGTCGTAGCCCTTTTTCATGCTCTTGCGGTAGCGGTACTCGCCGACGGGCATGGGATGCACGACACCGGTCACGCCGGCCTCCTCACGGGCCTCGCGCATCGCGGATTCGGCAAGGGTCTCGCGGCGTTTCGGCCATCCCTTCGGCAGCACCCAGCGCGGGTTTCGGCGCCCGCGCGCCTTGTCCTTCCGGCGGGCCGTGACGAGCATGACCTCGAACCCCTCCTCGCTCAGGACGAAGGGCAGTGCGGCAACCTGCTGGACGCTTTTGGAGGACGGGAACACTGGCGGCGACGGATGATTGTTACAAATTTATGACAGCGCCACGTTAGCCGGGCCGGCCGATTCAGACGAGCGGGCAATCCCGTGCATCTGGGGACAGAATCGGCACCCGGGAACCGTCTCGAAAAACGAACCGGCGGACTGTTCCTGAACCGCCGGGCCGTGTAGCCTTGTGCCACATGTGCTTTTCCAGATCCCGCGATCATAAGGCGGGGCGGGAACGCATGGGGGACGAGACACGAATTTCGGAATCAAGCATGACAGATATCCAGTATCTGGCGCCGACGTCGCTCGATGAAGCGATCAGCGCCTACGCCGCGGCCGACGGGGCCGGGCGAATTCTCGCGGGCGGCACGGACCTGCTGGTCCAGATGCAGGCCGGCATGGTCGAACCCGGCCTCATCGTCGACATCAAGAATATCGCCGAGCTGACGGCCATCGAGGGAAGCGCCGAGAGCGGCTTCGTCATCGGCGCGGCCGTGTCCGGCGCGACGCTCGAGAAGCACCCGGGCTTCGGCGAGGCCTGGCCGGGCGTGCTCGAGGGGCTGAACCTCATCGGCTCGACCCAGATCCAGGGCCGCGCATCCTTCGGCGGCAACCTGTGCAACGGCTCGCCCGCCGCCGACAGCGTCCCGGGCCTCGTGGCCGCCGGCGCCGTCGTCACGGTGCAGGGGCCCGACGGGCGCCGCGAGATCGCTGTCGAGGACGTCCCCGCCGGCCCGGGCAAGACGAACCTCGCTCCCGGCGAGATCGCCGTCTCGATCACCCTGCCAGCCAAGTCGGCGGGCCAGTCGGACGCCTATCTGCGGATGATTCCGCGCACCGAGATGGACATCGCGGTCGTCGGCGTCGGCGTCAACCTGACCATGGACGGCGACACCTGCACGGCCGCCCGGGTCGGGCTCGGCGCGGTCGCGCCGACGGTGCTGCGGGTCGACGATGCCGCGGCGGCGCTGGTCGGCTCCACGCTGGACGACGCGGCGCTGGAAGCGGCCGCCGCGGCCTGTCGTGCCGCCTGCAACCCGATCGACGACAAGCGCGGCACCATCGCCTACCGGACCCGGGTCGCCGGCGTCCTCTTGAAACGCACGACGGCCATCGCCGCCGAACGCGCAGCCCAGGCCTAGGGGAGAACCCGGACATGGCAAAGAAGCTACACATTTCCACCACCATCAACGGCGAGCCCGAGGAGTTCCTCTGCGCGCCGTCCGACACGATGCTCGACGTGCTGCGCAACGAGCTCGACCTGACCGGCGCCAAGGAAGGCTGCGGCTCGGGCGACTGCGGGGCCTGCTCGATCACGCTGGACGGGACGCTCGTCTGTTCCTGCCTGATGCTGGCCGCCGAGGCCGAGGGCAAGGAGATCACCACCATCGAGGGGATGGCCGCGGGCGAGACCCTGCACCCCCTCCAGCAGAAGTTCCTCGAGGAGGCCGCGCTCCAGTGCGGCATCTGCACGCCGGGCATGCTCGTCGCTGCGAAGGCGCTTCTCGACGAGAATCCGGACCCCACCGAGACCGAGGTGCGGTTCTGGCTCGCCGGCAATCTCTGCCGGTGCACGGGTTACGACAAGATCGTCCGCGCGGTGATGGACACCGCGGCGGAGATGCGGGGAGCAGCGAAATGAGCAGCAACGACAACAAGTGGATCGGCGAGAGCACGATCCGTCCCGACGGCGCCGACAAGGTGACCGGACGCGCCGCCTTCGCGGCGGACTCGACCATGCCCGGCATGATCTGGGGCAAGGTGCTGCGCAGCCCCCACGCCCACGCGAAGATCAGGTCGATCGACACGTCGAAGGCCGAGGCACTGCCCGGCGTGAAGGCGGTGATGACCTCGGCCGACATCGTCGATTTCCCGATCGACACCCCCTTCCCGCTCGGCATCCAGGACATGCGCTGGATGTGCCGCAACGTGATGGCGCGCGACAAGGCGCTGTTCCACGGCCACCCGGTCGCCGCCGTCGCGGCCATGACCGAGGCGATCGCAGCCGAGGCCTGCAAGCTGATCGAGGTCGACTACGAGGTCCTGCCCCACGCGATCGAGATCGACGACGCGCTGGCCGACGACGCGCCCATCCTGCACGAGTGGATGGAGTTCGACGGCAAGCCCTCGAACATCGCGGGCACGCTCGAACACTCCAAGGGCGACGTCGAGGCCGGCTTCGCCGAAGCCGACGTCATCATCGAGCGGGACTTCACGACCCGCCCGGTGCACCAGGGCTATATCGAGCCCCATGCGTGTCTCGTCAGCGTCGCGGCCGACAACAAGACCACCATCTGGTCGTCGAGCCAGGGCCAGTTCATGGTCCGCGCCATGACGGCGCTGCTCACCGGCATGAACCAGTCGGACATCCGCGCGATCCCCGCCGAGATCGGCGGCGGCTTCGGCGGCAAGACCATCATCTATCTCGAGCCGCTGGCGACGATCCTGTCGAAGAAGTCCGGCCGGCCGGTGAAGATGACCATGACCCGCGAGGAGGTCATGCGCGCGTCCGGGCCCACCTCGGGCTCGAAATCCACGGTCAAGATCGGCGTCAAGAAGGACGGCACGATCACCGCGGCCCAGGGCACCTACTGGCTCCAGGCCGGCGGGCTTCCCGGCGCACCGGTGCGCGGTGCCGTCGGCTGCGCGCTCGCGCCCTATGACATCCCGAACGGCCACACCTTCGGCTACGACGTCGTGTGCAACCGCTCCAAGGTCGCGGCGTATCGCGCGCCGGGCGCGCCCATCGGCTCGTTCGGCGTCGAGTGCGTGCTCGACGAGCTGGCCGAGGAAATCGGCATGGACCCGCTCGACCTGCGGCTCAAGAACGCGGCGAAGGAGGGCACCCAGGCCGTCCACGGCCCGGTCTACCCGGTCATGGGCTATGTCGAGTCCCTCGAGGCGGCCAAGGTGCACGACCACTACAAGGCCCCGCTCGGCCCGAACCAGGGGCGCGGCGTCGCCAGCGGCTTCTGGTTCAACGCCGGCGGCGAATCCTCGGCCCAGGTGAACATCACCGAGGACGGCAACGTGGTCGTCACCACGGGCCATCCGGACATCGGCGGCTCGCGGGCCGGCATCGCCAACATCTGCGCCGAGCTGCTCGGCATCGACTACAAGCGGGTGTCGGTCCTCATCGGCGACACGGCGACCGTCGGCTTCTCGAACCTGACCGGCGGCAGCCGCGTCCTGTTCGCGTCGTCCATGGTGGTCACCGAGAGCACCAACAAAGTCATCCGGACCCTGTGCGAGCTCGCCGCCAAGATCTGGGACATCGATCCCGACGCGGTCGAGTGGGAGGACGGCGCGGCGCGACCGGCCGGCGCCAATGCCGGCCAGTTCGATCCGCTCACGCTCGCCGAGCTGGCGGCGCGGGCCAACGAGACCGGCGGCCCCATCGGCGCGGGCGTGCAGATCAACACCACGGGCGCGGAGGGCGGCTTCGGCACCCACATCTGCGACGTGGAGGTCGATCGCGAGCTCGGCATCGCCCGGGTGATCCGCTATACGGTGCTCCAGGATGTGGGCCGGGCGGTCCACCCGGCCTATGTGGAAGGCCAGATGCAGGGCGGTGCGGCCCAGGCCATCGGCTGGGCGCTCAACGAGGAATATCTCTACGACAAGGACGGGAAGGTCGACAATCCGGGTTTCCTGGACTACCGCATGCCCGTCGCCTCGGACCTGCCGATGCTCGACACCTACATCATCGAGGTGCCGAACCCGAAGCATCCCCAGGGCGTGCGCGGCGTCGGCGAGGTGCCGCTGGTGCCCGGCCTGTCGGCCGTGCGGAACGCGATCTACGACGCGATCGGCGTGCGCTTCAACGACCTGCCGATCTCGCCGCCGCGCCTCGCCGCGGCCCTCGACATGCCCGAGGCGGCCGAGTAACCGGCGACACATACCCAACGCGAAACGGCCCCTTTCGGGGCCGTTTTCTTTTGGTGCGCCGTGCCGCCGGGTCAGCCCTTGAGCGCCGCCTTCAGGTCGTCCGCCCGCTTGCCGTCGAGCTCACGCAGCAAGCGCGCGAGATCCTTGTCGCCGACGCGCCGCGCGGCCTTGGCGAGCGAGAAGCGCCGGCGCTTCCGGTCGCCGCGCTCGGGCCAGTTCTTCTGCAGTTCGCGGACGACGAGGAGGAAGACCGACACGTTGCTGTGCACCCGCTCGCCGGACAACAGCAGCTTCATGTAGTCGTAGGTGCCTATGGGTTTCGTGCGGATATCCCCGACGATCCCGGCTTCTTCGCGCGCCTCGCGGGCAGCCCCTTCCTCCAGCCGTTCGCCGTCTTCCGGCCAGCCTTTCGGAATGAGCCAGCGCCCGTCGTTGCGCGAGGTGATCAGCACCACCTCGAAGCCCGACGACGTCGCGACGAGCGGCAGGGCCGCGACCTGCTGAATCGATTTTCCGGATTTCGGCACGGGGGAACTCGGGGCTGGGGCGAGCGTCAAGGGGGATTCAAACTAGCCGCCCGATGTGACCGTGCCGTGACAGCCATGTGGATGATAACGGGGACAAAAAAACGGCCCCGAACGGGGCCGTTTTCCTGAAAGCTGTGCGCCGGGGCTACTCGGCGGCGTCGCGGTCGCGGCGCGGGCGCCGGCGGCGCGGACGGTCGTCCCCGTCTCCGTCACCGCCGCGATCACCGCGCGGCTCACGCGGCGGGCGTGTGTCCTCGAGCTCCTCGCCGGTCTCCTGGTCGACGACGCGCATCGACAGCTTGACCTTGCCGCGGTCGTCCATGCCGATGACCTTGACCTTCACCTCGTCGCCCTCGTTGATCACGTCGGTCACCTGACCCACGCGCTCGTTCTTGAGCTCGGAGATGTGGACGAGGCCGTCGCGCGACCCGAAGAAGTTCACAAACGCGCCGAAGTCGACGACCTTCACGACCTTGCCGTCGTAGATCACGCCGACTTCCGGCTCGGCAACGATGGAGGTGATCCAGTCGATCGCCTTCTGGGCCGCCTCGCCGTCGGACGAGGCGACCTTGATGAGCCCCTCGTCGTCGATGTCCACCTTGCAGCCGGTCACCTCGCAGATCTCGCGGATGACCTTGCCGCCCGTGCCGATCACTTCGCGGATCTTGTCCGTCGGGATCTGCATGGTGGTGATGCGCGGCGCATGCTCGGACAGCTCCACGCGGCCCGAGTCGATGGCCTTGGCCATCTCGCCCAGGATGTGGATCCGGCCGGCGCGGGCCTGGTCGAGCGCGATCTCCATGATCTCCTTGGTGATGGACGTGATCTTGATGTCCATCTGGAGCGAGGTGATGCCCTCTTCCGTGCCGGCGACCTTGAAGTCCATGTCGCCGAGATGATCCTCGTCACCGAGGATATCCGACAGGACCGCGTAGCCGTCGTCTTCCTTGATCAGCCCCATCGCGATGCCCGCGACCGGTGCCTTGAGCGGCACACCCGCATCCATCATCGCGAGCGACGAGCCGCAGACCGTGGCCATGGAGGACGAGCCGTTCGATTCGGTGATCTCGGAGACCACGCGGATCGTGTAGGGGAAGTCCTCCTTGGCCGGCAGCAGCGGACGCAGCGCGCGCCAGGCGAGCTTGCCGTGGCCGACTTCGCGGCGGCCCGTGAAGCCGATGCGGCCGGTCTCGCCCACCGAATAGGGCGGGAAGTTGTAGTGCAGCAGGAAGTGCTCACGATACTCGCCCTCGAGCGCGTCGATGATCTGCTCGTCCTGGCCGGTGCCCAGCGTGGCGACGACCATCGCCTGGGTCTCGCCCCGGGTGAACAGCGCCGAGCCATGGGAGCGCGGCAGGACCGAGATCTGGCTCTCGATGGCGCGCACCGTCTTGGTGTCGCGGCCGTCGATGCGCCCGCCCGTGTCGAGAATGGCGCGGCGCACCACATCCTTCTCGAGGGTCTTGAGCGGACCGCTGGCGATCGCGGCTTCCTCTTCGGAAAGCTGCTCGATCACGGCCTTCTTGGCGGCCGAGACCTTCTCCTGGCGGACCAGCTTCTCCTTCTCGGTGTAGGCCTCGCGGATGCCGGCCTCGCCGAGCTCGCGCACCTTCGCCTCGAGATCGAGGATCTCCTGCGGGGTGTCCTCGACCGGACGCGGCTCCTTCGCCGCCCGCTCGGCCAGGTCGATGATCGCGTTGATCACCTCCTGATAGGCCTCGTGGCCGAACATGACCGCACCGAGCATGACATCCTCGGTCAGCTCGTTGGCCTGGGACTCGACCATCAGCACGCCTTCGTTGGTGCCCGCGACGACGAGGTCGAGCGCGGATTCGACGATCTGGTCGGCCGTCGGGTTCAGCACATACTCGCCGTCGATGTAGCCGACGCGGGCCGCACCGATCGGGCCCATGAAGGGCATGCCGGAAATGGTGAGCGCCGCCGACGCACCGATCAGTGCCGCGATGTCCGGATCATTCTCCAGATCGTGGCTGACGGTGGTGCAGATCACCTGGGTTTCGTTGCGATAGCTCTTGTGGAAGAGCGGGCGGATCGGACGGTCGATCAGGCGGGAGGTGAGAACCTCCTTCTCCGTCGGGCGTCCCTCGCGCTTGAAGAAGCCGCCGGGGATCTTGCCGGCCGCGTAGGTCTTTTCCTGGTAGTGAACCGTGAGGGGGAAGAAATCGAGCCCCTCGCGCGGCGCATGTTCGCCGACCGCGGTGCACAGCACCGAGGATTCACCGTAGCTGACGAGAACGGCCCCGTCGGCCTGACGGGCGATATGCCCGGTCTCGAGGGTGAGCTTGCGCCCGCCCCATTCGATTTCCTTACGAACAATGTCAAACATCGCTTATCTCTCAACCTGCGTCGCAAGCCCGGGCCAACCCCGAACCTACGCCCCGTGCCATCGGGGTCTTCGCACCGTCACGCAATAGAGTTTCGACGGCGGGTGCACGGACCTTCCGTGCGGGCCAGGCCGGGGACGCCGGATTGCGTCCGTGGGCCTGTCGTGATGGCGCCGGGCCATGCCCGCGCCGGGTAAGACGGCAATCGCGCTAGCGGCGAATGCCCAGACGCTCGATCAGGGTGCGATAGCGCGCTTCTTCCTTGCGCCGCACATAGTCGAGCAGACGACGCCGCTGGCCCACCATCAGGAGGAGTCCGCGGCGCGAATGATGATCCTTGGCATGGGTCTGGAGGTGCCCGGTCAGGTTGTTGATGCGCTCCGTCAGGATCGCAACCTGGACCTCGGGCGAACCCGTATCCCCGGCCTTGGTCTGGAATTCATTGATGAGTTCGGTTTTACGCTCAGGCGTAATCGACATGGCATTCATGCTCCCGGTATCAAAGATTTAAGACGCGGACCGGACGGATCTGGATGCCGTCGACGCGGGCGAGCGCCACGGGCGTCGCCGCTTCGAGGGCCAGGACGATCCCATCGTCCCCCGCCGTCGCGATCCGTTCCCTGTCCTGCGGTCGCAGCACGGGAACCGCCTGCCCATTGCGAAGCTTTTCCGCTTCCCTGTCCGACAGGGCCAGCGCCGGGATACCGTCCAGCGCGGTCTCAATCGGTAACAATATGGGTGAGGCGGCGGCACTATGACCAAGTTCCTCCAGCATTTCCAGCGAAATCGCAGCCGATTCCTCGAAGGGTCCGACCGCCACCCGGCGCAGGTCCGACAGGTGCCCACAGGTGCCCAGCGCCGCGGCCAGATCGCGCGCCAGCGCGCGCATATAGGCGCCCTTCCCCGAGGTCACGGCGAAGCGCGCCCGGTCCGCGTCGATCACCTCGACCAGGTCGAAGGCATGGATGTCGATGGTCCGCGCTTCGAGGACCACATCCTCACCCGCCCGCGCCTTGGCGTAGGCGCGCTCGCCGTCGATCTTGATCGCGGAATAGGCGGGCGGCACCTGCTCGATCGCGCCCACAAAGGCCGGCAGGGCCTCCGCGATCGCATCCGCGTCGGGCCGCGCGTCGGAGGTCTCGAGGACCGCGCCATCGGCGTCGTCGGTCTCGGTCCGCGCGCCCCAGTTCACGATGAAGGTGTAGCGCTTCGAACTGTCGGTCACGTAGGGCATGGTCTTCGTCGCCTCGCCCAGAGCGATCGGCAGAATGCCCGTCGCGGACGGGTCGAGGGTGCCCGCATGGCCGAGCTTCGCCGCACCCGTCGCGCGCCGCACCGCGTTCACACAGGACGCGGACGTCATCCCCGCCGGCTTGTCCAGGTTGATCCAGCCGTTGATCGGCAGACCCTTGCGGCGGCGTCCCATCGGCTATTCCGCCTCGCCGTCGCCGGTCTCGGCAGCGAGATCGCGGGCGACCTCGGGGCGGTGCATGATCGCCTCGATCCGGGATGCCTCGTCGAAGCTGCCGTCATGGACGAAGTTGAGCGCCGGCAGATATTTCAGGTGGATGGCACGGCCGAGCTGGCCGCGCAGATAAGCCGACGCCCGGTTGAGCCCGGCCACCATCGGGCCGGCATCACCGGCGAGCGGCAGCACGAAGACCGTGGCATTGCGCATGTCCGGGCTCACCCGCACTTCCGTGACGGTGATCGCCGCATCGGCCAGGTCGGTGTCCCGGAATTCCGCGCGGCGGATGATCTCCGACAGGGCATGGCGGATTTCCTCGCCCACGCGCAGCTGGCGTTGGGACGGCGCCTTGCCGCGCCCGGCATTGTGCGCTTTCCGGCTCATCGTCTGGCTGTTTCAGTTCCGCTGCGACCGTGCGCGCGCGCAAACGGTCGGGTTCCTGTCCGCAGGGGTGCGGGCGGTCAGCTCGCCTCGAGCTGCCGCGCGACCTCCTGCACCTCGAAGCACTCGATGACGTCACCCGCCTGGATGTCGTTGTAGTTCTCGAGCGCGATACCGCATTCGTAGCCGTTCTGCACCTCGCGGACGTCGTCCTTGAAGCGCCGGAGCGTGCCCAGGTTGCCCTCGTGCACGACAACCGAGTCGCGCATCAGGCGGACCTTCGAATCGCGGCGGATCAGGCCGTCGGTGACCATGCAGCCGGCGACCTTGCCGACCCGCGAGACGCTGAAGACCTCGCGGATTTCCGCCGACCCGAGGAGATTCTCCTCGAGCGTCGGCGCGAGCTCGCCCTCGAGCATCCCGCGCACATCGTCCACCACGTTGTAGATGATGTTGTAGTAGCGGATCTCGACGCCGTCGCGCTTCGCCTGGTCGCGGGCCTGGGGGATGGCGCGGACGTTGAAGCCGATCACCAGCCCGTTGTTGACCGTCGCCAGCGCGATGTCGGATTCGGTGATGCCGCCGACCCCGGCGTGCAGCACCTGCGCCTTCACCTCGTCCGTGGACAGGTTGTTGAGCGCGCCGACGATCGCCTCAACCGAGCCCTGCACGTCGGCCTTGATGACGACCGGCACCTGCGCGGCCTCGCCCGCCTTGATCTGCTCGAACATCTCGTCGAGGCTGCCGCGCGCACCGGCCGCCGCGCGCGCGTCGCGCTTGACCGACTGACGGTACTCGACGATCTCGCGGGCCCGGGCGTCGGAATCCACCACCGCGAACTCATCGCCCGCCTGGGGTGCGCCGTTCAGGCCCAGCACCTCGACCGGCGCGGACGGCTCGGCCGCATCGACATTCTCGCCCCGGTCGTTGACCAGCGCACGGACGCGGCCCCACTCGGAGCCGGCGACGAAGATGTCGCCCACCTTGAGCGTGCCGCCCTGGACCAAGACGGTCGCGACCGCACCGCGGCCGCGCTCGAGCTGCGCCTCGATGACCGCGCCGAAAGCGCTGCGGTCCGGGTTGGCGGTGAGCTCCAGCAGTTCCGCCTGCAGCGAGATCGCCTCGGTGAGCGTGTCGAGCCCGGCGCGGGTCTCGGCCGAGACCTCGATCACCTGGGTGTCGCCGCCCATCTCCTCGGGGATGACCTCGTGGGAAAGCAGCTCGTTCTTGACCCGGGTCGGGTCGGCCGCCGGCAGGTCCATCTTGTTGACCGCGACGATGATCGGCACCTCGGCGGCGCGCGCATGGTTGATCGCCTCGATCGTCTGCGGCTGGACACCATCGTCCGCCGCGACCACCAGGATCACGATATCCGTCACATGGGCGCCGCGCTGGCGCATCGCCGTGAAGGCGGCGTGGCCCGGCGTGTCGATGAAGCTGATCCGGTCGCCGGATTCGAGCGTCACCTGGTAGGCGCCGATATGCTGGGTAATGCCACCCGCCTCGCGGCTGACCACGTCGGTCGAGCGGAGCGCGTCCAGCAGCGACGTCTTGCCGTGGTCCACATGGCCCATGACCGTGACGACCGGCGGGCGCGGCAGCTGCGTGCTCTCCTCGTCCTCGATCGTGGCGCCGAGATTGAGCTCCACGTCGCTCGCGGAAATCAGCTTCGCCTGGTGACCGAACTCCTCGACCACGAGCTGGGCAGTTTCCTGGTCGATGGTCTGGTTGATGGTCGCCATGACGCCCATCTTCATGAGGGTCTTGATGACCTCCGAGCCGCGCTCGGCCATGCGGTTGCCCAGCTCGCCCACCGTGATGGCATCGGGGATGGAGACCTCGCGCACCACCTTGGCTGCCGCCCCGCCGCCCTGGGTGTCGCGGGTCGCGCGCTGGCGCTCACGCTCCTGGCGCCGACGGAAGGCTGCGACGGAACGCTGGCGCGCGCCGCCTTCCTCGTCGAGCGCCTCGGAAATGGTGAGCTTGCCGCTGCGCCGCTTGCGCTCGCCACGCGAGCGAGCGCTCGGTTTCTGCTGGCTGCCCTCAGCGCGCGCCGCCTTGCCACGGCTGGTCTGCACCTCTTCGTCGCCCGAGCTCTCTTCGAGCGCCGCGAACTTCCGTTCCGCATCGGCGGCGCGCTGCGCAGCCTCGTCGGCCATCTTCTGTGCCTGGGCCTCCGCCTCGCGGCGCGCCTCTTCCTCGATCTCGCGGCGCGAGCGGGTCTCGACAGGCGGCTCCTCCGGCGCGGCCTCGGCCGGCGCATCCTCGGTCCCTTCCTCGGCCTCCGGCTCCGGCGCCGCGGCGGCTTCCGCCTCGGCTGCCTGGCGCGCTTCCTCGAGCGCCTGCTTCGCCTTCTCGCTCTCGATCGCCGCCTGCTCGGCCGCCTTGCGCGCCTCCTCGAGCGCGCGCGCGCGCGCCGCCTGCTCCGCGTCGGTCAGGGTGCGCTGGGGCGTTTCTTCTGCTGCGGGTGCTGCCTCGGGCGCGGGCGTCTCGGCGGCAGCCTCCTCGGCGGCCTCCTTGATCTCCGTCATCTCGCCCGTGGCGCCCTGCTGGAAGGTGCGCTTCTTCTTGACCTCGACCGTAACGGTCTTGGTGCGGCCATGGCTAAAGCTCTGGCGCACCTGCCCGCCCTCGACGGTCTTCTTCAGCTCGAGCTTGCCCGGCTTGGAAAGCGTCAGCGGCTTTTTCTTCTTCTTGTCGTCGTTCTCAGTCGTGTTCGACATCGTCTCAATCCATCAAGTCAGTACCGGCCGACGGGGCTGCTTCGCCCCGGTAGGCGGTGTAAGCCCGAACCGTTTCCAATACGTGCCGCGCGGCGCCACCCGGCAACACGAACGCGTGGACCGCATGGTCCCGCCCTGCCGCGGCACCCAACTGGCCCGCATCAAACTCATCGACCCGCACGACGTCACCGCTCCGTGCGGCCAGCCGCGCCAGTTTCGCGCGGCCGTCATCGCCGGCGTCGGACGCGCACAGAAGGACCGCTTCGCCCGCGTCATGCGCCGACAGGGCCGCGCGCACCTTCTCGAACCCTGCGACGAACGCGCCCGCCTTTCGGGCCATCGCCAGGGCGTCGAGCGCGCGGCGCCGCAGGGACTGCTCGACGAACAGGTCCAGGGACTCGCCCCCGGGGCCCGTCATCGGCGCCACATTCCGCTTGGCACCCCGCGCAAACGCGCGCTTGGCGCAGGCTTCGGCGACTATATCCCTGCGTCCGGTCAACCACAATCCGCGCCCGGGGAGACGCGCATCCAGGTCGGGAACGACGCGGTCGTCCGGGCCGACGACGAAGCGCATGAGCTCGCCGCGCGGCCGCACGTCGCCGGTCACTAGGCAGCGGCGTTCACCCCGGCGACGGGCGTCGGAACGCCCCGCCGGTTCGATCGCCATGCTCTGCGCCTGTTCCACCGCGGCCATCCCGTCGCTTGCGCCTACTCTCCGGCCGGCTGGTCGGGCGCGGGGGCGAATACAGCCTCCGCGGCCGCCAGATCCGACGTCTCCGGAACCGCCTCGGCCTCTTCCGCCTCGTCGGGCTCGGGCTCAGGCGCGATCACGTCGTCGCCATAGACCGCGACGCGCGCGGCCATGATGATCGCGTTCGCCTCGTCCGGCTGAACCGGGCTCTGGCGCACCAGGCGGCTGATCTCGTGATCCGCCATATCGAACAGGTCGTCGAGTTTCACCTCGGTCTCGATGTCCATGAAGATGAACCGATACTCGTCCGGCATGAGGCCGGCCAGGTCCTCGGCCGTACGCACACCGTGGGTACCGAGGCGCACCGCGGTCTCCAGCGACACGCCCGCGACATTCAGCATCGCGTCCTCCACGCCGAGCTTCTTGCGCTCGACATCGAGTTTCGCATCGCGCTCCTCGAGCCAGTTGCGCGCCCGCGCCTGGAGTTCCTCGCCGATATCCTCGTCGAAGCCCTCGATGACCAGCAGGTCCTCCATCGGCACGAAGGCCACCTCCTCGACGGTGGTGAAGCCCTCGGTGACGAGCAGGTGCGCGATCACATCCTCCACGTCGAGCGCCTCGATGAACATGGCACTGCGGGTGTTGAACTCGTCCTGGCGGCGCTGGGATTCCTCCTCCTCGGTGAGGATGTCGATGTCCCAGCCCGACAGCATGGAGGCGAGGCGCACATTCTGGCCGCGCCGGCCAATGGCGAGCGAAAGCTGCTCGTCAGGCACGACCACCTCGATCTTGTTGGCGTCCTCGTCGAGCACGACCTTGGTCACCTCGGCGGGCGCCAGAGCGTTCACGACGAAGGTCGCGGGATCGGGCGACCACGGAATGATGTCGATCTTCTCGCCCTGGAGCTCGCCGACGACGGCCTGCACGCGGCTGCCGCGCATGCCGACGCACGCGCCGACCGGATCGATCGACGTGTCCTTCGAGATGACGGCGATCTTGGCCCGGCTTCCCGGGTCGCGCGCGGCGGCGCGAATCTCGATGATGCCGTCATAGATCTCGGGCACCTCCTGCGCGAACAGCGCCTTCATAAGTTCCGGCCGGGTGCGGGTCAGGAAAATCTGGGGGCCGCGCGGCTCGCGGCGCACGTCATAGATGAACGCGCGGATACGGTCGCCGGGGCGGTGGTTCTCGCGCGGCAGCGCCTCGTCGCGGCGCATCACGCCCTCGGCCCGGCCGAGATCGACGGTCACGTTGCCATACTCGACCCGCTTCACAAGGCCGTTCACGACCTCGCCGACGCGGTCCTTGTACTCCTCGAACTGACGCTCGCGCTCGGCATCACGCACCCGCTGCACGATGACCTGCTTGGCCGTCTGGGCGGCGATGCGGCCGAAATCGATCGGCGGCAGCTCATCGACGAGGAACTCGCCGACCTTGGCGTCCGCCTTCTCGGCCTGCGCCTGCGCGACCGTGAGCTGAGTGTGCTCGTCCTCGACCTCTTCCACGACCTCACGGTAGCGCGCGAGCGAGATGTGACCGCCGTCGCGATCGATGATCGCGCGAATGTCGTGCTCGGGGCCGTACTTGTTTCGGCCGGCCTTCTGAATGGCCTGCTCCATCGCGGTGATGACTTCCTCGCGCTCGATGCCCTTTTCCCGTGCGACAGCGTCGGCAACGGCGAGCATCTCGATGCGGCTGGGACCTCCAGACTCCATTTTCTCTATCCTTCGTTTGTCCGGCCCTTCTGGGCCGCGGCAATTAGTTCATCGGTCATGACGAGCTTGGCCCGCGCGATATCCGCGAAGGGCAGCGCAAACTCATCGTCATCTTCATCGGCCAGGCGAACCTGGTCATTCTCCACGCCCAGCAGCCGGCCACGAAACCGGCGCTGGCCGTCAACGGCCTGCTTCAACTCGACCTTCGCCTCATGGCCGGCGAAGCTGGTGAAATCCTTGGGGCGGGTCAGCGGCCGGTCGATGCCGGGCGAGCTGACCTCGAGCTCATAGGCATCGCGGATCGGATCGGCCACATCCAGCAGCGCGGATGACGTGCGGCTCGCCAGCGTGCAGTCCTCGATCGTGACGTCCTGGCCGTCGGCGCGGTCGATCATGATCTGCAGCACGGGCCGGCCCGCGCCGCCATAGTGGACGCGCACCAGCTCGAAGCCGAGATCGGCGAGCGAGTCTTCGATGACGGATACGATCCGGTCCGTCTGGCTGTTTTCGCTGATCAGGTTCAAACCTCGATCGAGCTCCTTCTGTCCGGCCACGCGGTCTGGGGCAACGAAAATCAGGTAACAAAAAAGGCGGCGCCGGGTTGTCCGGGCCACCCCTTAACTGTCTGTCACCAGACCGTTGGGCCTTGTTGAGCGCGAATATAGGCAAAACGGCGGAAAAGGCAACCCGCCCTTTATGCGCCGCGCGGCACTCGCAGGTAACGCAGAAAGGTCGATCCGGGACCGCCGCTGCGATTCTTGTCCTCGTAACGCGTGTCCGGCCAGTCCGCCGGCCGGTGCCGCCAGTCGTCCGCCCGCGCGGCGGTCCAGGTGAAATCCGGGTGGGCCTGCAGGTGGCGCAGCATCCAGACGAGATAGTCCTGGTCGTCCGTCGCGAGGCGCAGCTCCGCACCGTCGCGCATGAGGCGCGCGAGCGTGTCGAGCATCGCATCGTTCACCAGCCGCCGCTGGTGATGGCGCCGCTTCGGCCAGGGGTCCGGAAACAGAATGAACACCCGCGACAGGCATGCGTCGGGCATTCCTTGCAGCAGCGGGCGCACGTCGTCATCGAGGACCCGGACGTTGCCGGGCCGGTCGTCGGCAATCGCGGCAAGCAGCCGCGCCACCCCGTTCAGATAGGGCTCCGCGCCGATGATCCCCGCATTCGGGTGATGCGCCGCCTGCCAGGCGAGATGCTCTCCCGCGCCGAAGCCGATCTCGAGCCAGACCTCGCGGACGTCGTCCGCGAACCAGCCGGCCGGGTCGGCGATCTCGCCATCCGCGGGCACCGGCACCCGGAGTTCCGGTAGGTAGCTCTCAAGCAGGCGTTCCTGGCCGGGCCGCAACCTGCGGCCACGCCGACGTCCGTGAAAGCGCGGGTCTTCGCCCCCGGAATCAGCGGGGGGCGTGGCGATCAAAGCGCGTTGTGCAGCGCGTCGACGAGGTCGGTCTTTTCCCAGGAGAAGCCGCCGTCGGTATCCGGCTGCCGGCCGAAATGCCCGTAGGCCGCGGTGCGCGCGTAGATCGGCTTGTTCAGGCCGAGATGCTCGCGAATGCCGCGCGGCGACAGGTCCATCGCCTTCTGGACGGCCTCGGCGAGCTTCGCCTCGTCGACCTTGCCCGTGCCGTAGGTGTCGACATAGACCGACAGCGGGTGCGACACGCCGATCGCATAGGCGACCTGGATGGTGCAGCGCTCGGCGAGCTCCGCCTCGACCACATTCTTGGCCACGTAGCGCGCGGCGTAGGCGGCCGAGCGATCGACCTTGGTCGGATCCTTGCCCGAGAAGGCGCCGCCGCCATGGGGTGCGGCACCGCCATAGGTATCGACGATGATCTTGCGGCCGGTGAGGCCGGCATCGCCGTCCGGGCCGCCGATCACGAACCGGCCGGTCGGGTTCACGTAGAACTGCTCTTCCGGGCACATCCAGCCGTCGGGCAGGATGTTGGTCACATGTGGGCGCACGATCTCGCGGACATCGTCCTGGCTCAGGTCCTCGCCATGCTGGGTCGAGACGACGACCGAGGTCGCGCCGACCGGCTTGCCGTTTTCGTAGCGCAGCGTGACCTGGCTCTTGGAGTCCGGGCCGAGGCCGGACTCCGCGCCGGAATGCCGCGCCTCCGCGAGCGAACGCAGGATCGCATGGGAGTAATGGATCGGCGCCGGCATCAGCACATCGGTCTCGCGGCACGCATAGCCGAACATCAGGCCCTGGTCGCCCGCGCCCTCGTCCTTGTTGCCGGCCGCGTCCACGCCCTGGGCGATATCGCTCGACTGGGAATGCACGAAGCAGTCGACATCCGCGTTCTTCCAGTGGAACCCGTCCTGCTCGTAGCCGATGTCCTTCACCGCCGCGCGCGCGATCTCCTCCATGCGGGCGGCGTCGATGTCCGCCGGGCCGCGCACCTCGCCGGCCATCACGATCCGGTTGGTGGTCGTCAGGGTCTCGACCGCGACGCGGCTCTGGGGGTCACCCGTCAGAAACGCATCGACGATGGCGTCGGAAATCCGGTCGCACACCTTGTCGGGGTGCCCCTCGGAAACGGATTCACTGGTGAAAAGATAGCTGCTGTTGGACACGGGGTCGGTCTCCCTGCGGTCGGACGTTTTTGTTTGCGGCGGGCCAACCGCATTTCGTTTTCGGAAAATGGATCAGGTAGCCGTCCAGCGCCCCTCGGCCGGATGCCCCGGTTGTGCAGGAACGTCCCCCGGCCCGTCAAGGGCCTTTGCGGCGGTGCCCGGCACCCAGCGCGAACCCCAAAAGCAGCAGCGCAACTATCGTGGGAATCGCCTCGCCCCAGCGCGCGAACGGGGTGGGTGACAGCGCCACCGGCAAGCCGCTGTCGAGGACACCCCGTTCGCCGATTCCGAGGCGCGCGACCGTCCGCCCATGGGCGTCCACCACGGCGGAAATACCGGTGTTCGCTGCACGTACCATCGGCAGCCCCTCCTCCACGGCGCGGGCTGCAGCGATGGCGAAGTGCTGCCGCGGGCCGGCGAAGGTGCCGAACCACGCATCGTTGGTCAGGTTCAGGAGCCATCCCGGGCGCTCGCCGCGCGGCGTGACCCGGCCCGGGAAGATTGCCTCGTAGCAGATCAGCGGGCTCATCGCCGGCAACCCCGGAACCTCGAGCAGTCGGGGGCCCTGCCCGGGGGTGAAATCACCCTGCCCCGGAACGATCCGGTCGATCGGCAGCACGCCGCGCAGGGGCACATACTCACCGAACGGCACGAGGTGGGACTTGTCATAAACCCGCTCGATATCCGCGGCCGCGTCGATCGTGACGAGCGCATTGTGCAGCCGGCGCTGTTCGTCGCGGATCACGCTGCGCACGGTGCCCGTGATCAGCCGGCCGCCGGCGGGCACCGCCGTGGCGGTCCGGATACGGGCAAGGGTGTCGTTGGGCAACAGGAACGGCACCGCGGTTTCCGGCCAGATGACATGGGTCGGCGGCATATCCGAAAGCATGCCGCTCAGCGCGAGATGGCGGTCCAGATGCGCCGTGCGCAGCTCGGGGTTCCACTTGTCGCGCTGGGCGATGTTCGCCTGCACCAGCCGCAGCCGGACGTCCGGCACGAGCGTCGTCTCGGTACCCGCGAGCCGCGCGGCGCCGCCGGCCCAAAGCACGACGGGCAGCCCGAGGGTCGCCAAGAGGGTCACGAGGACTGCGTTCAGGCGGCGGCCGCCGGTGCGGCTGTCGCCACCGACGTCGCTGTCGCGCGCGGCGAGCACCGCCGGCATGGCGGCGGCGAGGACCGTGACCAGGGTCAGCCCGAGCACCCCCATCAGCGCCGCGGCCTGCATCGTCGCCGGCGTGCCGGCCCAGACATATCCGAGCAGGTTCCATGGAAAGCCCGTGAACAGGTAGCCGCGCAGGAGCTCGCTCAGGGTCCACAGGGCCGCCAGCGCACCGACCCGCGCGACCGGCGCATGCCGCAACGGCATGGCCACGAGCAGGCCGCAGGCGAGCGCGGGGAAGGCCGCCAGCGCCGCGGCCAGCCCCGGCAGCGCCAGCGGAATGAGCCAGCCGGTGCGCGCGGGATCGACGAGCAGCGGTTCGGCAATCCAGTGGACCCCGACCAGCGCATGGCCGAAACCGAACCAGAAGCCCGCCCACATGCCGGCGCGCCAAGGCCGCCGCGCGGCGTCCGTCCCATCGAGGAGCCACATGAGCCCGACGAAGGCAGGCACCAGGATCGGCACCAGATGAAACGGCGGGAGCGCAAGCGCGGAGGACGCGCCGAGGATGAGAGCCACCAGGGCGCGGCGACGGCCGCGCAGTCCGCGCAAATATTCAGACAGGCGTGTCAGCATGGGGGCTGCGCGCGCTCATTCCGTCTCCGGCCCGTCCGGGCGCTGATCGCGCACCCGCAGCCGCTTGATGCGGCGCGCGTCGGCATCGACGACCACGAACTCGACGCCGGAGGTATGGGTAACGACCTCGCTGCGGCGCGGCACCCGGTCCACGAGCGAAAAGACGACGCCCCCGAGCGTATCGACCTCCTCGCGCTCCTCGTCCTCGACGAACGGGCCGATCATCGCCTCGAGATCCTCGATCTCGGTCCGCGCGTCGGCAAGGATGGACCCGTCCGGATCGCGCGCGATCAGGAGGCCGTCCTCATCATGCTCGTCCTCGATTTCACCGACGATCTCCTCGACGAGGTCCTCGATGGTCACGAGCCCGTCCACGCCGCCGAACTCGTCGACGACGATCGCCATATGGGTCCGCTGCGCGCGCATCTCCAGCAACAGGTCGAGCACCCGGATCGACGGCGCGGCAAACAGGATCTCGCGGGTCAGCTCGCGCACGGCAAGCTTCGGGCTGCTGCGCATCGTCGCGAGCACGTCCTTGATGTGGACGAAGCCGACGACCTTGTCGAGGTGGCCCTGATAGAGCGGAATGCGGGAATGCGCCTCCTTCGAGATGAGGTCGGCGAGCGCCTCCAGCTCGGTGTCCTGGTCCGTCGCCACGATGTCGGCGCGCGGAACCATCACGTCTTCGGCCGTGAGGTCGTGCAGCTTGAGGATGTTCGCGATCAGCGCGCCTTCGTCGGGATTGATCGGCGTCGCCGCGTCATCGGTCTCCTCGATCAGCTCACCGATGGTCTCGCGAACGGAATTATCGCCACTGCGGCCGCCGAACAGCCCACGCAGCCACTGGCCCAGTGTCCCGCGCCCGGCTGTCTCCGGGCCGGATGCCGGCATGGATTTATCGTTGCGCGGCAGGTCTGTCATGGCGCCATCCTAGCCCGTCAGGCCGCTGCTTCGCCCGCGTAGGGATCGGCGACGCCGAGCCCCGCCAGAACGGCACGCTCCAGGCCTTCCATCGCCTCGGCCGCATCGTCTTCCTGGTGGTCGAAGCCGAGAAGGTGCAGCGTGCCGTGCACGACGAGATGGCTGAGATGATCGGCGAGCGACTTTTCCTGGTCCCGCGCTTCCCGGGCGCAGGTGCCGAAGGCGACGACGACATCGCCGAGAATGCCGGCAGACACCGGCGCCTCGCTCATCGCGAACGCAAGGACATTGGTGGCCGCATCCCGATCGCGCCATGTCCGGTTGAGCGTTCGAATGTCGGCATCATCGGTCAGGCGCACCCCGATTTCCGCATTCCCCGCATCCTCGGTGCCGGCGGCGAGAGCCGCGCGCACTGCCGCGTCCACGATACCGTGGACATCCATCCCTTTGTCCTCCCAGGCCGGATCCACGACATCGACGATCACCTCGACGATGCCGGCGCTTCGCTCCGTCATTGATCCTCTTTCGCAGCCGTACGCGCCTTGTCGCGCGCGTTGTAGGCGGTGACGATCTTGGTCACCATGCCGTGGCGCACCACGTCCTCGGCGCCGAACCGGACGATGCGAACGCCGTCGACCCGGTCGAGAACATCCAGCGCATCGGCCAGCCCCGAACGCGTCCCGCTCGGCAGATCGACCTGGCTCATGTCGCCCGTGACCGCCATGCGCGACCCCTCGCCCAGGCGGGTCAGGAACATCTTCATCTGCATCGCCGAGGTGTTCTGCGCCTCGTCGAGGATGATGAAGGCGCGGGTCAGGGTGCGCCCGCGCATGAAGGCAAGCGGCGCAACCTCGATCTCGCCGCTGTTCAGGCGCTTCACCACTTGGTCGCCGGGCAGCATGTCGTAGAGCGCGTCGTAGAGCGGCCGCAGGTAGGGGTCGATCTTCTCCTGCAAATCGCCGGGAAGGAACCCGAGGCGCTCGCCTGCCTCCACTGCCGGGCGTGAAAGAATGAGACGATCCACCTTGCCCTGGATGAGATCGCTGACCGCCATCGCGACGGCCAGGTAGGTCTTGCCGGTTCCCGCCGGTCCCAGGCCGAAGGTCAGGTCCGCGTGACCCAGCGCCTCCAGGTAGCGCGCCTGTACCGGTGAACGCGGCGTGATCGTGCGCTTGCGCGTCCGGATCGCGATCCGGCGATCCTCGAGATTGCCGCTCGCGGCCATGCGCACCGCCGCCTGGACATCTCCCGGCGCGACCTCCTGCCCGCCCTTGAGGCGGCCATAGAGATCCTCGATCGCCCGGTCGGCGATTTCCCGGGACGTCTCGGGCCCCTGGATCTCGAGCTGGTTGCCGCGGTAACGCAGGGTCACGTCGAGCAGCCGCTCGATCTGCAGCAGGTGCTCGTCGTGATGCCCGAACAGTGCCGGGAGAAGCGTGTTGTCGTCGAACTGGATTTGCACCGGACGCCCGGTCGCCGTGTCAGTCGATGTCAAGCGCTCAACCTCTCCTCGGATGCCGCTGGTGCGGTCGCCGTGTCCGCGATTCGCCCCTCAAGACTGTGCGGCTTGCAAGAGTCGATGGCAACCTTCGCGACATCGCCGACGCGAAAATCCTCGGTCGCGACATGCACCGCCTGGTTGTAGGGCGTGCGCCCGACGAGCTGGCCGGGATGCCGGCCAGCGCGCTCGAACAGGACGTCCAGCGTCTGCCCGACCGTCTGCGCGTTGAACGCCTGCTGCTGGTCCTCGAGCAACGCCTGCAACTCGGCAAGACGCGCGTCCTTTTCATCCTCCGGCACCTGCCGCGGCAGGCCCGCCGCCGGGGTTCCCGGCCGGGCACTGTACTTGAACGAGTAGGCCTGGGCGTAGCCGACGTCGCGCACCAGCGCGAGCGTGGCCGCGAAATCCGAGTCGCTCTCGCCGGGAAAGCCGACGATGAAATCGCTGCTGAGCGCAAGGTCCGGCCGGGCCGCGCGCAGGGACGCAACGATCTCCATGTATCGCGCCGCGTCGTGACCGCGATTCATTGCGGTGAGAATTCGGTCGCTGCCCGACTGCACCGGCAGGTGCAGGAACGGCATCAGCCGGTCGATCTCGCCATGGGCCGCGATGAGGTCCGCATCCACATCGCGGGGGTGGCTGGTCGTATAGCGAATGCGGGCGAGACCATCGACCTCGGCCAGACGCCGGACGAGCGTCCCCAGCCCGATCTCGCCCCCCGGCTCATCGCCCGTGTCGTCAATGCCGTGATACGCGTTGACGTTCTGGCCCAGGAGCGTGAGCTCGCGCGCGCCGCCGGCGACGAGCTGCCGGGCCTCCTCGACGATCTGCGCCACGGGCCGCGAGAACTCCGCGCCACGGGTGTAGGGAACGACACAGAAGGTGCAGAACTTGTCGCAGCCTTCCTGGATCGAGAGAAACGCCGTCGCGCCCAGGGTCGCCTGGTTCGACGGACGATCGGGCAGATGGTCGAACTTGCTGTCGACCGGAAAATCGGTGTCGAGCACGCCGCGATTCCCCTCGGCGCCGGCGCGATGGGCGCGCGCCACCATCTCCGGCAACCGGTGATAGGTCTGCGGTCCGAGCACGATGTCGACGAAGGGTGCACGGCGCAGCATCTCCTCGCCTTCCGCCTGCGCGACACAGCCCGCCACGGCGATGACCATGGGCGCGTCGCCCTCCGCGGCGCGGCGATCCTTCGCTTTCCGCAATCGCCCGAGTTCCGAATAGACCTTCTCGCTCGCCTTCTCGCGGATGTGACAGGTATTCAGAATCACCATGTCCGCCGCCTCGGCCGCGTCGCCGGGGGCATAGCCGAGCGGCGCCAGGATCTCCGCCATGCGGGCGGAATCGTAGACGTTCATCTGGCAGCCGTAGGTCTTGATGAAGAGTTTCTTAGCCAAGAGCGCTTATACGGGTCGCGGCGCCGGCCGGTCCCCGGGGTGCGGATTCACGCCCGATTTTGCCGCCAACACCTTGTTATTCATCGACAATCGCACACCTAAGCCCTCGACCTCTTGGAGTCAACCCGCGCCGACGCGCGCTGCTCGCGGGGAGAGGCGAATCCCTTCTTCGCGCGGCGCAGGCCCTTCAGGTCGTTTAGCCGCGGTCGCAGGCGCCAGCGAATCCAGTCCCATTTTCCCGACGTGCCAACCATCGGCTGGATACGCCCGGACAGCGCGTCGGCATGGCTGCGCGTGATCTGCTCCTGGCAATGCTGGGCAAGCGCCTTGCGGGATTCGAACTGGTCGATGGTGACCGGCGGATGAAAGGAGACGGTCACGGTCAGCCGCCCGAGACCGACCAGGTCGGCCGCATGGCCCAACAGGTCCATGTCGCCATACCAGGCATAGTAGGGACGCAGATGCCGGCCGATCGGCACACCATCCACCCGGGAATACGTGAGCGATACGGGCTGCACCGTGAGCGGTTCGCCGCGAACGCGGTATTCCGCGACCGAGAGCAGTGCGCTCTTGAACGACAGAATATGGTTGCCGTCGTCACTCGTACCTTCGGGAAACAGGATCATGCTGTCGCCGGCCTCCAGGCGCCGGCCCAGGGCAGTGGCCTGCAGGTGCGAGGTGCGAACCCGCCGGTCCACGAAGACCGAGCGCTGCAGCTTCGCGAGAAGCCCGAACAGCGGCCAGTCGGCGACCTCGGTCTTGGCAACGAAGGACCCCGGAATCAGGGCGCCGTAGATCGGGATGTCGAGATAGGAGCTGTGATTGGCGATAAACAGCGTCGGTCGCTTGCGCGAGCGGCGGCCGAAAACCTCGAGACGGATACCCAGGAGCCGGCAGCAGGTCCGGTGATACCAGAGGGGAATGCGGCGCGAGAGCGACAGGCGCAGCAGAAGCGCAACGGCCTGCACCGGGATCAGCGCCAGCGTAAAGGCCACATAGACCGATGCGCGGGCCGCGGCCGTCACCCTGGAATGATGGATGGTCGGCTCGCTCATGCGCCGCCGTTTGCCGCCCCGCCGTCCTCCGCGTTCCCGGCCTCGGTCCGCAGGCGGCCATAGTGGCGATAGTATTTTCCGGACACGAGGTCGGTCTTCACGACAATGCAGACATCCGTGGTGTTGAACTGATGATCGACGACCGCGCCATCGCCGACGAAACCGCCCAGCCGCAGATATCCCTTCAACAGGGGCGGCAACGCGGCGACAGCAGCCTTCTTGTTGATGTCGTCGGGCGGCATGAAATCCATGCCCACATGTAGATGGGGCAGCGCAACCGGCCGCATCTCCTCGGGCGCGAGGTGGAAGTGATGCAGATAGCTGAGCGGAAGCGCGAGGCTCTCGGGATCGACGCCATGCAGGCTCGCGCAGCCGAACATCAGCGCTATGTCGTGATGGAACACGAAATGGGCGATGGCCGCCCACAGAAGCTGCATCGTCGGGCGACCGCGATAGTCCCGGTCGACACAGGAACGGCCCAGCTCGAGCAACTCCCCGTCATAGCCCATCAGGGGCGCGATGTCGTATTCGCCCGCCGAATAGAAACGGCCGAACCGGCGCGCCGTCGTCCCGCGCAGCAACCGGTAGGTCGCGATAATGGACTCCGGCCCGGCGCCCCGCGCGGTGTCGCAGACGAGCAGGTGCTCGCAGACCTCATCGAACGAATCGATATCGCGCCGCAACCGCGCCATCTCGGCGTCCGGCTTGGCCTTCATCTCGTCGTAGAACACGCGATATCGCAGCGCCTGGGCTGCGAGGATGTCGTCCTCGCCGCGCGCCAGGCGTACGCTCAGCGTACCGGTGCCGAGAGTTGCGAGCGCGGCATCGAGGCTCTCGGGCGCGCCGCCGTCTCCGTCCGCGAGTTCGTTCATTCGTTGGGCGCTTGCATGGGATCGCGGCGGCCCGTCAATCGGCGCCGTCGTCATCCGCGGACTTGAGCGGCATCGCAAAGAGCTCGAGCCGATGATCGACCAGCTCATAACCAAGATCGCGCGCGATCTTGGTCTTCAGCGCTTCAATCTCCTCGTTGAAGAACTCGATCACACTGCCGGTCTTCACATCGATCAGATGATCGTGGTGGTCATCCTGCACTTCCTCGTAGCGCGCGCGCCCGTCGCCGAAGTCATGCTTCTCGAGGATGTCCGCTTCCTCGAACAGCCGCACGGTTCGATAGACGGTTGCGATCGAAATCCGGGAATCCAGCTTCGTCGCCCGCCGATAGACCTGGTCCACATCCGGATGGTCGTCGGATTCCGACAGCACGCGCGCGATGGTCCGGCGCTGATCGGTGAGCTTCAGGCCGCGCTCGGAACAAAGTTGTTCGATCCGTGAGGGTGCTTCGTTCGTCATGCCCGCCCGGCCAGGTCCGTCTCTGTCACTGGTATCTTCACGTGCCCAATATAGGGCAAATACCGACTCGCGGCGAACACGCTGCGAGCGGAAATCGGGGATATCGGCCCGCCTATTTCTTGCCGCGCTTGCCGAGGCCGATTTTCTTGGCGAGCTGGCTGCGCTTCTTCGCGTAGTTGGGCGCGACCATCGGATAATCGGCCGGCAGGCCCCATCGCTCGCGATATTGCTCGGGCGTCATGTCGTAGGAGGTCTTCAGGTGGCGTTTCAGCATCTTCAGCTTCTTGCCGTCCTCCAGACACACGATGTAGTCGGCGGTGACCGACTTTTTCACCGGAACCGCCGGGGACAGGCGCTGCTGCTCACCCGACGCGCCGCCGGTGTCAGTCAGGCTGGCATGCACCTGCGCAATCAGTTGCGGAAGCTCGTTCGCCGGCAACTTGTTGTTGGACACATGGGCCGCGACAATATCGGCGGTCAACTTCAACAATTCTGCGGAACTCACCTGTTCATTCATCGGCTTCTACCTTATCCGGGGTAACAACTTGGACTATTTGTCCGAGTATTTAATCGCCGCTCCGCGTTTGTCCAAGTCTTTTCGTTCCACAATCACAGCCGCCGCCTCAAGTCGCCGGATTCCGTTTATATATGATTGCATCGACGGGGTTTTTTCCACCGCGGTAATAGTCGGGACGGCGCCCGGATGCGGTGAACCCGGCCGACTCGTAGAGCGCGATCGCCGGCCGATTGTCGACCGCGACCTCCAGCGTGACACGGGCGTCGCGCGGCAGCCGCGCTAAGAAACCGGCCAGGAGCGCACGCGCGACCCCGCCACGCCGCATCGACGGCGTCACGCAAAGTGTAAGAATTTCACCCTCGCCCGCGACCTGCCGGCCGACCAGGAGCCCGGCGATATCGTCATCCGCAAACCGCGCGATCAGCGCGACCGTTGTCGGCACGCGGAGAATCGTCCGGAACGCATCGGCCGACCAGGGCGTTTCGGGAAGCGCGGCAAAGCACTGCGCATGCAGATACGCCAGATGTGCCGCGACCGAGACCGGCGCCGGGTCCGTCCGCACGTCGCCAGCGGATACCAAGGCGCCGCTACCCGCGCAGGATCTGCCGATCGGCCGCCGGCGGGCTCGTGTCCGGCGGGCGGAGATACATCGGTCGCGGCGGCGCGACATCCGCCTCACCCGTCCAACGCTCTGCGGCCAGCGCCGCCAAGGTCGCGGCGCTCGCATCCTGTTCGCGGAACGCAACGGCACGTACCGTCGGCTGCTGCTCCGCGAAACGCCCGACCGCGTCGCCGGCCGCCGTCGCGAGTCCGTGTTTTGCGATCTCCGCCGCCGCGCGTTCGCCGTCCATGACGTCCGGCCCGCCATGGGGCGCATCGTCCGCGGCGAAGGCCTGGCCATAGAACGCCGCGCGCTTCGTTTCGAGAAGAATCATCAGCGGACCATCGGCCCCGCCTTCCCGTGCGCGCCGCAGATGTACATCGAAGCTGCCGATACCGATCACCGGCACATCGAGCGCGAGGGCCAGCCCGCGGGCCGCCGCAATGGCGATGCGCAATCCGGTATAGGCACCCGGCCCGGTTGTGACCGCGACGAGGTCGAGCGCGCCAAACCCGGTTTCGCCGACAACCGCCTCCGCCATCGGCATCAACGCCTCGGCATGGCCGCGCGCCATGGCCTCCCATCGCTCGGAGGCAACGCGGCCGTCCGCCCACAGCGCGGCAGAGCAGGCATTGCCCGCTGCATCCAGTGCCAGGATGTTCGGCTCGGAGATAGGGCTCATCTTCTCGCGTTTCGTCGAATCCGAAACCGGGGTCTAGCATCGCGACGCGGCAAAGGCGACCCGCGCCCGAGGACTCCCATGAACGACACACCGACCAAACCCGCCACCTATGTGGAGATCGCGCCGCCGGCCTACGATGTCGATATCCATCTGGCCTACGCATCCGCGGACAACTTCACGGGCAAGCCCGTCTACGCGAACGCGCACTGCTTCCTGCACGTGGAAGCGGCCGGGCACCTGGCGCGGGCGATCGAACTGGCGGGCCGTCTCGGCCACAGGCTTCTCGTCTTCGACGCGCTGCGGCCGAGCGAGGCGCAGTGGGCCCTGTGGAACCACACGCCGGACCCCGATTTTCTGGCCGACCCGCGGCGCGGTTCACCGCACAGCCGCGGCGTCGCTGTGGACCTGACGCTCCTCGACAGTTCGGGAACACCCCTCGACATGGGCACCGCCTTCGACGCGTTCACGCCGCTGTCCCATCACGGCGCAGAGGTGTCGCCGGAGGCGCAACGCAACCGGCACCTGCTCCTGGGGATCATGTCCACCGCGGGATGGGACTTCTACATGAAGGAATGGTGGCACTATCAGCTCTTCGACCCGCGCCGTTACCCGCTGGTTGAGGATCGTGATCTCGGAAAACCGATGATGGGCCCGGCTTGACCGTCGGGTCTTGCGGCGCAAATCCGCTCAACGGTAACGTTCCGTCAATATTTCACGCGGCCTCATGACACCACCTTAACTGGAGACACGGGTGAAAAGACGAGCATTGAGCATGATACCGCGACGCGGACGCGCCGCCCTGGCCGGAGTCCTGGCGGGCGCCGCGGTCTGGCTTGCGCACATACCGCCGGCCGTCGCGGCGGATTCGGCCGTGATCCTGATATATCACCGGTTCGGCGAGAACGCCTTCCCGTCAACCAACATCCGGCTCGAGCAGCTCGACGCGCATATCGCGGAACTCTCGTCCGGCCCCTACACGGTCATGTCGGTGCCGGACATCGTGTCCGCCATTCGCGAGGGGCGCGAACTCCCGGACCGTACCGTCGGCATCACCATCGACGATGGCTACCGCTCGATCTACACCGAGGCCCTGCCACGCTTCCGGCGCGCCGGCTTTCCGTTCACGGTCTTCGTCTCGACCGATCCGATCGACCGCAGGTTCGCCGATTTTATGACCTGGGACCAGGTGCGCGAGCTACGCGATGCCGGCGTGACGATCGGCGGCCACACGGCGACGCACCTCCACATGGCCGCCAATTCCGTCGCGCGCAACGAGGCGGATATCGAGACTTCCAACACGCGCTACCGGGCCGAACTCGGCGTGATTCCGCCGCTCTTCGCCTATCCATTCGGCGAGGCCAGCACCCGGGTCCAGCGCGTCGTCCAGGACGCGGGCTACACCAGCGCCTTCGGCCAGCAGTCCGGCGCGCTCGACGCCTCGACCGACCCCTACTACATGCCGCGCTTTGCCCTGAACGAGGCGTTCGGCGACATGGAGCGCTTTCGTCTCGTGGCGAACGCGCTGCCGATCCCGCATCGCGACATGACGCCGTCCAATCCCATGCTCACCCAGAACCCGCCGTTCTTCGGATTCACGCGCATGGAAACCGCCGCGAACATCAAGGGGCTCGCCTGCTACGCCGCGGACCAGGGCCAGGTCCAGGTCGAGGAGATCGGCCCGCGAATCGAGGTGCGCATGAACGGCCCCTTCCCGAGCGGTCGCGCGCGCATCAACTGCACCGCGCTCGGCCCGGAAGGCCGCTGGCACTGGCTGGGGATGCTGTATTACGTGCCGCACTCCTGAGGCGCGGCGGGGCCGTCGCTAACGCGAGGCGACCTGCACGGCTTCGGAATCGAACGGATCCGTGGACAGCCGCACCGCTTCGAAATCACCGAGCTTGTTCGTCCGGATGAGCCCGATCAGCGCGTTCACATACTCGTCGCGCCGCTCGGAGTAGTTCACCAGCGTGCGCGCCAGCGCGCGCGGATCGAGCTGAATGTCCCGCGTCCGCATCTGCGCGCGCGCGACCCGATAATCCTCGTAGGCGAAGTGGCGGTTCAGGTTCACGACATAACTGCGCACACTGTCGAGAAGGCTGTCGAACGCACGCACCTCGAAACGGGCACCGTCCGGCCGTTCCTCGGGTACGAAGCCCGTGCCCGCGCCCCAGGCGCGCTGGCCGAACAGCGCGTTGCCATTGCGCGCGAAGCGGGAACGGCCCCAGCCGCTCTCCTCGATGGCCTGCGCGAGCGCAACCGTCGGCGACACGGTATCGACACGCCGCAAGAGAGCCGCGAAGTCGCCGGGCGCGGCCCGGTACTTGTCCGCGAGGCGGTCGAGCCAGGCCTGCTCGTCGTCGGAGAGATCATGGCCCGACAGAACATGCTCCTCGAGAGCGATCAGCCGGCGACGCTCGATCTCGACCTCTTCGTTGGCCTTGAGGATCAGCGGCAGCATGGTGCGGATGAAGGTTCGCTTGCGCTCCTCGACGACCATCCGGGTATCGAAATCAGCCGGCAGGGACTCGACGAAGAGGCGCGGAACACGCGCGTCGCCACGGCGAATCTGGCGCAGGGAATAGCCGGTCCCGTCGAGCAGCTCGTGCAGGCCGTCGGCCGACGCGACATCGAGCATGTCGTCGTCGATATCGGCGATCTGCGGTCGCGTGGTCTCGAAATCGATCTGCGGCAGCGCAATCCAGTCGAGGGCCGCGCGGGCCGGCCGGTCCACCGAGGTGCCTGCCACAACGCCACCGATCGCGGCAGCGGCGATAACCGTGACCGCGAGAGCAGTGCGCTTGTTTCTCCGAAGCTTTGGAATAATGCCCCTCATTCCGACACGCTCCCCCACGTTGCCGCGGGCCAGGGGCGCATCAACTTTTATGCGTATTCAAACTGTTCGGCGAGCCGGGACTTGGTCCCGGTTCGCCATGCTCATCCTCTGTTTTTCGACAATCGCCGCTAGGCGACGGCCTGCACCTCGTCCACTTCCGGCACATAGTGCCGCAGCAGATTCTCGATCCCCATTTTCAGGGTGGCCGTCGAGCTCGGGCAGCCGGCGCACGCGCCCTGCATCGTCAGGAAGACCACGCCGTCCTCGAACCCGTGAAACACGATGTCGCCGCCGTCCATCGCCACGGCCGGGCGTACGCGCGTGTCCAGCAGCTCGACGATCTGGGCGACCACCTCGGCATTCTCGCCATCGGCTTCGGCGTGCACCGGCGCGGCGGCTTCGCGCATCACCGGGTCGCCCGACGTGTAGTGCTCCATGATCGCACCGAGCACCGCAGGCTTCAGCACCTGCCAGTCCGCCTCCGGCGCCTTGGTCACCGTCACGAAATCGCTGCCGAGGAACACGGCCGTGACCTCCGGCACCGCAAACAGGCGCATCGCCAGTGGCGACGTATCCGCGGTCTCCCGGCTGGGGAAATCCGCCGTGCCCGCGGCAAGCACCTCGCTGCCCGGGAGGAACTTCAGCGTCGCGGGATTGGGTGTCTCTTCGGTCTGGATAAACATCCGGTACCTTGCCTCTTTGCCTGTGGAAACCACATTCACACGCGTGGCGGGTCCCTTGTTAACGATTCGACGGGACTTCCGTTAACGAATCGCCATGTCCGGACCTCGTTGGAGGGGGAATTTGGTCAGATTTCCGGAAGAATCAAGTCCTGTTTTTCCTCGGTCATGGTTAACGGGGGACCGTGTTACGGTTAATTTTCACCGCCGAAAGGCCCCGAACACATCAGGAACACCCGGTATCCGCCGCACATTGCCGCACGCCAACCGAAAGCACCGTCCTGGAATCACCACCTGTGGATAGCGAAACACTTGTGTCGGAAAATCGCAGCCCGGAAGCCTCTGCGGCCAACCTTCCCGGGCCGGACTACCAATGTCCGGTCTTCGAATGGACCGAGAATTTCGGACGCTACGCCGAATCCATCCCAACGCTGATCGGCGAGGTCGGACGCCGCTTCCAGGAATGCGGCCTGCCGCTGGCGCGCCTGAGCGTCGTGATCCGCACCCTGCACCCCCAGATCGCGGCGGCCGGTTTCGTGTGGAACGGCGAGACCCGCGAAATGACGGAGTTCACCGGCGACCACCAGTCGCAATCGAGCGAGTCCTTCCAGCGAAGCCCGGTGCGGGTGGTCTTCGAGGGTGCGCCCGGTCTGCGCCGACGCCTCGCGGACCCGGACTGCCCGCGCGACTTCCCGATCCTCGAGGAACTCGAGGCCGAGGGCGTAACCGACTACGTGATCCTCCCGATCCCCTTCTCCAACGGACAGACCTATGCCTGCTCCTGGGCGACCAAGGCGCCCGGCGGGTTCCCTGACGCGGCCCTGGAACGCATCACCGCGCTCATGCCGGCCTTCGCGCTGGTCATCGAGATTCTCGCGGTCCGCATGATCGCGCGGAACCTGATGGACACCTATCTCGGACACAGCGCGGGCGAGCGCGTGCTCCAGGGCCAGATCTATCGCGGTGTCAACGAGACGATCGAATCGGTGGTCTGGATCTCGGACCTGCGCCGCTTCACCCGCATGTCCGACGAGTTCGCGCCGCCCGTGATGCTCGGAATCCTGAACGACCACTTCGAGCGGGTCGTCGGCGCGATCGCCGCGCAGGGCGGCGAGGTCCTCAAATTCATGGGCGATTCAGTGCTCGCGATCTTTCCCGTCGACCCGGAGCTCGGCGCCCGGCCTGCGATTGACGCGGCCCTCACCGCGGCACGGGATGCCACGGAGCAGGTTGCGGCCGGAAACGCGGCACGGCGCGAGAAGGGGTTGGACGAAATCGATTTCGGCATCGCGCTGCATCACGGCACCGTCGTATACGGAAACATCGGCGCGCCGGACCGGCTCGACTTCACCGTGATCGGCCCCGCCGTCAATCAGACGGCGCGGATCGAGGCGCTGTGCCGCACGCTCGACCGGCAGGTGCTGGTGTCCCAGCGCATCGCCGAGGGCACGGACGCGGAGCTCGTATCGCTCGGGTTCCAGGCCCTGCGCGGCGTGCGCGAGCCGCAGGAGATCTTCACCCTGCCGGAATTCGCCTGACTGGCCGGTCGGGCGCCTAGCGCCCAAGGAAGCCGACGATCTCGTGCACTTCCCTGATCACCGGCGCCGCGATGGCTGCGGCCCGCTCCGCGCCGTCGCTCAGAATCTGGTCGACATGGTCGGGCGCCGCCATCAGCCGCTGCATCTCCTCCCCGATCGGGCCCAGCTTCGCGACGGACAGGTCCACCAGCTCGCCCTTGAAGCCGCTGAACTGGGCGCCGGCAAACTGGTCGAGGGTCTCGGACATCGACTGGCCCGACAGCGCGGCATAGATCGAGAGCAGGTTGAACGCCTCGGGCCGGGCCCGCTCGGCCTCGGCCTCGACATGCACCCCGTCCTCGGCGAGCGCCTCGGTGCCGGGCAGCGCCTCGGGATCGGTCTTGGCCTTGCGGATCTTGCCCGCGATGTCGTCGGCGCCGTCGGTCAGGTTGATCCGCGAATACTCCGATGGATCGGACTTCGACATCTTCTTGGTGCCGTCGCGCAGGCTCATGACCCGGGTCGCCTCGCCGAAGATCAGCGGCTCGACGACGGGGAAACATTCCGTCTCGAAGTCGTTGTTGAACTTGATCGCAATGTCGCGGGTCAGCTCGAGATGCTGTTTCTGATCCTCGCCGACCGGCACATGGGTCGCCTTGTAGGCGAGGATGTCGGCCGCCATCAGGTTGGGATAGACGTAGAGTCCGACGCTTGCATTCTCGCGATGCTTGCCCGCCTTCTCCTTGAACTGGGTCATCCGGTTGAGCCAGCCGACGCGGGCGACGCAGTTGAACACCCAGCCGAGCTCGGCATGGGCCGTCACCTGGCTCTGGTTGAAGATGATCGAGGTCTCCGGATCTATGCCGGAGGCAAGAAAGGCCGCCGCCACCTCGCGGGTGTGCGGTGCGAGCAGCTTCGGATCCTGCCAGACCGTGATCGCGTGCATGTCGACCACGCAGTAGATGCACTCGAAGTCCGACTGCAGGCCGACGAAGTTCCGGATCGCACCAAGATAGTTGCCGAGGTGAAGGTCGCCGGTGGGCTGGACGCCCGAGAAAATGCGGCTCATCGCTGAAAAGCTCCTGGGGGTTTGGACGCCCGAGGGTGTCGGCGCGGGTTATGACCCGCGAGCGCGCGACAGGTCAAGCGCGCGCCGGTCAAGGGCCGGATCCGGGCGGTCAGCCCCGGCGCAGCATGGTACGCAACTCGCCCAGCGACGTCGCCCGAAGCAGCTGCGCACACACCGCGAACGCTGCCAGGCCGGCGGCGACCAGTGCCGCGAGCGCGGCGATCCCGGCGGCATCGCTCCGGCTGAGCGCATCGCCCAGCACACCCGCAAGGAAGAAGAGACCCGCGGCCATCAACAGCGCCGCGAGCGCAACCCGGCCCAGCCGCACGATCAGCCGGCGGTCCGGATCGAACAGCCCCCGGCGGAAGAGCAGGTATGCGAGCAGTCCCGCGTTGAGCCAGGCCGAGGCTGCCGTCGCCAGCGCGATTCCGACATGGGCCAGCGCCGGCATCAGCGCGAGCGCGAGGGCGACATTGACGACCAGCGCCAGCGCCGCGACCTTGACCGGCGTCGCCGTGTCCTCACGCGCGAAGAAGCCCGGCGCCAGCGCCTTGATCAGGACATAGGCGGGCAGCCCGAGCGCGAACGCCGCGAGCGCCGCACCCGTCGCCGCCGCGTCACCCGCATCAAACGCGCCGCGCTGGAACAGCACCGTCACGATCGGATCGGCGATCACGACGAGCGCCGCGGCGGCGGGCAGCGTCAGGAGCATGGCGAACTCGATCGCGCGGTTCTGGCTGTCGCGCGCCGCGGCCGCGTCGCCGGCCTTGAGCTGGCGCGACAGCAGCGGCAGGAGCGCCACCCCCACCGCCGCGCCGACCACGCCCAGCGGAAGCTGGTTCACCCGGTCGGCGAAGTACAGGAACGACACCGATCCCTCCGGCAGTTCCGAGGCGAGCCGGACCCCGATCAGAACGTTGATCTGATAGACGCCCGCGCCGAGGATGCCCGGCCCCATGAGCACGAACAGGCGCCGCACCCGCGGCCCGAACACGAGGCGCGGCACGACGGGCATGAGACCGGTGCGCGCGCAGGCTGCCGCCAGCCAGAAGAGCTGTCCGACCCCCGCGATCAGGACGCCCCAGCTCAGCGCAATGCCGGGGTCGGGCAACCAGCCGAGGGCGACGCCGGCGAGCGCGCCGATCAGGATCACGTTCAGGAGGATCGGGGCCGCCGCCGCCGCGACGAACCGTTCGAGCGTGTTCAGGATTCCGCCCAGCATCGCCGCCAGCGAGACGAACAGCAGGTAGGGGAAGGTCAGGCGGGCGAAATCGACAGCCAGCCGGAACTTCTCCGGCTCGTCGCGGAACCCGCCGGCCACCACCGCCATCACCTCCGGCATGAAGAACTCGACGAGGATGCTGAGCGCGATCAGGATCAGCAGCATCACGCCGAACACCTGCTCGGCGAAGGCGCGCGCCGCCGCGCGGCCACGCTCCGTCAGCTCGCCCGCGAACAGCGGCACGAACGCCGCGTTGAAGGCGCCCTCGGCGAACAGCCGGCGAAAGATGTTCGGAAACTGGAGCGCCACGAAGAAGGCGTCGCTCACCTGTCCCGCGCCGAGAAATGCAGCGATGAACATGTCCCGCACGAAGCCCAGGACGCGGCTGCCCATGGTCCAGCCGCCGACCGTGGCTATGGCGCGTAGGAGTGGCATGGGCCGCTCTTAGCGGCAAACCGCGGCGAAGAAAAGGCGCGCGGCCACGAATTCAGACCTCCGGCTCGACGGGCTCCACCCGGGGATCGAGCAGAGTCGAGGCCGGCGTCGGAATCACGGGTTCGAAGCGGGATTGCTCGTCATCGGGCACCGGCGGCTTGTCGCGCATGCGCAGCAGGGCGAAGCCAAGGAAGAACAGCCCGATGACGCCCATGAAGACGAACAATCCCGGGTCGCCGAGATAGCGCATCGCGAACGCCCCCAGCAGGGGTCCGATCGCCGCGCCGACGCCCAGCACCAGCAGCAGCGCCGCGTTCGCGCTGACCCGGTCGTCGTCGTCAATCCTGTCGTTCAGATGGGCCGAACAAAGCGGATAGATGACGAACCCCATGCCGCCGAACACGAAACTGACGGCGAAGAAGACGAACAGATCCGCATCCGGCCCCGCTGTCAGGAACAGGCCGAGGCACGTCACGACCAGCAGCGCCGTCGCCGCGGCGATCACGGCGCGGCGGTCCAGGTGGTCCGAGGCCCAACCGACGGGCCACTGGAACACCACGCCGCCCAGGACGATGAGGCTCATCAACAGCGCGACGGCGGGCGTGCCGAGGCCGAAGTTGATCGCCGCGAGCGGCGCGAGGCCCCAGGTCGCGCCGTTGACCAGGCCGATGGAGAGCGCGCCGACGACACCCAGGGGCGAGACGGTGACCAGCTCGCCGAACGCCATGCGCTCCGTCGGGATCGGGCTCGGTGCAACCGATGTCGTCAGCGCCACCGGCACGACGGCCAGCGACACCAGGACCGACGACACGACGAACAGTTCGAAGCCGCCAGGGTCCGACAGCAGGAGCAGCTGCTGGGCCGCGGCGATGCCGCCCAGGTTGACGATCATGTAGATCGCCATGATCGTGCCGCGCCGCTCGTTGGTGACCTGACCGTTCAGCCAGCTCTCGATCACCATGTAGAGGACGGCAAAGCAGGCACCGGTCAGCGCCCGCAGGACGATCCAGGAATAGGGATCGACGATGGCCGCGTGCACGATGGCCGCGGCGGACGCCGTCGACGCGAATGCGGCGAACGTCCGGATATGACCGACCCGCTCGATGATCCGGCCGCCGAACAGGCAGGCGCCGGCAAACCCGGCATAGTAGGCCGACATCATCAGGCCGATCTCGACCCGCGAAAAGGCCTCGATCGCCCCGCGGATGCCGATCAGCGTGCCCTGAAGGCCGCTGCCGAGCATCAGCAGCAGGGTTCCCAGGAGCAGCGCCGAGACGGCAAGCAGAACGGATTTCATCGGCCGGTGGTCCCGAGGGTCGGGTTCTCTACTCGGCCGCCTGGGGCGTGCCCTGCACGGCCGCCTTGCCCGCATCCTCCTCGCGGATGGCGTCCAGCAGGCGCTCGCGGATCGCGGCGATGCGCGACTCGTGGCTGACCTTCATCCCGAACCCGTCCTTGACGTAGAAGACATCGACCGCGCGCTCGCCGAACGTCGAAATCTTCGCCGAGGAGACCTGCAGCGACAGGTCGTAGAGCGCGCGGGTAACCCGGTAGAGGAACCCCTGCCGGTCACGGCCGTTGATCTCGATCACCGTATGGGTGGCGCTCGCCTGGTTGTCGATGATCACCCGCGGGGGCACGGTGAAGACCTTGGTGCGCGCCGGCACGAAGGTCCGTTCCGCCTCCGGCTCCGAGCGGCTCATCTCGCCCGCGAAGGCGCGCTCGATCTGCACCGTGAGCTTGGCAAGCGCACCCGACGCCGCCAGTGCGTTGTCGTCGCGGTTCTGCAGCCAGAAGGTGTCGAGCGCCATGCCCTGGGGCGTGGTGAACACCTTGGCATCGACGATGTTCGCGTCGATCGCGGAGATCGCACCGGTGATCCGCGAGAACAGGCCCGGGTGGTCCTGCGTGTAAACCGTCAGCTCGGTCACATCGATGTCGGACCGCACCCGGGTGCGGATCGACAGCGGCAGTTGCTCCTGCTCCGCCGTGCGCATGAGCCGCGCCTGGTGGGCGAGCGTGTCGGTGTCGAAGGTCAGCCAGTAGCCGGGATACCCCCGCTCGAACTGCGCCTCGACATCCGCGTCGGACCAGTCGGCCAGCGCCTCGCGCAACGCCGCCTTCGCCGCCTCGATCCGTGTGCCCCGCGCATCCGTCCGCTGGCCGCCGGACATCACGTCCTCCGCCGCGTGATAGAGCTCGCGCAGAAGCTCGGCCTTCCAGTTGTTCCAGACATTGGGGCCCGTGGCGCGCATGTCGACGACCGTCAGGCACAGCAGCAGCCGGAGCCGCTCGGGCGACTGGATCTGGTCGACGAAGTCCATGATGGTCTTGCTGTCGTTCAGGTCCCGCTTCTGCGCGACATCGCTCATCACCAGATGCTCGCGCACGAGCCACTCCACCGTCTCGCTTTCCTCGTCATCGAGTCCGAGCCGGGGACAGACCCGCTTTGCCACCCGCGCGCCCAGGACCGAATGGTCCCCGCCGCGCCCCTTGGCGATATCGTGGAACAACACGCCCATGTAGAGCGCCCGCCGCGAACCGATCTTGTGGATCACCTCGCTGGCGACGGGGTGCTCTTCGACGAGCTCGCCACGCTCGATGCGCGCCAGCAGGCCGATCGCCTGGATGGTGTGCTCGTCCACCGTATAGACGTGATACATGTCGTGCTGGGTCTGGCCGACAACCCTGCCGAAGTCGCGCAGGAACCGGCCGAACACGCCGGCCTCGTTCATTCGGGTGAGCGCCAGCTCCGGCGAATCGATCGACGTCGCCATCTCGACAAACATGCGGTTCGCGTCCGGGTCCTCGCGGACCGACTTGTCGATCCGCTTGAGGTTCTGGGTCACCAGACGCAGCGCGTGGGGGTGGATGTCGAGCCCCTCGTTATGCGCCACGTAAAAGAGCCGGATCATCGCGACGGGATCGTGATCGAACTGCGCCTCGTCCGCGACGGTCAGTCGGTCACGGTCGATCTCGAAACCCATCAGGTCGCGCGGACGGCGCAGGCGCGGCAGCCGGATGATCGGCCTGCTCATATTCTCCGCCTCGATGGCGGCGCAGAAGATCCGGGTCAGGTCGCCCACATCCTTGGCGACGATGTAGTAGTGCTTCATGAAGCGCTCGACATCGGACGCCCCCGCACGGTCGGCATAGCCCATGCGCCGGGAGATCGGCGTCTGCACGTCGAAGGTCAGCCGCTCCTCGGCCCGCCCCGACAGGTAATGTAGATGGAAGCGGACCGACCAGAGGAAATTCTGGTCCTTCGAGAAGTTCCGCGCCTCCGCCTTCGTCAGGACTCCGCGCTCGACCAGGTCCGCGACGCTGTCCACCTCGTAGGCGAACTTGGCAATCCAGTAGAGCGTCTGGAGATCCCTGAGTCCGCCCTTCCCGTCCTTGATGTTGGGTTCGACATAATAGCGGCTGTCACCCATCTTCGCGTGCCGCTGGTCGCGCTCATCCAGCTTGCCCTTGACGAACTCCATCGCCGACCCGGACATGATCTGGTCACGGAAGGTCTTGCGCAGCTCGAGATAGAGGTCCTGGTCGCCCCAAAGATACCGGGCCTCGAGAAGCGCGGTGCGGATCGTCAGGTCCGTCTTCGACAGCCGGATGCAGTCCTCGATCGACCGGGTCGAATGTCCCACCTTGAGACCCAGGTCCCAGAGCATGTAGAGCATGTACTCGACGATCTGCTCGCCATGGGCCGTCTGCTTCCACGGAAAGAGGAACAGCAGGTCGATGTCGGAGAATGGCGCCAGCTCGCCGCGTCCGTACCCGCCGACGGCGACGATGGCCATGCGGTCGCCGGCGGTCGGGTTCGCGGCCGGATACTCGCGCAGCGCGGTGTCGTGAACGATCCGGATCACCTGGTCGAACAGGAAGGCCAGCTCGCCCTTGGCGGCGTTCCCGTCGATCTCTACGGCCTCGAAGCGGGTCTGGACCCTGGTGCGGCCATCCTCGATCGCCGATTTCAGCTGCTCGAGCACGACGCGGCGGCGCTCGGACGCCGTGCCGATATCCGCACAGACTTCCTCGATCCGGGCTTCCAGCACGGCCCGGTCTATCACCTCACGTTTGCGTTTTCGCGTCGCCATGATCGGCTGATTCTACACGCTCGGCAGCCGGTTGAACACGGGCGGCCGTGCTACTGCGCGCCCGGCTCTCCTTCCAGCGCCGCATGCAGCCGCGCTCGCCGGGAGAATGCGTAGACATAGATCGCAAGGCCAACAAGGGCTCCCACGGTCACGGGCCAGCCGAGCCCGACCGCGTCGCCGATCCGGCCCATCGCCAGGGCGCCGAGCGCCGGTCCGGACCGGAAGATCATGCCGAACAGGCCCAGGACCCGTCCGCGCATCTCGTCGGGAACCGCGAACTGGACGACCTGCTGGGTCGCAATCCCGCCGCTGGTCATCGAAAAGCCGAGCGCCGCGAGGCAGACCATGGCGAAGGGCAGCCAGGTGACATTGACGATCAGGAAGGCCGCGCTCCCGCCGACCAGGCCCGACAGCAGGGCGAGCTCGGTGATGCCGTCCTTGTTGCCCCGGCGCAGCATCCATACCGCACCCGCCATCGCGCCGATCCCCACCGACGATGCCATGATCGAGAAACCCGTCACATCGAGCAGGAAGACGGAGCCCGCGAGCGCTGACAGCAACTCGGTCAGCGGCCGGATCATCGTGCCGAGCGCGAACAGCAGCAGCAGCATCGGACCGATGCCGGGATGCCTGGCGCCGTAGCGCACGCCCGCGAGCGCATCACCCAGGAACGTGCCATGGGCGGCCTTGCCGCCTGCCCGGAGCGGCACATCGATGGTTGCCAGCGCCCAGACCATGGCCGCGCCGGCAAGGATGTTGAAGGCAAAGGCGAGCCCCGGCCCGCCCAACGGCAGCAGGATCGCCGCAAACGCAGGCCCGACGAACTGGGCGGCATTGAACGTCGAAGAGTTGAGGGCAATCGCCGTCGGAATTTCCGCGCGCGGCACCAGGTTGGGCATGAGCGCGAGCCGCACCGGCTGCCAGAAGGAGAAGGTGATGCCCCGCGCGAGCGCCATCGCGAGCAGCAGCCAGATCGTCATGAGGCCCGCGAATGTCGTCACCGTCAGCAACACCGAGATCACCACCAGCATTGCCTGCGTGGCCGTAGCGATCTTGCGGCGATCCATACGGTCGGCCATCACCCCGCCGATCGGCCCGAACAGCAATACCGGGAGCGCGTCGGCGGCGGCCACGGCGCCAACCCAGAAACCCGAATGGGTCAGCTCCCAGGCCAGCCAGCTGATCGAAATCCGCACGACCCAGGTGCCCACCACATTCGGAATATGTCCGATGAGATAGATCCGGAAACTGCGGTGGCGCATGACATCGCCCACGGCGCCGAACCCGGCCAGCGCCAGGCCACGAACGAGCAAATTAATCATCCATCACGGCCTTCAACCGGTAGAGCAGCTCCAGCGCCGTGCGCGGCGTCAGCTCGTCGGGGCTGACCGAGGCCAGCAGGTCGCGCACGGGGTCGGCCGCGGGCGCGGGCGCCGTTTCGGCGACGGCGGCCTGGAACAACGGCAGGTCGTCGGCCAGCCGGGTGAGCGCGCCCGCCTGGTCGCCGGCCTCGAGCAGCCGCAGCACCTCCTCGGCACGCCCCACGACCGCCGGCGGCAGGCCCGCGAGCTTGCCCACATGGATTCCGTAGGAGCGATCCGCCGCGCCGGGCCCGACCTCGTGCAGGAAGACGATGTCGTCGTTCCACTCCTTGACCCGCATCGTGTGGCAGGACAATTCGCCGAGCCGCGCCGCCAGGCGCGTCAGCTCGTGAAAATGGGTCGCGAACAGGGTCCGGCAGCGATTCTCCTCGTGCAGATGCTCGACCGTCGCCCAGGCAATCGAGAGGCCGTCAAACGTGGCCGTGCCGCGGCCGATCTCGTCGAGGATGACCAGCGAGCGGGGACCGGCCTGGTTCAGGATCGCCGCCGTCTCGACCATTTCGACCATGAAGGTGGAGCGCCCCCGTGCCAGGTCGTCCGCCGCCCCCACTCGGCTGAACAGCCGGTCCACGACGCCGATCTCCGCGGCGGCCGCCGGCACGAAGGAACCGATCTGGGCAAGAATCGCGATCAGGGCGTTCTGACGCAGGAAGGTCGATTTGCCGGCCATGTTGGGGCCGGTGACCAGCCACAGCCGACCCGCATCCGCGCCGGACAGATCGCAGTCGTTGGCGACGAAGGCGCCCGGCCCGTCCTCGAGCATCGCCTCGACGACGGGGTGCCGCCCGCCGGCGATCGTGAATTGTGCGCCGTCGGTGAGGGTGGGCCGCGTGTAGCGCGCACCAACCGCGAGCTCGGCCAGCCCGGCCGCGACGTCGAGCTCCGCCAGCGCGCGGGCTGCGGCCGCCACCTCGTCGCCGGCCGCAAGCACCGTCCCGGCCAGCTCCGCGAACAGCTCGAGCTCAATGGCGAGCGCGCGCTCGCCCGCGCGCGAAATCTTGTCGTCGAGCTCGGACAATTCGACCGTGGTGAAGCGGACGGCGTTGGCCATGGTCTGGCGATGGATCAGGCCGAAGCTGTCGGCGGCGGCCTCCTTCCCCTCCGCCATGATCCGGTCGGCATGGCTCGCACCCAGCTCGACGAAGTAGCCCAGCACGTTGTTGTGCTTGACCTTGAGGCTCGCGACCCCGGTCGTCTCCGCATAGGTCGCCTGCAGGCCCGCGATCAGTTTCCGGCTCTCGTCGCGCAGCTCCGTCTGCGCGTCCAGCTCGGCGGAGAAGCCCGCCGCGATGAAGCCGCCGTCGCGCGCCGCCAGCGGCAGGTCCGACGAGAGCGCCGCCGCCAGCCGGCCGACCAGCGCCCCATGTTCGCCCAGCGACGCCTCGATCCGGCCCAGCGTCTCCGGAGCGTCCGCCATCGCGGCGAGCGCGTCGCGCAGGGCCTGCGACGCCTCGAGGCCGGCGCGGATCGCCGCCAGGTCGCGCGGGCCGCCACGCCCGAGCGCGAGCCGCGAGAGCGCGCGCTCCATGTCCGGGGCCGCCCGCAAGGTGCCCCGGATGTCTTCCCGCGCCGCGGTCTGCGCGCCGAGAAACTCCACGGCATCGAGCCGGGCGTCGATCGCCGCCACGTCGGTCAGCGGCGCGGCCAGCCATTCGGCCAGGAGGCGCGCGCCGGGTCCGGTGATCGTCCGGTCGATGACCGAAAGCAGCGAGCCCTTGCGCTCGCCCGAGAGGGTCTGGGCCAGCTCGAGATTGCGCCGGGTCGCGGCATCGATCTCCATCACCGCGCCGGCGCTGCCCGGCGCCGGCAGTCGCCGCGGACGCATCAGCCGGGGCATCCGGTCGACCTGGGTCAGGGCGAGGTAATCGAACAGCGCGCCGGCCGCGGCGATCTCCGCGCGTCCCGGCTCGCCGAATCCGTCGAGCGTTCCCACGCCGTAGGCCGCCAGCAGCCGGGCCTCGGCGTTGGCGGAATCGAATCGGCTCGCGGGGAGCGGCGTCAGCGCATCGCGCACGTCGTCCCACAGGGGCGCGAGCTCCGGGTGATCCAGCAGCCGGTCCGGCGCCAGCAGCTCGCCCGGGACGATGCGCGCCAGCGCCGCCGCCAGCATGTTGACCCCGCCCGCCGACGGGATCGGCTGCATCCACACCTCGCCGGTGGACATGTCGAGCCAGGCGAGGCCGAAGGCTCCGCGCGCGTCGGCGCAGGCCGCGAGGTAATTGTGCCGGCGCGAATCGAGCAGCGTGTCCTCGCTCAGCGTTCCCGGCGTGATGACCCGCACCACGTCACGGCGAACGATGGATTTCGAGCCGCGCTTCTTGGCCTCCGCCGGGTCTTCCATCTGCTCGCACACGGCGACCCGGTGGCCGGCGCGGATCAGGCGCGGCAGATACTGTTCGGCGGCATGCACCGGCACGCCCGCCATGGGCACCGGCTCGCCCGCCTGCTGGCCGCGCGTCGTCAGCGCTATATCGAGCGCCGCCGCCGCGGCCACGGCATCGTCGAAGAAGAGCTCGTAGAAGTCCCCCATCCGGAAGAACAGGAGGCAATCAGGATAGGCGTCCTTGGCCGCATGCCACTGGGCCAGCATCGGCGATGCGGCAGCGGGTTTCGAACGGTCTTCGGAGGCGGTGGCGGAACCTGACATGGCGATGGCGCATCATATACGCCGCGCCGGGTCCGGCCAAAACCCCGGATGGGGATAGCCTGGGCGACGAACGCACACCGCTTGACCCGCCGCGGGAACAGGGTTCACGCTCGCTATCGAAGTCTTCTCTGACACAGAACAGGCGAGACACATGGCCGAGAAGTCCGCAGACAGCGCGCGGGGCGATTCGAAGAAAATGTCCCAGCTCGACATCGATTCCCTGCACATGCACCGCACGGGCAAGCCCGGCAAGATCGAGGTCAACGCGACCAAGCCGCTGACCACCCAGCGCGACCTGTCGCTCGCCTATTCGCCGGGGGTCGCGGCGCCCTGCGTGGAAATTCATGCGAATCCCGACGACGCCTACGACTACACATCACGCGGGAACCTCGTCGCGGTGATCTCGAACGGCACCGCGGTGCTGGGGCTCGGCAATATCGGCGCGCTGGCCTCGAAACCGGTGATGGAGGGCAAGTCCGTCCTGTTCAAACGCTTCGCGGACATCGACGCCATCGACCTCGAGGTCGAGAGCGAGGATGTCGACGAGGTCATCAACTGCGTGCGCCTCCTGCGGCCGACCTTCGGCGGCATCAATCTCGAGGACATCAAGGCGCCCGAATGCTTCATCATCGAGCAGCGCCTGCGCGAGATCATGGACATCCCGATCTTCCATGACGACCAGCACGGCACCGCCATCGTCTCGCTCGCCGGGCTGATCAACGCCCTCGACCTGACCGGTCGCGACATCAAGGACATCAAGCTTGTGGTCAACGGCGCGGGCGCCGCCGCCATCGCCTGTATCGAGCTCATCAAGGCGATGGGCCTGCCCCACGACCAGGCCATCCTGTGCGACAGCCGCGGGGTCATCTACCAGGGCCGCACGGACGGCATGAACCAGTGGAAGTCCGCGCACGCCGTCAAGACCGACGCGCGAACGCTGGAAGAGGCGATGGTTGGCGCGGACGTCTTCTTCGGCGTGTCGGTCGCGGGCTCGGTCACCAAGAAGATGGTCAAGTCGATGGCCGACAAGCCGATCATCTTCGCCATGGCCAACCCGGATCCGGAGATCACGCCGGAAGACGTCAAATCGGTGCGCGACGATGCCATCGTCGCGACCGGCCGGTCCGACTATGCGAACCAGGTGAACAACGTCCTGGGCTTCCCCTATGTCTTCCGCGGCGCACTCGACGTGCGCGCGCGCACCATCAACGACGAGATGAAGATCGCCTGCGCCGAGGCGCTGGCCGAGCTCGCCCGCGAGGACGTTCCCGACGAGGTCGATGCGGCCTATCCCGGCGAGCGTCTCGTCTACGGCCCCGACTACATCATCCCCGTGCCGTTCGATCCGCGCCTGATCGAATATGTCCCGCCGCGCATCGCCCAAGCTGCGATGGACACCGGCGTCGCGCGGAAGCCCATCGCGGACATGGACGCATACCGCCAGACACTCGCGCAGCGCCTCGACCCGAGTTCATCGGTGATCCAGGCGACCTTCGAGGCGGTGCGCTCGAACCCCCAGCGGGTGGTCTTCGCCGAGGGCGAGTCCGAACGCGTGATCCGCGCCGCCGTCGCCTACCGCAATGCCGGGCTGGGCGAACCGATCCTGATCGGTCGCGAGGAGGTAGTGCGCCGGCGAATCGAGGAGCTCGGTCTCGGCGCGATGGATGACCTGACGATCCACAATGCGGCGCTGTCGGAAGACCGCGAGAAGTACATCGACTTCCTGTATGCCCGCCACCAGCGCCAGGGCCGGATGTACCGGGACTGCGCGCGCGACGTGAACCAGAACCGCAACGTGTTCGCCGCCTGCATGGTGGCCCACGGCGCCGCCGACGCCATGGTCACGGGGCTGACGCGCCGCTACTTCACCTGCTTCGACGACGTCAGCCGTGTGATCGACCCCGTGCCCGGCGAACAGCTCTTCGGGCTTGCGATGCACGTGTTGCGCAACCGCACCCTGTTCATCGCCGACGCCTCGATCCACGCGCGCCCCGAACCCGACGTGATGGTCGCCATCGCGCGCCAGGCGGCCGCCAAGGCGCGCCAGATGGGAACCGAGCCGCGCGTCGCGTTTCTCAGTTATTCGAACTTCGGCAACCCGTCGGTCGATCTGACCGAGCGCTCGCGCGAGGCGGTCCGCCTGCTCGACGAGATGGGCGACGCCGACTTCGAGTACGAGGGCGAGATGACGCCCGACATCGCGCTCGATCCCGATATGCGCGAACGATACTACCCGTTCGCGCGCCTGAGCGGCCCGGCCAACGTGCTGATCATGCCGGGCCTGCATTCGGCGCACATTGTCTCGCGCCTGCTCGAGACCCTGGATGTGGGGACCGTCATGGGACCGATCCTGATGGGACTCGAGAAGCCGGTCGAGATCGTGCACATGACCGCGACCGTCAACGAGCTGGTGAACGCGTCCGCGTTCGGCGCCCACGAGGCGATCCGCCGCAAAGCGAAGCCTAGGCGGAAGACCAGGGCAACGAAGGCGAAAGCCTGATCCCAGCCCTGAAGCCGGAATCCCGTCCGGTCCGGCACCATGTTAGGTTCCGCCCATGACGCCCAAGCCCAACCATCTCCTCGCGGCGACCCTCGCGCTCGCATTGCCCGGGGTCGGCGTCCTCATCGGACTCATGCTCGCCGGACACCTCGCGCCCGGGCCGGGCTTTGTCGCGGCGGCGATCATTATCGCAGGAACCGCGGCGCTCCTGTTCCGCCCGCTGACGCGACTGCGCCGGCTCGCCGACCGCCTGGAAACGCTGATCGATGTGCCGCCGGACCAGCCGGCCGTGGCAGGCCCCACCGACGAAGCGGGTGCCATCGGAGACGCGGCAACGGCGCTGTTCCGCCTCGAGCGCAGCTGGGGCCGCGACCGCAAGCAGCTTCGCGACGGGCTGCAGGCCGCCCAGGTTCTGTTTGACGCCCTGCCCGATCCGCTCATCACCCTCGATGCCCAGGCGCGGCTGGTCTATGCGAACGCCGCGGCGCGGGCGCTGCTCGAGGGACGGCACGGGGTCAGCAACCTCGCGGGCCGCGATTTGTCCGCGGTCATCCGCCAGCCCGGCATCCTCAAGGCGGCCGCCGAGGTGCTCGACGGGATGTCGATGCGCACGGTCGAGTTCACCTTCACCGACCGGGTCGACCAGTCCTTCGAGGCGCGCGTCGAGCCGATGCGCTCGGACACCTCGGGCGAGGGCGACGCCCGCGCGCTCATTCTCATGCGCGATGTCACGGCGCTGCGCCGCGGCGAGCAGATGCGGGCGGACTTCGTGGCCAATGTCAGCCACGAACTGCGCACGCCGCTGACCTCGGTCGTCGGTTTCATCGAGACCCTCCGCGGGCCGGCGAAGGACGACCCCGAGGCCCAGGCACGGTTCCTCGACCTGATGGAAACCCAATCGACCCGCATGACCCGCATCGTCAACGACCTGCTGTCGCTGTCGCGGATCGAGATGAACGAGCACACGCCGCCCGACGACGCCGTCGATCTGAAGCAAACCATCGCCACCGTGGCCGACACACTCGCGCCCCAGTCCCACGCGCGCGATGTCACGATCACGCTCGACCTCGACGCGGTGGACGGCCCCGTGGTGGGACAGGCGGACGAGCTCGCCCAGCTTTTCCAGAACCTGATCGAAAACGCGATCAAGTACGGGCGCGCCGGCAGCACGGTCCGGGTCGAGGGCTCGGTGCGCGACGACGTCGTCGCGGTGTCGGTGATCGACCAGGGCGAGGGCATCCCGCGCGAGCATATCGCGCGGCTGACCGAGCGGTTCTACCGGGTCGATACCGCCCGCTCGCGCGAACTGGGCGGAACGGGGCTCGGCCTCGCCATCGTCAAGCACATCGCCAACCGCCATCGCGGCGACCTGGCGATCCAGAGCGAGCCCGGCGTGGGCAGCACGTTCACGGTGACCCTGCAGCGCGCAGCCTAGCGCGCCACCCAACGCTGTCCACAGTTGCCGCCGGCGCTGTCACCGAACTGTAACATTACTGTCATACACCCATCTTCGAACGGTCCTAGGGTCGCGCCCGCGAACGGACAACGGGGTTCACCCGCCGGGCGCATCGTTTGACGCAACCACGATTTCATCCTCAGGAGAGGCATCCGTGAAAATCAAAACCATGACCATCGCCGCCGCGCTCACCGTCGGCCTTGTCGGCGCCGCCGAGGCCCGCGACCAGATTCGCATCGTCGGCTCGTCCACCGTCTTCCCGTTCTCCACCGCCGTGGCCGAGCAGTTCGGCAAGTCCACCAGCTTCGCGACCCCGGTCGTCGAGAGCACGGGCACCGGCGGCGGCATGAAGCTGTTCTGCGCCGGTGTCGGTGAAGACCATCCCGACATGACCAACGCCTCGCGCCGGATGAAGAAGTCCGAGTTCGAGAATTGCACCAAGAATGGCATCGGCATCACCGAGGTGAAGGTCGGCTTCGACGGCATCGTCATCGCCAACGCCAAAAGCGGCCCGGATCTGAGCCTGTCCCTCGAGCAGATCTTCCTGGCGCTCGCCGCCGAGATCCCCCAGGGCGGCAAGCTGGTCGCGAACCCGCACACGAAGTGGTCGGACATCGACCCGTCCCTGCCGAACCAGAAGATCGAGGTCCTCGGCCCGCCGCCGACCAGCGGCACCCGTGATGCCTTCGTCGAGATCGCCATGGAAGGCGGCTGCAAGACGCTCGCCGGCGCGAAGGAACTGGGTCTCGCCAAGAAGGCCTGCCACGCCGTTCGCGAGGATGGCGTCTATGTCGAGGCTGGCGAGAACGACAACCTGATCGTCCAGAAGCTCGAGGCCAACCCGAACGCCTTCGGCATTTTCGGCTTCTCCTTCCTCGACCAGAACGCCGACAAGCTCAAGGGCGCCACGGTGAACGGCACCACGCCCGAGTTCGAGGAGATCGCCGCGGGCAACTACCCGGTCTCGCGCTCGCTCTTCTTCTATGTGAAGCAGCAGCATGTCGGCGTGATCCCGGGTATCAAGGAGTTCGTGACCGAGTTCACGGACGAGAACGCCTGGGGCCCCGATGGCTACCTGATCGACAAGGGCCTGATCCCGCTCCCCGACGCCGACCGCGCCGCCATGGCGACGCAGGCGCAGGGTCTCCAGCCCCTGTCTATGTAAGTGCCCTCCCCACCGGCGCCCCCGGGCGCCGGTGGATTTCTCTCCCGATCACACGAAAACCAGGCGCCGGCAGCACCCACGATGAACACCCTCATTCTTGTTGCCGTGCTGCTGGGACTGAGCACCTTCGCCTACCAACACGCCCGCCGGAAGGCCCTGCGGAGCGTCTCGGGAAGCGTCTCCGACCTCCACTCGCTGCCCTCCTATCACGGCGCCTATGTCGCCATCTGGTGCGGCCTGCCCGCGCTCATCGTTATCGCGCTCTGGGTCCTCCTCCAGACCGATCTCGTCGAGCGCATGGTGCTTTCCGGCATCGCCGAGGGCACCGCGGACATGACCGCGGGACAGATCAGCCTCCTGCTCAGCGACATCCGCAACCTCGCGACCGGCGACATCACCAGCCGCACGCCGAGCCCGCTGGTCCTCGAGGCCGCCCAGCGCTACGCCGAGCTGCAGCGTCTCGGCTTCATCCTGATGACCGGCTCGGCGATCGTGCTCGCGTCAGGCGGCCTGTTCTTCGCGCTGAAGGCGATCCAGCCCGCGCTGCGCGCGCGTCCCCAGGTCGAGCGCATCATCCGCGCGATCCTCTTCATCGCCTCGGTCATCGCGATCCTGACCACCGTCGGCATCATCCTGTCGCTGATGTTCGAATCGATCCGCTTCTTCGGCCAGGTCAATCCGTTCGAATTCCTCTTCGGCCTCACCTGGAGTCCGCAGACCGCGCTGCGGGCCGACCAGGTCGGCGGCTCGGGCGCGTTCGGCGCCGTCCCGGTCTTCGCCGGCACGCTGCTCATCACCCTGATCGCGATGATCGTCGCCGTCCCGATCGGGCTCATGGCCGCGATCTACATGGCCGAGTATGCGAGCCCGCGCACCCGCGCGCTCGTCAAGCCGGCGCTCGAGATTCTCGCGGGCATCCCGACGGTGGTTTACGGCTTCTTCGCCGCGCTGACCGTCGGGCCACTGTTCCGCGGCCTCGGAGAATCGGTCGGCCTCCCCGTCGCCTCGGAGAGCGCGCTCGCCGCGGGCCTCGTCATGGGTGTGATGATCATCCCCTTCGTGTCGTCGCTATCCGACGACGTCATCAACGCGGTGCCCCAGTCGCTCCGCGACGGCTCCTACGCGCTCGGCGCGACCCAGTCCGAGACCATCCGCCAGGTCGTCCTGCCGGCCTCGCTCCACGGGATCGTCGGCGCCGTCTTGCTCGCCGTCAGCCGCGCCATCGGCGAGACGATGATCGTCGTCATGGCGGCCGGCCTGTCGGCCAATCTCACCGCGAACCCGCTCGAGGCGGTGACGACCGTGACCGTCCAGATCGTCACCCTGCTGGTCGGCGACCAGGAGTTCGACAGCGCCAAGACCCTCGCCGCGTTCGCGCTCGGCCTGGTGCTGTTCCTCGCCACCCTCGTGCTCAATGTCATCGCTCTCCGGGTGGTCCGGAAGTATCGGGAAGAATATGACTGATTTCACCGCGAACCAGGCCGTCGTCCGCAAGCCGGACTTCTCGGACGCGCATCTGCGCAAGCGCTACCGGGCCGAGGCGCGCTTCCGGATGTACGGCATTGCCGCCATCTTTGCCGCGCTGGCCATGCTCGCCGTCCTGCTGGGCTCGATCGTCACCACGGGCGTAAGCGCATTCACCCAGACCGAGATCGCGCTCGACGTCACGCTGGACTCTTCCCAGATCGACCCGGCCGCCATCGCCAAGGGCAACTACCGCAAGATCGTGCGCGAGGCGATCCGCGCCCAGTTCCCGGACGTCTCCGGACGCCGCGACCTGCGGAACCTCTACAAGATCGTGTCCTCGGGCGCAGACTTCACCCTGCGCCGGATGGTCGAGGCCGACCCGTCGCTGATCGGCACGACCCGGACGGTCTGGTTCAAGTCCTCCGCCGACATCGACCAGCTCAACAAGGGTGCGATCCCGCGCGACGTGCCCGAGGCCGACCGGCGGGTCAACGACGACCAGATCGCCTGGTTCGACGCCCTGAGCGCGGAAGACCGGACCCGGCGTTCCTTCAACACCACCTTCTTCACGTCGGGCGACAGCCGCGAGCCGGAACAGGCGGGTGTCTGGGGCGCGGTCGTCGGTACCGCGCTCACCCTGCTGGTGACGCTGGTCCTGTCCTTCCCGGTCGGGGTCATGGCCGCGGTCTATCTCGAGGAGTTCGCGCCGAAGAATCGCTGGACCGACCTGATCGAGGTCAACATCAACAACCTGGCGGCGGTGCCCTCGATCGTCTTCGGCCTGCTCGGGCTGGCCGTGTTCCTGAATTTCTTCGGCATGCCGCGCTCGGCCCCGGTGGTCGGCGGCATGGTGCTCGCGCTCATGACGCTGCCCACGGTGATCATCGCGGGCCGCGCCGCGCTCCAGTCGGTCCCGCCGTCCATCCGCGAGGCCGCGCTCGGCGTCGGCGCGTCGCCGCTCCAGACGGTGTCGCATCATGTGCTGCCGCTGGCGATGCCGGGAATCCTGACCGGCACGATCATCGGCATGGCCCGCGCGCTGGGTGAGACCGCGCCGCTGCTCATGATCGGCATGGTCGCCTTCATCGTCGATATCCCGCGCGGGTTCACCGACGCCGCGACCGTGCTGCCCGTCCAGGTGTTTCTCTGGGCTGACGCGCCGGAGCGCGCCTTCGTCGAACGAACGTCGGCCGCGATCATGGTCCTGCTGGCCTTCCTGATCGTCATGAACCTTGCGGCCGTGCTCCTGCGGCGGAAATTTGAAAGGCGGTGGTAGAATGACCGAGGCTGTATATGTAGGCGGCGAACCACGGCCGGCTGAAGAAGGCATACCCGGAATGAGTGAAGCGATCGAAGCGAGCACGCCCGATGTCGAGGCGGCGCCCGCCCCCACCAAGGTGAAGGCCGAGAACGTCGATGTCTTCTACGCCGAGAAGCAGGCGCTGTTCGGCGTGTCCCTCGATGTGCGCGAGAACGAGGTCACGGCGCTGATCGGCCCGTCGGGCTGCGGCAAGTCCACCTTCCTGCGCTGCATCAACCGCATGAACGACACGATCCCGATCTGCCGGGTCACGGGCGATATCGCCATCGACGAGCAGGATATCTACGACCCGTCCATCGACGTCGTCCAGTTGCGGGCGCGCGTGGGCATGGTCTTCCAGAAGCCGAACCCGTTTCCGAAGTCGATCTACGAGAATGTCGCCTACGGCCCGCGCATCCACGGCATGGCCCAGGGCAAGGCGGACATTGACGATCTGGTCGAGTCCAGCCTGCAGCGAGCCGGCCTCTGGGACGAGGTTAGGGACCGCCTCGGCGAGCCCGGCACGGGCCTGTCCGGCGGCCAGCAGCAGCGCCTGTGCATCGCGCGCGCCATCGCGGTGAACCCCGACGTCATCCTCATGGACGAGCCCTGCTCGGCGCTCGACCCGATCGCCACGGCGCGGATCGAGGAGCTGATGGACGAGCTGCGCCAGAACTACACGATCATGATCGTCACCCATTCGATGCAGCAGGCCGCGCGCGTGAGCCAGCGCACAGCGTTCTTCCATCTGGGCTACCTCGTCGAGTCCGGCCCGACGGAGATGATCTTCACGAACCCGGACGACAAGCGCACCCAGGACTACATCACCGGCCGCTTCGGTTAGAGCGCCGGGTCCACGGAGGACATACGATGACCACCGACCACATCGTCAAATCCTTCGACGAGGAGCTGAGCCGGCTGAGCGACCTCCTCAGCCGCATGGGCGGGCTCGCCGAATCCCAGCTCGAAAACTCGATCGAGGCGTTGCAGAAGCGGGATTCGTCGCTGGCCGAGGACGCGATCGAGAACGACCGCCAGATCGACAATCTCCACGCGGAGATCGACGAGCTCGCCATTCGTTTGCTGGCCCTGCGCCAGCCGATGGCGACCGACCTCCGCCACATCGTCACGGCGCTCAAGGTCGCCCCGATCGTCGAGCGGATCGGCGACTATTCCAAGAACGTCGCCAAGCGCACGATCGCGCTCAACCAGATGCCGCCGGTGAAGCCGCTCTTCACCATCCCGCGCATGGGCCGCCTGGTGCGCGAGATGATCAAGGACGTCCTCGACGCCTTCTCCAACAACGATGTCGAGATGGCGCGCGAGGTCTGGGCCCGGGACAAGGAGGTCGACGACATGTACGACAGCCTGTTCCGCGAGCTCCTGACCTACATGATGGAAGACGCGCGCAACATCACCGCCTGCACGCATCTCCTGTTCGTCGCGCGCAACATCGAGCGCATCGGCGACCTGGCGACGAACATCTCCGAGCTGATCCACTACCAGGTCGAGGGCGTCGCCCTCGACGAGGCTCGGCCGAAGGCCGACCAGGCGAGCATCACCGTCGTCGATCCCAGCTAGTCACCGACCGAGAGCCGAAGTTGAGCAACCTGCAACCCAATGTCCTGATCGTCGAAGACGAGCCGCCCCTGGTGGAGCTGCTGTCCTACAATCTCGAGAAGGCCGGCTTCCAGGCCCAGATCGCGCGCGACGGCGACGAGGCGCTGCTGGCGGTCGAGGAGCGCCGGCCCGACCTGGTACTGCTGGACTGGATGCTCCCCTATGTCTCGGGCATCGAGATCTGCCGGCGCCTCCGCCGCAACCCGGAGACCCGCGACCTGCCGATCATCCTCCTGACCGCCCGCGGCGAGGAGGACGACCGGATTCGCGGCCTCGAGGCCGGCGCCGACGACTATGTGGTAAAGCCCTTCTCGCCCAGCGAGCTGGTGGCGCGGGTCCGCGCCGTCCTGCGCCGCACCCGCCCGGCCTTCGACCAGGACCTCCTGACCTATGGCGACATCGCCATGGACCTCACAACCCACCGGGTCAGCCGCGCCGACGCGCCGGTCGAGCTCGGGCCGACCGAGTTCAGTCTCCTGCGCTTCCTGATGGAGCATCCCGGCCGCGTCTTCTCGCGCGAGCAGCTGCTCGATTCGGTCTGGGGCCACGATGCCTATATCGAGCCGCGCACCGTCGACGTCCACATCCGCCGGCTGCGCAAGGCCATGAACCTGCCGGGCACGGACGACCTGATCCGCACGGTTCGTTCGGCGGGCTACGCCCTCGACCTCAAGAACGAGTTCGCCTAGCCGCCGCAATTTCGACTCACAGCAGGCGCTATATTCGCGGGCGTTCAAGACCCTGCCCGAACGGACCGCCCGAGCCATGCGTGACGCCACCTTCCACCGCCTTCGCGCCCTCGCCGCCGCGATCGCCCTGGTCATCGCCGGCGCGCCGCTCGCGGACGCTGCGCCCGAGGCGGGGATCGCCATGCTGGGTGCGCCGAAATACGCCGCCGGCTTCAGCCATTTCGACTATGTGAACCCGGATGCGCCGCGCGGCGGCGAGCTCCGCCTGCACGCCACCGGCACCTTCGATTCCCTCAACCCCTACATCATCCGGGGCAAGCCCGCGGCCGGGCTGTACCACGGGTTCGGCATCTACTTCGAGACCCTCGCCAAGCGCAGCCGCGACGAACCATTCTCGCTCTATGGCCTCCTGGCGGAGACCATCGAGACGCCGCCCGACCGCGCCTGGGTCGAGTTCAAGCTGCGGCCGCAAGCGCGCTTCTCCGACGGCTCCCCCGTGACGGCCGGCGACGTGATCTTCAGCTGGGAGACCCTCAAGGCCAAGGGGAGCCCCAACGCGCGGGCCACCTGGGCGCGTGTCGCGACCGTCGAGGAAACGAAGCCCGGGCATGTGCGCTTCATCTTCGTGGACAACAGGGACCGCGAGCTGCCGCTCCTCGTCGCGGGCTTCATGCCCATCCTGTCGAAGGCCTGGTGGGCGGACCGCACCTTCGACGCCACGACGCTGGAACCGCCGCTCGCCAGCGGCCCCTACACGATCGCGGATGTCGATACCGGGCGCGGGCTGTCGTTCCGGCGCAATCCGGACTACTGGGGCAACGGCCTCGCGGTAAACCGCGGGCAGCACAACTTCGATGCGATCCGGTTCGATTACTTCCGCGACGCCTCGGTCGCGCTCGAGGCCTTCAAGAGCGGCGACTACGACTTCCGCTACGAGGGCGACGCGGCGCGCTGGGCGACCCAGTACGACTTCCCCGCCGCCCGCGAGGGCGCGGTCACGCGCGATGTGCTGCAAACCGGCACCCCGTCGGGCCTCAGTGCGCTCGCCTTCAACCTGCGGCGCGGAAAGTTCGCAGACATCCGGGTGCGCGAGGCGCTCACCCTCGCCTTCGACTTCGAGTGGCTCAACAAGACCCTGCTGCATGACGGCTACACCCGGACGCGGAGCATGTTCTCGGGCTCGGACATGGCGCCCG
>JAYQGE010000005.1:102692-114265 GCA_038140435.1 Rhodospirillaceae bacterium | reverse complement strand
GGCCACGCTCGCGTCGTTCACGTGATGGGCGATGAACTTCTCCAGGCCGACCGGGTCCGAGAGCGGTACCGAATTCCGCCCATGCCAGCCGACCAACTGCGCGCCGATGCGGTTGCGCGCACGGATTCGGTGCAGTTCGGTGGGCTCCCAGGACGCGTCGCCGGTCAGCAATTCAGGCGGAATCGGATCGCCGGTCTGCAGCAGGCTGACGAAGCGGAGACCGCGCGCGATGGTGTTGAGCATGATGGCGTCATGGGCGTACTCGCGAATGCCGAACTCGCGCTTGATGCCCGCGAACGGCAGCGCAACCTGCTGCTGGCCGAGCCAGAAGGCGGAGACCGGAACGCCCTCACCCTCGTCGAACCGGAAGCACGCATCCGGGAAGGATGTGAAGAACCGGTGATCGAACCGCACGATGTCCGGCGCCTTGAATGTCAGTACCTGAGCCACTGGTTATCATCCTGAACAAGAACAGGGTTGCGTTTCACCCGCATTGATTGTGCCGGAGTATTCTTGCCTTGGTTGTTTAATGAATCATGAAACCCGTTTTTGGTGTTTTCGCGCGGCGCGGCCGCACCGCGTCGTGAGCCAGCCGTCATTTCATGATATGAACCTTTGCGGACATTCAGCTCGCCAAATGGCGCGCGGACCCGATACATCCGGCCCCCACGTCATCCAGGGAATGAGCGTCATGAACCAGATCGATCTCGCCGGCCGCACGGCCATCGTCACGGGCGCCGCCAAGGGCATCGGCCGCGCCATCGCGGAACGCCTCGCGTCGTCGGGCGCGGATGTCTGGATCTGGGATATCGACCTCGAGGCCGCCGGGGCCACGGCCCGCGCGATGGACGCCGCGGCGCAGGCCGTCGATGTGGCGGATCCGGATGCCGTCGAGGCGGCGGTGAACGCCGTCATCTCGAAGCACGGCGCCATCGACATTCTCGTAAACAATGCCGGCATCTCCGGGGCCAACGCGCCGGTCCACGAATACCCGGTCGAGGAGTGGCGCCGGGTCGTGGACATCGACCTGAGCGGCACCTTCTACTGCTGCCGCGCGGTGGTCCCGCACATGATCGCCGCGGGGTCGGGCCGGATCGTCAATGTCGCGTCGGTCGCGGGCAAGGAGGGCAACCCCAACGCCGCCGCCTACAGCGCGGCGAAAGCCGGCGTCATTGCCCTGACCAAGTCACTCGGCAAGGAGCTGGCGGATCATGACATCGCCGTCAACGCGATCACGCCCGCCGCCGCGCGCACGGCACTGTTCGACCAGATGACCGAGGAGCATGTGAACTACATGCTGTCGAAGATCCCGCGTGGACGTTTCGTCACGGTCGAGGAGATCGCGGCCATGACGGCATGGCTTGTCTCGCCGGAAAATTCGTTCTCGACGGGCGCCGTGTTCGATCTGTCGGGCGGGCGGGCGACCTACTGACTCCCAGGCGCGGCGATCGGCGGCGCTAGCCGCCGTAGCGCCCGATATAGGCCGCGAACGATTCCAGATGCGCGGCCACGAACTTGCGCGAATCCTCGTCCGCCAGCCGGCCGGCGTCCGCGTCGATGCGCTGCCCGGCGAGGCCGACAAACACCTCCGGCTTGCTCATGACCATCGCGTCGAGGAACACCAGGACCTGGCGCAGGTGATACTGCACCCGCGCACCGCCCAATGGGCCGGGGGACGCGGTCTGGATCGCGACCGGCTTGCCCGCGAAGGGCTGGTCCGGCAGCCGCGAGACCCAGTCGAGGGCGTTCTTCAGGCCGCCGGGGACCGAGAAGTTGTACTCGGGCGTGACGATCATGACGCCATCGGCCGCCGCCACCGCGTCGGCCAGCGCCGTGACCGAAGCCGGAACGCCGTCGGCCGCCAGCACGTCGCCGTTGAACAGGGGGATGTCGCCGATGCCCGGGGCTTCCGTGATCGTCATGCCCGCCGGCGCAAGGTCCTGCAGGCTGTTCATCAGCATGCGATTGAGCGACCCGGCCCGGAGGCTGCCGCAGATGCCGACGACATTGATGTCTTTGGCCATGTTCGACTCCCGTCAGTGAGGGCGTGCAACGCCCGGAATTCAGCGGGGCGATTGTTAGAAAGGCAGACCGCCGGACGCAACCGCTAATTCCCGCACCCGTGCGCAGAATGAACGCGGCAACGCGTGGTCAGGTAGCCAGCATCTCCGCCGAGATCTTCTCCGCCATCATGATGGTCGGGAGGTTGGTGTTGCCGCGCGGCAGCGTGGGCATCAGCGAGGCATCGACGACCCGCAGGCCCGAGACGCCATGAACTTTCCCGTCAGGACCTGTCACCGCGCGCGGGTCGTCCGCCGCCCCCATCCGGCAGGTGCCCGCCGGATGGAACACCCCCGCGATCGACTTGCCGACAATCTCCTCGAGCGCGTCGGCGTCCTCGGCCAGCGCCGCGACATCGACCCCGGGCTCCGAGAGGCCCGCCAGCACAGGCCGTCCGACCGCCGGCACGGTGTCGAAAAGGCCGGCGAGGACGCGCGCGCGCAGGGTGTTGAATGCGTTGATGTCGTTAAGCGCCCGCATCTTGTTCGGCCGCGAGATCACGAAGGCGCAGTGCCAGAGCGGCCGCACCTCCGGCGACAGCAGGATGTCGATCGCGCGGCGCACGCCCCCGACCAGGCGCTGGCGGTCCCGGTCGTCGTCGAGATAGTTGAACTCGATGACCGATTGGATGCCATCGTCGGACCGGGCCAGCGTGACGTCGCCGCTGGAGGCCGGCTTGAGCAGGGTCGGCACCAGGCCGCCGAGCCGGCGTCCCAGCGCATGCCAGCCGACCTTGCTCGAGATCGAGAGGCTCATGTCGAGCGGCCCGCAGCCCGCGACGCCCGACGAGAAGCGCTCGGTCGCGGTGGAGTGGGACTTCATCGCCGCCGACTGGGCGGCGTCGCGCCGCAGCTGCGCCACCAGGTAGACCACCGCGTGGTTCAGCAGGTTCGCGCCGACCCCCGGCCGGTCCGCGACAACGGGGATGTCCAGGTCCCCGAGCGCCGCCGCGGGCCCGATGCCCGCGCGCAGCAGCATCGCCGGGGACTGCAGCGCGCCGGCGCAGACGATGACCTCGCCCGCCATGAAGCTCTGCGACGCGCCGTCGATCCGCGCGGTGACCCCGGTGACCCGGGTGCCGTCCGTCACCAGGCCCTCGACATGGGCGTCGGTGACGATCGTCAGGTTCTCCCGCGCCCGCACGTCCGCGCCGAGATAGCAGATCGCGGTGGAGGCGCGCTTGTCGGGGAAGCGGCTGAGCGGCAGCGCACCAACCCCCTCGCGGAAGTCGCCGTTAAGGTCGTGGATCGGTGCGACCTGGCGGTTCCGGCTCCACATGTCCACGCCGTCCACGAAGGGCGGCCATTCCTCGCGCGCCACCCGGCGGATCGGCAGCGGCCCGTCCTTGCCATGCAGCGGGTCGTGGGCGGGGCTGTCCACATCGGTCTCGAGCCGCCGGAAATGCGGCAGCACGCTCTCCCAGTTCCAGCCCTCGGCGCCGAGAGCGGCCCACTCGTCATAGTCGTCGGGCGTGCCCCGCAGCGCGACCATGCCGTTGATCGAGGAGGTCCCGCCCATGATCCGGCCCTGGCGGAACGGTCCCGCCGCGGAATTGTCGCGGCGGCTGGTGTAGCCGCGGATCGCCCGCCAGGCGTAGGCCGGGTTGTAGTAGGACATGGGATAGGTATCGAGCACGTCGGCCGGCTCCCGGCCCGGCGGCGTGTCCTGCCCCGCCTCCAGGAGCAGCACCCGGTTGCGCGACGCCGCGGACAGGCGGCCCGCCATCACGCTCCCGGCCGATCCGGCCCCCACGATGATGTAGTCGTAACTGGTTTCCATGACGCGCTCCCCTTCCCGCACATGGTTTCATATCAGGAAGCGCGCCGATTTGAACCACGGTTCCACCGGTCTAGTATGGCCTGCGCGCGGCACACCGCGCGTGACAGTTTGGGGGAACAGTCATGCAGAACGAGATCACCGGCGCGTCGGCCTTCCTGGCGCTGCTCCGCGACGAGGGCGTCACCCACCTGTTCGGCAACCCGGGCACGACCGAGCTTCCGATCATGGACGCCATGCCGGACTACACGGACGACATGTCCTACGTCCTCGGCCTCCAGGAATCGCTGGTCGTCGCCATGGCCGACGGCTACACCCGCGCCTCGGGGCGGCTCGCCGCGTGCAACGTCCATGTGGCGCCGGGCCTCGGCAACGCCATGGGTGCGCTCTACAACGCGCGCTTCACGAACACGCCGATGATCATCACCGCCGGCCAGCAGGAGACCGGCCACGGGCTGACCGAGCCACTGCTCTACGACCCGCTGGTCCCCATCGCGACCCCGGTCGTGAAGTGGGCGACCGAGGTGACCCGGCTCGAGGACCTGCCGCGCATCATGCGCCGCGCCGGCAAGGTCGCGATGACCGCGCCGACGGGTCCGGTCTTCATCTCGCTGCCCGGCGACGTTCTGAATGACCGCAAGGGCATTGATCTCGGGTCGCGCACCCGCGTGGACACCGCCATGCGCCCGACCGACGCCGGCCTGGAAGCGCTCGCCGACCGGCTTCTGGCCGCGAAGAACCCGGCGATCCTCGCCGGCAACGAGGTGGTGACCTCCGACGCGTTCGACGAGGTCGCGCGCTTCGCCGAGGTGCTGGGCGCGCCCGCCTTCCAGCAGACGACCGCCTACGGCTCCTTCTTCCCCTCCGAACACCCGGCCTTCATGGGGGCGCTGTCGCGCAACCAGAAGGAAGTTCGCGGCATCCTCGAGGATTACGACCTGCTGGTCGTGATCGGCGCCGACGTCCTGCGCATGTCGGTGATGAGCGAGACCGAGCCGCTGCCCGACGGGATGCCCATCGTCCAGATCGGCCTCTTCGACTGGGAGATGGGAAAGAACTATCCCGCCGACATGGCCGTACGCGGCGACGTCCGCGAGACCCTCCTGGCGCTGAACCCGGTGATCGGCGCACGGACGGACCATGCCGACATCGCGCAGAAACGATTGGCCGCGGTCGCGGACAAGAACTGGTCCGCCAAGCGCGCCCGGCGGGCGACGGAACTCGCCGCCGATGCGGAGACGACGCCCATCCGTTCCGACTGGCTGATGCTGACCGTCGCGGACGCGCTGCCGGACGGCGCGATCACGGTCAACGAGGGGCTGACAACGAGCTGGAACCTGCTCCAGTTCCTGCCGCTCCGCGAGCGTTACGATTTCCACTCCTTCGCCAGCGGCGGCATCGGTTGGGCCCTGCCCGCCGCCGTCGGGGTCCAGATCGCCCAGCCCGACCGGCCGGTGGTCGCGCTCGTCGGCGACGGGTCGGCGATGTACTCGATCCAGGCGTTGTGGACCGCCGCGCATCTGCGCGTGCCGGTCACCTACGTGATCCTCAACAACCAGGGCTACCGGATCATCAAGCAGCGCCTGAAGGCGTTCCACGGCAACGAGACCTATATCGGCATGGACTTCGAGGACCCGCCCATCGACTTCGTCGGCATGGCGCAGTCCATGGGCGTCGCAGCCGAGCGGGTGACCGAGCCCGGCGCCGTGCGCGCGGCTCTGGAGGCCGCTCTCGCCAACCCGGGTCCCAACCTGATCGACATTTGCGTGGAGCGTAGCGTCTGACCATGGCCGGCACGCCGGACCGCCCGGCTTCCGTCCTCGCGCCCTTCGCCGTCCGGAGCTTCCGCTTCCAGTGGCCGGCGGACCTCGCGACCTCCTGGTCGTTCGAGATGGAGACGCTCATTCTCGGCTGGTACGTGCTGGTCGCGACCGATTCCGTACTCCTGCTGACCCTGTTCGCCGCGCTCCAGTATGTCGGCACCCTCGTCGCGCCGATGTTCGGCGTCGCCGGCGACCGCCACGGCGCGCGCGCGATCCTCTGCGCCATGCGCGTCTTCTACATGGTCCAGGCCGCGGTGCTGACCGGATTCGTCTATTTCGACGCGCTGGGGCCGCTGCCCGTCTTCGTGATCGGCGCGATGATGGGCATCGTGCGGCCGTCGGACATCGCCATTCGCTACTCGCTGGTCGGCGAGACGATCCCGTCGAAGCAGCTCGTCGGCGCGATGGGCGTGTCGCGCACCACGACGGACTCGGCCCGGGTCGCCGGCGCGCTGGCCGGCGCGGGTATCGTCGCCACCCTCGGCATGGCGCCCGCCTACACCGCCGTCACCGCGCTCTATGCCGTCTCGGCGCTGCTGACCCTGGGCACGGCGCGGCGGCACCGGCCCGAACCCGCACCCGAAATGCCCCCCCAGACGGCCACGTCCCCCCTGCGCGACATGTCGGATTCCTTCGCCTATGTCTGGCGCACGCCGCACCTGCTGGCGGCGATGACTCTCGCCCTCCTGGTCAACCTCTGCGCCTTCCCGCTGATGGGCGGCGTGCTGCCCTATGTGGCGCGCGAGGTGTACGGCACCGGCCAGGCCGGCCTGGGATATCTCGCGGCCAGCTTCGCCTTCGGCGCGCTCCTGGGCTCGCTGGGCCTCTCGGCCTGGCGGCGCGGTATCCGGCCAGGCCGGATGATGATCGTTTACACCTTCGGCTGGTACGCCCTGCTGCTGGTCTTCGCCTGGGTCGACGTGCTCGCGGTCGGCATCGTCGTGCTTATCCTCGCCGGCCTGTGCCAGACGCTCGCGCTGGTCCCGCTGTCGATCATGCTCCTGCGCAGCTCCGACCCGCAGATGCGCTCGCGGGTGCTGGGGCTGCGGATGCTCGCGATCTACGGCCTGCCCATGGGCCTGCTCGCCTCGGGCCCGCTGATCGAGGCCTTCGGCTACGCGGCGACCGCGACCGGCTACGGCGTCTTCGGGGTCGTCGCGACCGCGCTCATCGCGTGGCGCTGGCACGCCGATGTCTGGCACCCGGACGCCGCGGCGAACCGGGGGTAGTGCGACTCATCTGGCTGGAAAAATTGGCGTCCCCTAGGGGAGTCGAACCCCTGTTTCCGGCGTGAGAGGCCGGCGTCCTAGGCCACTAGACGAAGGGGACGCTGGTGGCCCGATCGAACGGGCACGTCGAAATAGCCGAACCGGCCCCGCATTACAAGCGGCGTGGCGCAGAATCGGCGGCGCGTATCTCCCGCGCGTCGTTCGCGCCACCCTTTACGGACGGACTTCCGCCTGCACCCGGCCGCTGGAAAGCTGGATCACGAACACCCGCCGGCAGTCGGGCAGGTTCGCCGGGCCGCCGGTGATCACGGTCAGGCGTCCGGCGTCCGTGCTCGCGGCCTCGATTACGCAGTCGGGCGACGGCAGACCGAGCGATAGCGGGTCGGGCGCCGCTTGGCTATTCTCGCTGTCGGCGCCGGTGCCGCCGCGCGGGCCGTCGAACGCCGTCCAGATGACGGCGCCGAGGACGACCAGGATGAGAACGCCCAGGACGATGACGATCGTGCGCAAAACCTGTATGGCCAACGGATCCTCCGAGTTGGGAAGCGCAAGTCTAGGGCCGTGACGCAAAAAGACAACGATACCCTGAAGCGCGTGACCGTCGGCGCGGACCAGGCCGGCGCGCGCCTCGACCGGGTGTTGGCCGACGCGCTCGACGGCATGTCGCGCTCGCGCCTGAAGCAGCTCATCGAGAGCGGCCACGTCCGCCGCGGCGACGATGTGGTGTCGTCGCCATCGGCCAAGGCGGCGGCCGGCGAGGCCTACGAGGTGACGATCCCCGCGCCGGTGGACCCGGTCCCGGTCGGCCAGGCGATCCCGCTCGACATCCTTTACGAGGACGACAGCCTGATCGTCATCGACAAGCCGCCGGGCCTCGTCGTGCACCCGGCCCCGGGCAACCCCGACCGCACCCTTGTGAATGCGCTGATCGCCCATTGCGGCGACAGTCTCGCGGGCATCGGCGGCGTGCGCCGGCCCGGGATCGTCCATAGGCTCGACAAGGAAACGAGCGGTGTCATGGTCGCCGCCAAGACCGCCTCCGCCCATGCCGCGCTCGTCGAGCAGTTCTCCGCGCGCACGGTCGAACGCGCCTATCACGCGATCGTCTGGGGCATGCCCGACCCCGCGGCCGGCGAGATCGAGGGCGCGATCGGACGGCACCCGAAGAACCGCAAGAAGATGGCGGTCCGCGCGACCGGCGGAAAACATGCCCTCACCCGCTACAGGACCCTCGCGGTCTATGGCGGCGGGCTCGCATCCCTGATCGAATGCCGGCTCGCCACGGGGCGCACCCACCAGATCCGGGTGCATCTGAGCCATGTCGGCCATCCGCTCGTCGGCGACCCGCAGTACGGCCGAGCGCGCAAGGGACGCGCATTCGGCATCGATTCAGCCGCAAAACAGGCAATCTCCGCGTTCCCGCGCCAGGCGCTGCATGCCCGCTCGCTGGGTTTCGCGCACCCGGAAACGGATCAACATATTGATTTTGAAACGAATTTTCCGGACGACATGACCCGGCTTAAGGAAATCTTGGAATCTCTCTAGGACATTGCGGATCGGCACGAAAACACCATATTTGGGGGGCATGATCGGCACCATCGATCACGCCGCACGTTCCATTCGCATCCGCGAATGTTGGGAGATACAGGAATGGCATCGCCGCAGCTTCCGTCGCTCACGCCCGAAGGCAACCTGTCGCGCTACCTGCAGGAGATCCGCAAGTTCCCCATGCTCGAGCCCGAGCAGGAGTTCATGGCGGCCAAACGCTGGCGCGAGCATGACGACGTGGACGCGGCACACCAGCTGGTGACGAGCCACCTGCGCCTCGTGGCCAAGATCGCCATGGGCTATCGCGGCTACGGGCTGCCGGTCGCCGAGCTCATCTCCGAGGGCAATGTCGGCCTGATGCAGGCGGTCAAGAAGTTCGATCCCGACAAGGGCTTCCGCCTCTCGACCTACGCCATGTGGTGGATCCGCGCGGCGATCCAGGAATACATCCTGCACTCGTGGAGCCTCGTCAAAATGGGCACCACGGCAGCCCAGAAGAAGCTTTTCTTCAACCTCCGGCGCATGAAGGGCCAGCTCAAGGCCTTCGACGAGGGCGACCTGCCGCCCGAGCAGGTCGAGCACATCGCCAAGGAACTGAGCGTCTCCGAAAACGACGTTGTGATGATGAACCGCCGCCTGGCCGGCCCGGACGGCTCGCTCAACGCGCCACTGCGCAAGGATGGCGAAGGCGACGGCGAGTGGATGGACTGGCTGGTCGACGAATCCGAATCCCAGGAAGCGGAACTGGTCGAGCAGGACGAGCTCGAAAAACGCCGCAGCCTGCTCGAGCAGGCAATGGAAGGGCTGAACGAGCGCGAGCGCCACATCCTCACGGAACGGCGTCTGCGCGAGGAGCCCGTGACCCTCGAGGATCTGTCCCAGGAATACGACATCAGCCGCGAGCGGGTGCGTCAGATCGAGGTGCGCGCCTTCGAGAAACTCCAGAAGGCCATGAAGAATCTTACGATCGAGCAGCAGGTGGCCTCGGCGCAGTAAGCGCAGCGGCGGCGTGCCGGCTCAGGACCCGGACGGCGCCGTAATCTCCTCGCCCCATTCCTCGACAAGCCGCTGCTGCTCGCGCCGCATCAGCTTGATCTTCGTCTCGTTCGTCACCTCGATATAAACGGCGGCGACCTTGGGCATGCCGATCACGAGGCCCCAGCCGATCGCGGCTGCGCCGAACATCACCGCGATGACGAACACATCCGACAGCATCCCCATGGCGCGCACCATCGTCGGCCCCCGCATCAGGAGTTCGACGACGAAGGGCGCGACCCCCGCCACGTTCGCCGCAGCCACGGTCAACGCCGCATTGCGGCCGGGCTCGCGATCGATGATGAAGGCGACCAGCGCCGGAATGCAGCCGACGACAAACAGGAGCAACGCGGGCGCGGCGAAAACCATCAGGCCCAGAAGAATCAGCCCGAACAGCGAGAACGCATAGCCGCCGGCCCCCTTCTTTCCGGACTTCGGTTGCGGCTCGGAGGCCTTCTGCTTCGCGTTCTTCGCGGCCGCCATGGTCCTATCCGATCCTCGAGAACACGAGCACGGCAATCACCAGGACGCTGAGCACGCACGCGATGTTCGCCGAGATCTGCCGGCCGAGCAGCATTGCCTGGCGCTGAAGACGCTTCTCGTCGGTCTGCAGCTTCGCGATCTCGGCCGAGAGGGCCGCGTGGCGGCGGGTCGCGACCTGGAAGTTGCGCTCGTCCCACTTGCGCTTCTTCGCATTGTCCACGATCCGGACGAGATCGTTCAGGCTGCCCTTGGCGGCCGCCTTCTTCGCATCCTTGAGCAGTTCCTCGCGCAGACGCGCGTTCCGGTAGCTGTCCAGCATCGGCTGCAGCTCCTCGAGGAACATCCTGTAGAGATTCTTGGTGATCGACGCGCTGTTCTTGCTCTGCACGAAGGCCAGCAAACGCAACTGCGCGACGCTGCGTTCGGCCTCGTTCGAGGCGCGGTCGTAATCATGAAGCTCGCGGTCGACGCGCCCGGTGGTTCGCGCGGCGAAGAACGCAGCGATATGTCGGTCGAAGAGCAGCTCGCCCCCTGCCGCGTGCTGTTCCATGGCATCGATCAGCTCGCGCGGTTGCAGCGCGACGCTGCCCTTGAGACGCGGGCTCAGGCACGGGAGCGCCGGGTTGAGCTCGTAGACGCAGCGCTCGATCGAGAAACCGACGCCGCTGTCCGACAGGTAGCTGGCCGCCTTCTCGACGGTCTCGGAGGCGGTCAGCATCCAGGTCTTCGGGCGCGGCTGCTTCTCGTGCCAGTAGTTCATCATCTTGCCGGCGATCAGGTCGGTGTAGTCCGCCGACTTGCTCCTGTTCAGGGCGGCGAAGATCACCGCCGGCCCGACCGCATCAGGCATCAGGGTCGTGCCGCGGAACCGGATGGGCCCGATGGGGTCCAGCGTCGTGATGATCCGGGCCAGCCGGATATCGTCGGTCATCTGTCGCGGCCCGTTCGCACCGAGCGGGCCGCACTCCGATATCTCCTTGGCCAGATCGCGATCGTTGAGGCTCCGGTCGACCCAGAGCTGGAGCGTGTCATCGGCGATGACCTTGAGCGCCGCGTTCCAGTCGGTGGTCAGGATGTGCGCCAGTTCCCGCGCGGTGAATGCGGTTCGTCCGTTGAACTCGAACGGCCGGTCGGCCCGGGTGCCGGGGAGCGGCTGGGACGGATTGACCCGACCGCTGTTCACCCAGTTAGACAGGTCGGCGAGCGTCCAGCGCTCATGCTCCTCGTCGCGCAGCAGCGAGCGCACGACGGGGGCAAGGTCGGCGTGCAGCTTGTTGTCGCCCAGCAGCGCGTTGTAGCTGCCCTGGGTGATCCGGCGCTGCAGCAACTCCTCGTCGCTGACGCCCGCGACCGGATTGCGGCCGAGGCCGAGCACCATCAAGGTCACCCCGATGGCGAAGAGCTCGTCGGACAGATCGCCGATACCCCGCGTGATCGGCGGACACATGGCGCGCTCGATGGGTTCGAACATGGCCGGTTGCTCGTAACCGGGCGGCGCGCTGTAGATCTGACCCGAGACGACGGAATCGTCGTTGGTGCGCCGGAACAGGTTCGTCGGGCGGATGTTCCGGTGGGTCAGGCGGTCGTCCTGCATCCTTCGGAGCAGGTCCATGATCGG
>JAYQGE010000005.1:0-102592 GCA_038140435.1 Rhodospirillaceae bacterium | reverse complement strand
TCGGCAACAGCGGCGGACCGGGTGGCTGCGGCAGGATGATGACGATCTCCTCCCGGCCGGACTCGGACCAGTCGACCCTACCCCAGCGAATGGGCTTCAGCAGCGCGTCATGGGGAATGTCCTTGGCCGCGAGAATGGCCGTGAGCCGTGCGGGCACCTGGTGATCGAGGACAAGCGCATAGAGCTCGCGGTCGGGTTTCTCGGAGTCTATCGTGAGATAGGCCCGCGACGACGACGTCGCCAGATGCGGAAGAACCACGCCGGGCTGAATCCTGTAGCGGCCCGCGAAGATGACCTCTTCCAGGCCCTCGCGCGCCGGAGCGTCCGGCGCCGGGGTCTCTTCCAACTGCAGCGTTGCGTCACTCATCCTGCCCGCCCGACCTGGTTCGGCGCGCGATGAAATTCATCGCGATGTCAGCAGTTTAGGCAGGATGAAGGTAAAGGAAGGTTAACGCTTCGGTCAGTCGGCGAAGGGGTCGCGGACGAGAATCGTGTCCAGCCGGTCGGGGCTGGTGGACAGCAGCGCGACGGGGGCGTCGATCAGTTCCTCGATCCGGCGCACATACTTGATGGCCGTGGCCGGCAGATCGGCCCAGCTGCGCGCGCCGCGGGTCGAACTCTGCCAGCCCTCCATCGTCTCGTAGACCGGAGTAACGCTGGCCTGGGCACGAATACCCGCCGGGAAGCGCGGCACGTCCTCGCCGTCGATCGTGTAGCCCACGCACACCTTGAGCTCCTCGATCCCGTCGAGAACGTCGAGCTTGGTGAGTGCGATCCCGTTGATCCCGCCGACCCGCACCGCCTGGCGGACCATCACGGCGTCGAACCAGCCGCAGCGCCGCCGGCGGCCGGTCACGGTCCCGAACTCGTGCCCGCGCTCGCCCAGGAGCGCGCCGATCTCGTTGTCCTGCTCGGTCGGGAACGGGCCGCTGCCGACGCGGGTCGTGTAGGCCTTGGTGATCCCGAGGACGTAGCCGATGGCGGCAGGCGAAATCCCCGAGCCCGCGGCCGCCTGTCCGGCGACCGTGTTCGACGATGTCACGAACGGATAGGTGCCGTGATCGACGTCGAGCATGGCGCCCTGCGCGCCCTCGAAGAGGATGCGCTTGCCCGCCTTGCGCGCGTCGTCCAGCCAGTCCCAGACGGGCACGGCGTAGGGCAGCAGCCGGTCGGCAATCTCGTCGATCCGGGCCAGGAGCTCGCCCTTGTCGACCTCGTCCGCGCCCAGCCCCCGCAACAGGGCATTGTGGTGGAACAGCAGATGGTCGATCCGCCCTTCCAGCGTCTCGCGGTCCGCCAGGTCGCACACGCGGATCGCGCGGCGGGCCACCTTGTCCTCATAGGCCGGACCGATGCCGCGCCCCGTGGTTCCGATCTTGTCCGCGCCGCGTGCCTGCTCGATCGCCTGGTCGAGATAGGGGTGCAGCGGCAGGATCAGGCTCGCATTGTCAGCCACCTTGAGCGTGTCCGGCGAGACAGCGACCCCCATCTCGGTGATCGCGTCGATCTCCTTCAGCAGCGCCCAGGGATCGACGACCACGCCGTTCCCGATGATGCTCACCTTGTCCGGGCGCACCACGCCGGAGGGCAGCAGGCTGAGCTTGTAGACCTTGTCGCCGATCACCAGGGTGTGGCCGGCATTGTGCCCGCCCTGGAAGCGCACCACGACATCGGCCCGCTCGGAGAGCCAGTCGACGATCTTGCCCTTGCCTTCGTCTCCCCACTGGGAGCCCACAACCGCTACATTCGCCATCGGTCAGTCCATCAAGTGTCGCTGCCGACAGGCGCGGGGGCGCCGTCGACCAGTGTGTGGCTGCATCCCTGCGCACGCGCGCCAACGGTCGCATCGCCCGCCGCCATCGCCGCCACGGTAACCCATCCCGCCGCGCGAAACGCCGCGCCATCGGCAAAGGGCGTGCCATGGGGCAGGTAGAGCCGGTCACGGCGCTCCGGTGCCGGCAGGGCTCGCAGGATCGAGTCCATGTAGAGCGAGACCCCGGTCGCGGCCTCGCCCGCGCCGGTGATATAACGTCCGCCGCGGCCGAGCTCGCCGCGCACCCCCGCCGCGAAGAGCGTGAAACTCACCCCGGTGTGATACTCGAACCCGCGATACTCGACGGGATCGAGCGTCAGCGGCAGATCCGGCATCGCGTCATGCACGCCCGCGACCACCGCGGCGAGCCGCGCGACCTCCGCGCGTGCGCCCGGCGGCAGATCCACGTCGTTCATCTCACCGATGACCTCGTCGGCGGGACCGACCGTCTCGATCAGGGCACACAGCGCCTTGGCCGCGTCCGAAAAGGCGACGCCGTGGCCGCGTAGGATCGCGCCCGTCGCGTCCTCGTCCTTGCGGTCGAGGGCGGCGCGCAACTCCGCCGTCGTCGCGGCGTCGAGGTCGAGATTCTCGAGAATGCTGGCGACGAGCGCCGGCGAGTTCAGATCGACCGTCGGCCGCGCAACACCGGCCACCGCGAGCGCCTCGGCCGCGAGCGTGACCGCCTCGACGTCGGCGCTGACATCCTCGGCACCGATCAGTTCGAGGCCGACCTGCGCGAACTGGCGCTCGGGGCGGAGCTGGTTGCCACGCACCCGCAGGATCTCGCCCGCATAGGACAGGCGCAGGGGGCGGGGTTCGTCCGCCAACCGCGCCTCTGCGATCCGCGCGACCTGGAGCGTGATATCCGCGCGCACGGCCATCATCTGCTGGCTGACGGGATCCATCACCCGGAACATCTGGCCGCCGAGACTGCCGCCGCCATTGGTTCCGTTCCCGGCCAGCGTGGTTTCGAACTCCACCAGCGGCGGCTTCACCTGGTCGTATCCGCTCGCGCGGAAGACATCCATGATCGCGGATATGGTCGACATTTCCTGCGCCGCGCGCGGCGGCAGCAGGTCGTGAAGACCGGCGGGCAGCAAGGCCCTGTTTTCAACCGAATCAGACATGACCGCGCGGGGTTTAAACGGTTTGACGAGCGTCGGCAATCCTACGCCCCGGTGCGGAGTCGGGAATCGCGGCAGGCCTATCGGCTTCCTGCGGGCCTGCCGGCCACCAGGGTCCCGTCCGCCAGCCCGTAGACAGCATATACAGCACCGGTCGAATCCAGAATGGCGGGCCGTACGGCCGTGACGATTTGCCGGTCATGCCGGACGGATTCGATCTCCGTGAAGACGCCGCCGGCGAAGGTCACTAACCGAAGCGTTTCACGGTCCGCGCCGGGGATCGCGATATCTGCGGTCCCGTCACCGGTCCAGTCATGCACCGCGGCCATGTCCTGTTCCCGGCTGCCGATCGCGTGATTGGAGAACCCACGCGCGGCGTGGTCTTCGTGGAGTTTCCGGTCCCCATACTCATAGAGGCGAAGCGTCCCGCCGATATGCGGTGTTTCCACGAACGCAATCTCGAGGTGTCCGTCGCCGTCGAAGTCGGCAGCCCCGGCGGGATTCAGCCAGCGGTTCGCGCGCCCGATCGCGGGCACCTCCGCTTGAAAGATGACGCCGGTATCGCCGAGACCGAAAACAGCCAGCGCCGCGCCCGCATCGAGATAAGACTGCACCACGATCGCCTCGTCGCGCCCGTCCCCGTCCAGGTCGGAGAGCCGCACGCGCCGATCCTCGAACACGGACCCCTGGTCCAGCCTGTAGCGGGCGACCCGGCCGTTCATGCCCTCGAGCGCCAGCCCGCCGGCTTCGACTGCGTCTCCGAGGACAGCGTGCCTGTAGCGATCCGTGGGATCGGTCAACCAGGCGCGGACAATATCGCGGGTGCCATGGGTCACCTCGCCGTCGGAGAGGATATCCGGCGGTCTCACCCCCGCGGCCGTCCGTGCTTCCGGTGACGATGCCAGCGCGAGCTTTCCGTCGTTCAGGATGACCCGGCGCACGGTCCCGTCCCGAGACAGGACACCGACGGCCGCGGCCGGCATGGCGATGCCGCCCGCGATCCCGGGCAGGCGCACCACGGCGTCGCCGTCACGCAAAACCGCCGCGCGCTGCAGCTCCGCCGCCTCGCCCGCCGGCGCCGCCGCGAGCATGGCCGCCAGTGCCACCACAAAAACCGTGGCGGCCCGCCGGCGCATCAGAAGTTGAGAGCCTTCGCCTGGACGACGTTCGGCAGCGCGGCCACGGCGGCGAGCACGTCGGCCGGCACCTCCTGATCGACCTCCACGAGCGCGATCGCATCGTCGCCCGCCGCGGTGCGGCCAAGCTGGAATGTCGCGATGTTCAGGCCGGCGTCGCCGAGGACCGTGCCGAGGTGTCCGATGAGACCCGGCTTGTCCTCGTTGTTGACGTAGAGCATGTGGCTGCCGAGTTCGGCCTCCATGGGCACGCCCTTCACATCCACGACCCGCGGCCGGTTTCCGCCGAAAAGGGTCCCGGCGACACTGCGCGTATTGTTCTCGGTCACGACGGTCAGGCGCACGAGGGTCTGGTAGTCGCCCTCCCGCGCCGTGCGCACCTCCGACACCTTGATGCCACGCTCCTGGGCCATGACCGGCGCATTGACCATGTTCACGCTGTCGAGCGCAGGTGACAGCAGCCCCTTCAGCGCCGCCGCGCTGAGCGGCTTCGTATTCAGTTCCGCCGCGTGGCCCTCATACTCGATGGTCACGCTCTTCAGGCTGGACTCGACGAGCTGGCCCGCGAAGCTGCCGAGCAGCTCGGCAAGCTTCATGTAGGGGACGAGCCGCGGCGCGTCCTCGGCGGACACCGACGGCATGTTCAGCGCGTTTACGACGGCGCCGGTCAGGAGATAGTCGGACATCTGCTCGGCAACCTGGATCGCCACGTTCACCTGCGCCTCGGTCGTGCTGGCGCCCAGGTGCGGCGTGCAAACGAGATTCTCGACGCCGAACAGCGCGTTTTCCTTCGCCGGCTCCTCCTCGAACACATCGAGGGCCGCCCCGGCGACATGCCCGGATTCGAGCGCGGCCTTGAGGTCCGCCTCGACCACCAGCCCGCCGCGCGCGCAGTTGACGATTCGCACGCCGGGCTTGGTCTTGGCCAGCGCATCGGCATCGATGATGCCGCGTGTCTGGTCGGTGAGCGGCGTATGCAGGGTGATGAAGTCCGCGCGGCGCAGGAGCGTGTCGAGCTCGGCCTTCTCGACCCCCAGTTCGACAGCCCGCTCGTCGCTGAGGAACGGGTCGAAGGCCACGACCTTCATCTTCAGGCCCAGCGCACGCTCGGCCACGATCGAGCCGATGTTGCCGCAGCCGATGAGACCCAGCGTCTTGGCGGTAAGCTCGACCCCCATGAAGCGGGATTTCTCCCACTTGCCCTGCTGGGTGGATGCATTCGCCTCGGGAATCTGCCGGGCGAGCGCCATCATCATGGCGATCGCGTGCTCGGCGGTCGTGATGGCGTTGCCGAAGGGCGTGTTCATGACAACAATACCGCGCGCGGTGGCCGCATCCCGGTCGATGTTGTCGACCCCGATGCCGGCACGCCCGATCACCTTCAGGTTGGTCGCGGCCTCCAGCACCTTCGCGGTCGCCTTGGTGGCCGACCGGATGGCGAGACCGTCATAGTCGCCGATGACGGCGATCAACTCCTCCTCGGACAGGCCGGTGTTCACATCAACGTCGATCCCGCGATCGGTGAAAATTTCCTTCGCGCGGTCACTCATCTTGTCGGAAATCAGTACTTTTGGCATCGGGTCTTCCTTCCGCGTCTCGGCGGCTTTCGGATTCTTTCTCGAAGTTCGGATCGCCGCTCAGGCGGCGGCGCATTCGGTCTTGACGGTCTGGAACGCCCAGTCGAGCCAGGGCATCAGCGCGGCGAGGTCCGACTGTTCGACCGTGGCACCGGCCCAGATTCGCAGGCCCGGCGGCGCGTCGCGGTAGGCGCCCACATCGAAGGCGACGCCCTCCCCGTCGAGCAACGTCGCGACCGCTTTCGCCGCGGCTGCCTGCTCGTCGGCCGGGAGCGCCGTGAACCAGGGGTCCACGATCTTCAGGCACACGCTCGTCGTCGAACGCAGGGCCGGATCACCGGCCAGGAATGCCGCCCATTCGGACCCGGCAACCCAGGCGTCGATCACATCGAAGTTGGCGTTGGACCGCGCGATCAGGGCATCGACGCCGCCGATCTCGCGCGACCAGTCGAGGGCGTCGAGATGGTCTTCCACGCACAGCATCGACGGCGTGTTGATCGTGCTGCCCTTGAAGATGTCCTCGTTGAGCTTGCCGCCCTTGGTCAGCCGGAAGACCTTCGGCATCGGCCATGGCGGCGTGTAGCTCTCGAGCCGCTCGACGGCCCGCGGACTCAACACCAGCATTCCGTGCTGCGCCTCGCCGCCCAGCACCTTCTGCCAGGACCAGGTCACGATATCGAGCTTGTCCCACGGGAGATCCATCGCGAAGGCCGCCGAAGTCGCGTCACACAGGGTCAGGCCCGCGCGATCGTCGGGGATCCAGTCGCCGTCGGGCACGCGCACGCCTGACGTGGTGCCGTTCCAGGTGAACACCACGTCGCGCGTGAAATCGACGGTCGCGAGGTCGGGCAGCTCGCCGTAGTCGGCGTCGAGGGCGCGCACATCATCGAGCTTGAGCTGCTTGACCACGTCCGTGGCCCAGCCCTGCCCGAAGCTCTCCCAGGCAAGGATATCGACCGGGCGGGCGCCGAGAACCGACCACATGGCCATCTCGAAAGCGCCGGTGTCCGAGGCCGGCACGATGCCGATGCGGAAATCCTCGGGAATTCCCAGGATCTCGCGGCTGTCCTCGATGACCCGCTGGAGCTTGGCCTTGGGGCCCTTCGCGCGATGCGACCGGCCAATGCTGGCGTCAGCGAGCGCATCCAGCGACCAGCCGGGGCGCTTGGCACAGGGACCTGATGAAAATAGTGGGGACGCCGGACGGACGTCCGGCTTCGTCGTTACTTGCGTCATGTACGCGCTCCTTGCAGAACGCCGCACCTCGTTGGGGAGGCGTGGCCCGCCGCAGAACCTAGTCGTATTTGGCTGCGGGTCAAGCGCCGAGATGTCGCACGGAGCGGACGTCAGGACAGTCCGTAATACCAGGGAGCTACCAGGCTGAAGATCAGCCAGACGATGATCAGCAGGGGCGTGCCGACGCGCACGAAATCGACGAACCGGTAGTTGCCGGGCGCCATGACCAGCAGGTTCGTCTGGTACCCGACGGGCGACGCGAACGAGCAGTTCGCCGCAAACACAACGGCGACCGCGAACGGCTCGACCGGCAGCGCGAGGCCGTTGGCGAGGCCGACGGCGATCGGTGTGAACAACACGGCGGTCGCCTTGGTGCTGATGACGTTGGCCAGCACGGCGACCAACAGGAAAAACGCGGACAGGATCACCGCCGGCGAGGCATCGCCCACGAGGCCCAGCAGCAGTCCCGCCAGGAACTCGGCCCCGCCCGTCGCCTACAACGCGCTGCCGAGCGCGAGCGCGGCAGCGATCATCATCACGATTGTCCGGTCGATCGCACGGGCCGCCTGGCGAATGTTCAGCACGCCGGTCGCCAGCATTGCCCCGGCCCCGACCAGGGTCGCGATCTCGATCGGGACGATCCCGAGCGCCGCCGACGCGATCACCGCGCCGAAGATGGCCAGCGTGCTCGTCGCATGGTGCACAGCGGGCATCTCGGCGGCGGTCCACTCCACCAGCAGGATGTCCTGGTTGCCGCGCAAGGCCTCGATATCGCTCTGCCGGCCCTGCATGAGCAGCACATCACCCGGTTCCAGGCGGATGTCCGTCACCCGCGCGCGAATCATCTGGGACCGGCGCTGAATGCCGAGCACCACGCAGTGATTCTGGTAGCGGAACCCGATCTGGTTGAGGTTCTGACCCACCAGGCGCGACGCCGGCGTCACCATCGCCTCGGCCAGAACCTGGTTGCCGACCTGCCAGCGCTGGGTGCCGTCCTCGGTCTCGAACCGCTCCCAGTCCTGGTCGAGCTCGGGGTGGAACTGTTCCGGCTCGCCCTTGAGCGCCTCGGTCAGCGCAGCCCGTGTTGCGGCGACAACGATGATGTCGCCGTCACTCAGCGTGAAGTTGTCGTCGAAGGGCGGAATCACCGATTCCCCGTCGTGCAGGAAGAGGCGGACGGTCATGTCCTTCAGGTCCGGGAAGAACCCGCCGCGCGGCTGCATCCCGTGAAACTTGGACCCCTCGGTGACCGCCACCTCCGCCATGAACTGGCGTCCGCCCCCGGCGATGGCGTTGGTCAGGAGCGCGCGTTCGGGAAGCAGGCGCGGACAGATGAAGATCACATAGACCACGCCAACGAGCGCGAGCGCCGCGCCCGGAACCGCGAACTGGAAGAAGGAAAAGCCTTCATCGCCGAGCTCGATGAGCATGCCCGACACGAGCAGGTTCGTGCTCGACCCGATCAGCGTCACCATCCCGCCGAGAATCGCCGCGAAGGACAGCGACATCATGAACTTGGACGGCGACTGGCCCAGCCGGGTGGCAAGCGCCTGCATGATCGGGATGAAGATCACGACCACGGGCGTGTTGTTCATGAATCCGCTGACCAGCAGCACGGGACAAAGGCGAGCCCGGTCGCCAGCGCGGCATGTCCGCGCCCGTAGCGGAAGAACATCTGTGCGCCGGCCTCCAGCACGCCGGTGCGCGCGAGCCCCTCGCCCATCACCAGCAAGGCGATAACGGTCAGCAGCGCCGGGTTGGCGAAGCCCGCCAGCAACCGCGTCGGGGTGAGCAGGTTGTTGCCGTCGGCGTCGATGACCGGCACGAAGTGAAAGAACACCAGCAGGACGCAGATCACACCGAGCGAGGTCAGCTCGAAGGTAAGTCGCTCGAGCGTGTACATGACCAGCGCGACGACAATCACCGCGAAGGTCAGCCACATCCCAAGCTGCGTGGGGTCTAGTCCGACAAGATTGCTGATCATGCGGTTCCGGCTGGCATCGGGTCAGAGACGACCCAAGTCTAGCACGCGCGCGACTATGCCGCCGTCGCGCCGGCGCGGCTGCGCACGAAGACCGTGGCCTCGAAGGTCAGGACAGGCCCCGCCTCGGTTTCGACCGCAAAACCCAGCGTGACCACCCCGCGCGTCGGATCCGACTTGCTGGCGCGTGCCGCCACCACCTCGACCCGGGTCGAAAGGGTCTCGCCGGGACGCACCGGCGCCGTCCAGCGCACCTTGTCCATGCCCGGGCCGCCCAGCCCCGTCCCGTCCACCGCGCCGGTGCGGATGAACTGTCCGGTCGCGATTGCGACGGTCTGGAAGCCGCTTGCCACATGCTCGCCGAAGGCCGAATCCTTCGCCGCCTCCGGGTCGGTATGGAACGTCTGCGGATCGTGCAGTTCGGCGAACCAGATGATCTCGTCCGCGTCGAGCCGCACCGGCTCGGTCTCGATGATTCGGCCGACCGTGTAGTCCTCGAGGTAGAGCCCGCTCATGCCGCATCCTCCGCCGGCCGCCGCCGCAGGAAGGTGGTGGTGACGAGACTCGACACCTCGCGGCCATCGACGCGCGTGCCGAGACGCACGCGGATAATCCCGCGATCGGGACGCGATTTCGAAGCGCGCAGCTCCACGACTTCGGCCGTGGTGTGCAGCGTGTCGCCCGGACGCACCGGCGCCGTCCACCGAATCTCGTCCATGCCCGGACCGCCGAGGCTGTTTTCCTTGAACAGGCCGAGGCGCACGAACTGAGCGAAGGCCAGGCCGATGGTCTGGTGTCCGCTCGCGATCAGGCCGCGGTAGAAGCTGTCCTTCGCCGCCTCGGGGTCCGTGTGAAAGACCTGGGGATCGTACTTCTCTGCGAAGGTGATGATGGACTCTTCCGTCACGGTGACCGGTTCGGTCTCGAACGTCTCGCCGAGCGTGTAGTCGTCCCAGTATCGCGCTGTCATGGGATCCTTCCGGAAAGTGCAGGCGCGGACCCTAGCGTGGCGGAACGCCGGAATAAAGTGGCCTCAGGGGCCGCGTGCTGCCGAATCCGCCTCGGCCCGGGCTGCCTCCCACGCAAGGATCAGGCGCTTCTTTTCCGGTTGCCAGCGATAGCCGCTGATCGAACCTCCGCTGCGGATCACCCGGTGACACGGGATCAGCCAGGAAACCGGATTGCGCGCCACGGCGCCCGCGACGGCGCGCGCCGAACCCGGCGCGCCGACCCGGTCCGCCAGGTCCGAATAGGTGAGGACCGCGCCCTCGGGAATGCGCAGCAGCGCCTCCCAGACCTTGAGCTGGAACGGAGTTCCGCGCAGCACGAGATGCACCTCTCCATTCCCGAACGCCGCGTCGGCATGGCGCCGGGTCGCCTCGGGATCTTCCACCAGCTCGGAAGCATCCAGGCTGCCGCGCAGATCGGCAAGCGCCGCAGACCTGTCGCCGGTTCCATTGAAGGCGAGACCACAGACACCGCGCGGCGAGGCGACAATCAGGCACTCGCCGAACGGGCTGTCGTGCCAGCCGTAGCGCAGGGCGAGGCCCTCGCCGCGCCGCTTCCAGTCGCCGGGGGTCACCGCCTCGTGGGTGACGAACAGATCGTGCAGCCGGCCCGCGCCGGAAAGGCCCATTTCGAACGAGACATCGAGCACGCTTTGGGAGTCTCGCAACGCCCGCTTGGCGTGTTCCAGGGTCAGATACTGGACATACTTCTTGGGGCTGACGCCGACATAGCGGGTGAAAAGGCGCTGCAGGTGAAACGCGCTCAGTCCGGCCTCTTCGGCGATCCGTTCGAGACCGGGCTGGTCCCGGTAATTCTCGCTCAACCAGGTCAGCAAACGACCGACCAGGGCAAAACCGTAATCGTCGTCGGAAGTCTCGTCGTGCGCCGTGCGTTCGAACGTTTCGGTCATGGCCATATCCGCGTCTCCTTCATACACCCGCTCCGCGGGTCCGCGCGATCCGTTTCACGCACCGGCGAACCTAGGCGGCGCACGGCGGCGCCCCCACCCGTTTCTTGCGGAAAAAGCGGAGCTTCAGCCGCGCTCGCGCTGCACCAGCACGACCCCGGCCAGGATCACCGCTGTCGCAATCATGAGAATCGGTGTTAGCGGTTCACCGAGGATGACCGGCGCGAGGCCGATGCCGATCACCGGCTGGATCAGCTGCAACGCGCCGATCCGGGCAACGCCGCCATCGGCCAGGGCCCGGTTCCAGAAGAGGTAGGCGAGAATCGTCGTGCCCCAGGCGAGCGAGCAGATGGCGAGCCAACCGGGCATATCGATCGCGGCCAGCGTCGCACGCCCGGAATGGAAGGCGACCACCGGGACCAGGAACGCGGCGGCGGCGATCACGGACCACATGGTGACCGTCAGCGCGCCGATCTCGGCGGTCAGTCGCGCGCCCGCGACATAGCCCACGACCCCCAGGAACATGCCGAGGAACACGAGCGCATCACCCTGCCAGGTCACGCCCGCGACGGAGAGGCCGAGCGCCTCCCAGATCAGGAGCAGCGCGCCGGCCGAGCCGACCGCGACCCCCACCCACCAGCGCCAGCCCGGTAGCAGCCGGTTCAGCACAGCCATGATCGCACCGGCCATCACGGCGCCCGCCGCCGTCCCGGCGGCCGCATGGCCGGCGGTCGTGTGCTGGACGCCCCAGCTGAAGAAAACAGGGAACAGGACGAGCCCGCCCAGGCCGGAGACAAGGACGAGGACAATCGCGTCCCGGCGCAGCGGGATCCGGCATCCGGCGATGGCGATCACCAACGCGGCCACCGGCGCCGCGACCAACGCGCGCAGCGCGCCCACTGTGATCCCGTCCGCCGTCAGCGTCGCGACCTTGGTGAACACGGGGGTCGCGCCGTAGATGAACACCGCGATCAACGCGAGGGTATAGAGTCGGTATCGGCTGGTTTCGGACATCGGCCCCCGGCGGCTTCAGCGCCGTTGCACGAGCCCGACACCGAAGAGAATGATCACCGTGGCCGCGACGAGCATCGGCGTCAACGGCTCTTGCAGGAAGATGGCCGCGCCGACCACGCCCACGATCGGCAACGCGAACTGCCAGACACTCATGCGCCCGATCCCGCCCCGGGACAGGGCGTAGATCCAGGTGATGTAGGCGACGATGGTCGAGCCGGCCGAGAGATAGACGATTGCCACCCAACCCATAGGCTCCACGGCCGCCCAGGCCGCGCCATCCATGCGCATGATCACGAAGGGTAACTGAATCACGGCGGCGATCACGACGCTCCACATGGTCACGCCGATCGCGCCGTAACGCGGCGTAAGGCGCGCACCCGTGACGAAGCTGACCGCCGCGGAGAATCCGCCCGCCGCCGCCAGCAGGTCGCCCTGCCACGTGGCATCGACGGAATCGAGCCCGATCGCCTCGGCGATGAGGATCACGACCCCGGCGAACGCGACCGAAACGCCGATCCACCAGCGCAACGCCGGCAGTTTCCGGCTGACCAGGGATTCGAGCAGGCCGACGAAGATCGGCGTGGCCGCCGTCACGACCGCGGCGTGGCCGGCCGAGGTCTGCCCCACACCGAGCGTGAACAACACCGGGAAGCCGATCACGCCCGACACCCCGAACAGCAGGATCAGCCACTTGTCACGGCCGACCCAGGGCAGCGGGCAGCGCAGGAACGCGACGATCAGGACCGCCAACGGAAGCGCCGCCACCGTCCGCAGGAGCGCCAGCGACATGATATCGACCGACATCGCGCCGAACTTGGTGATGATCGGCGTACCGCCCCAGGTGAAGACGGTCACGAGCGCACCCGCCGTGGCGAGCGAGAAAAACCCGACCGTGGCGGCCGGCATGTTCGATGACGAACTCATCGCGTCAGACCTCGAGGCGACCGGGCTCGAACGTCACGCCGTGATCGAGCGGCCCGTGCCCGCGGCCATAGCCCGGCGCGGCGGCGATCGCCTGGCGGACATAAGCGCGCGCGCGTGCCACCGCCTCGGGCAGCGCCATGTTCTGCGCGATTCCGGCCGCGATCGACGAAGCGAGCGTGCAGCCGGTCCCATGGGTGTGACGGGTCTCGATGCGCGGATCGGCGAAACGGATGGTCTCTTCCGGTGTCACGAGAAGGTCCACAACCTCGGAGCCCGCGACATGACCGCCCTTCACCAGAACCGCTTTCGCGCCCAGTTCGAGCAGCTTCTCGCCCGCGCGCTGCTGGCCGGCCTCATCCTCCACATCGACCCCGGTCAGTGCCGCGGCCTCGGGCGCGTTGGGCGTGAGGACCGTCGCGCGCGGCACCAGGACGGAGACCAGCGCCGTGTTCGCATCCGTGTCGAGAAGCCGCGCGCCACCTTTCGCGACCATCACCGGGTCGGCCACGAGCGGAATGCCGGGCCCGGCTTCGTCGAGGGTGCCGCGCACCGTCTCGATCACCTCGACGCTGTGCAGCATGCCGGTCTTGATGCAGTCCGCGCCGATGTCATCGAGCACAACGCGTATCTGCTGGCTGATGAAGTCGGTCTCGACACCGTGGATGCCGTGCACACCCTCGGTGTTCTGCGCGGTCAGAGCGGTCACCGCGGTCATCGCGAAGCCGCCCAGCGCCGTCACGGCCTTGATGTCGGCCTGGATTCCCGCGCCGCCGCCGGAATCCGACCCGGCCACAATCAGAACACGGCCTTCCATGACGCGACAGGCCCTTGTCTAGGCGGCCGCAGCGTCGGCGATCGCGCCGGCGATGTCGTCCACCACGGAGGTGACGACCTGCTGGTCGAGGCCCTCGGCCATTACCCGGATCACGGGTTCCGTGCCCGACGGCCGGATCAGGACCCGCCCGTCCGCACCGAGCTTCGCTTCCGCCGCCGCGACCGCGGACTTGACGCTGGCGTCTTCCATGGCATCCGCCCCGTTGGCGGGCACATTGCGCAGCAGCTGCGGATAGGATTCGAAAACGTTGGCGAGCGCGCTCATGGCGGCCCCCGACTCCACCTGCGCCGCCAGGACCTGGAGCGCCGCGATCAGCCCGTCGCCCGTGGTCGAGTAATCACTCAGGATGATATGGCCCGACTGCTCGCCGCCGAGATTGAAACCCCCGGCGCGCATCCGCTCCAGGACATAGCGGTCGCCCACCTTTGCCCGTTCCATGTCCAGCCCGATCCCCTGCAGATAGCGCTCGAAGCCCAGGTTGGACATGACGGTCGCGACAACCTTGCCGCCCTGGAGCCGCCCGGCCGCCTGCCAGGAACGTGCGATCACGGCCATGACCTGATCGCCGTCGATCACCTCGCCATTCTCGTCGCAGAGGATGACCCGGTCCGCGTCGCCGTCGAGGGCGACTCCCAGATGCGCCCCGTGGGCCACCACCTGCTCCTGCAGCGCGCCGGTCGCCGTGGCGCCGCACTCGCGGTTGATGTTCGTCCCGTCGGGCTCGACCGCCATCGGCACGACGTCGGCGCCCAGCTCGTGGAAGACCCGGGGCGCGACCCTGTAGGCCGCACCGTTCGCGCAATCGACGACCACCTTGAGGCCGTCGAGGCGCAGGCCGCGCGGGAAGGTGTGCTTGACGAACTCGATGTAGCGGCCCGGTGCGTCCTCGAGCCGGCGGGCGCGGCCCAGGCGGGCCGCATCGGCGAGATGGTCCAGGAGCCCGTTCTCGATCAGCGCCTCGATCTCCTCCTCCACCGCATCCGACAGCTTGTAGCCGTCCGGCCCGAAGAGCTTGATCCCGTTGTCCTCATACGGGTTGTGGGACGCGGACAGGACGACGCCGAGATCGGCGCGCAGGCTGCGCGTCAGCATCGCGACGGCCGGCGTCGGCATCGGCCCGACCAGCACCACGTCCATGCCCATGGCGGTGAAACCCGCCTGCATGGCCGGCTCCAGCATGTAGTTGGAGAGGCGCGTGTCCTTGCCGATGATGACGAGGTGACGATGGTCGCCGCGGGTGAACCGGTGGCCAGCCGCCATCGCCACGTGCAGCGCGGTTTCCGCGGTCATCGGCTCGCGATTGGCCTTCCCGCGGATGCCGTCGGTGCCGAAGAGCTTTCGTGCCATCGTAAAGTTCCGCCGTATCGAGTTCCCGACTTATAGCATTGCGCCCGCGACCGATAACAAGCCCGTCATGCGTTCTTCAGAGGGCCGCCCGCCACACATCGAGGGCCTGGCGGGTCTCCGCGACATCGTGGACCCGGACGAACTGGGCACCGCGACCGACGGCGAGCAGCGCGGCGGCGACGGAACCGCTCACCCGCCGCGCGGGATCGGCCTCACCCGTCACCGCGCCGATGAAGCTCTTGCGCGAAAGGCCCACCGCGAGCGGGCAGCCGAGCCCGTGGAATTGGGCCAGCCCGGCGAGGAGTTCGTAATTATGCGCCTCGGTCTTGCCGAAGCCGAAGCCGGGATCGACGATAACGCGCTCCGGCGCGATGCCCGCGGCCACGCACGCATCCACCCGCGCGGCGAGGACGTCGTGAACGTCTTCGACGACATTCGCGTAGCGCGGATCGTCCTGCATGTCGCGCGGCTGCCCCTGCATGTGCATCACGATCACGGGCACATCCGTCTCCGCGACGACGGTGATCGCGTCCGGGTCGTCGGACAGCGCGCTCACATCGTTCACCAGGACCGCACCGGCTTCGATCGCCGCGCGCATCACCCGCGCCCGGCGCGTGTCGATCGAGACGGGGATGCCATGGGCCACGAGCCCTTCGACCACGGGCAACACGCGCACGAGCTCCGTGTCGGGATCGACCGGATCGGCACCGGGCCGTGTGGACTCGCCGCCCACGTCGACGATGTCCGCGCCCGCGGCGAAGAGCGCGCGGCCGAACGCGACCGCCTGCTCCGGCACGGCATGGTCGCCACCGTCCGAGAAGCTGTCGGGCGTCACGTTGCACACGCCCAGGATCCGCGGCCGCCCGCCCGCGCCGCTCACGGCGAGGCCGGCGACATCGGCGCGCGGCCGGGAGACCCGTGAGATCAGCGCGGCGGGTGCATCGTCGCCGGCGCGGGCCGCGCCTTCCGCCCAGCGCACCAGATCCGCCACGCGCACCGGAGCACCGGCCAGTTCGTCCGGCGCCGCGCCCCCGGTGATCCGCGCGTGGGTGAAGGCGAACGGCCCGCCCGCGAGCGCCAACGCCGCGCCTGTCTCGCACAGTGCGATCGCCGCCGCGCCGGACACGAGGCCGCCGGGCGCGAGCCGCAGCGGGCATTGTCCGTTACCAGAATCCGACAGGGGCTCCCGCGCGTCGGCGGAAGCCCCTGGTGTCGCTGTGTCGGTCGGTGCGCGCGAGATGGGCCTGGCCCCACTGCCGCCTAGCCCTGGGGCTGGGGCTCCGGCTCCATGCCGCCGCTCGGCCGGTCCTTCTTGTTCGCCGTGCCGCTGGTGGGCACCGAGGAGCGCGAATTGCCGGCGGAATCCGCCTCGTCGTCCGGGCGATCGATGGACTCGCCGCGCAGCAGCCGGTCCACCTCTTCGGCCGACAGGGTCTCGTATTCGAGCAGCCCGTTCGAGATCGTGTGCAGATCGTCGATCCGTTCGTTCAGGATGCGGATCGCGTCGGCCTCGGCCGCGTCGATCAGCGCCCGGATCTCGTCGTCGATCACCTTGGCCGTCGCGTCGGACACGTTCTTGTGCTGGGACACGGAGTGGCCGAGGAAGACCTCCTCCTGGTTGTCCTCGTAGCGCAGCGGGCCGAGCTTCTCGCTGAAGCCATACTCGGTGATCATCCGGCGCGCCAGGTTGGTCGCTTCCTTGATGTCGTTGCCGGCGCCCGTCGTGACATGTTCCTTGCCGAAGATGATCTCCTCGGCCGCCCGGCCGCCGAACATCATCGCCAGCTTCGCCTTCAGCTCGTGGATCGAATAGGTGTAGCGGTCGCGCTCCGGCAGCGACATGGTCACACCCAGCGCGCGCCCGCGCGGGATGATCGTCACCTTGTGGAGCGGGTCGCAGCCGTCCATCTCGAGCCCGACGAGTGCGTGACCCGCCTCGTGATAGGCGGTCAGCCGCTTCTCGTCCTCGGTCATGACCATGGAGCGCCGCTCGGCGCCCATCAGGACCTTGTCCTTGGCGTCCTCGAACTCGGCCATCGTGACCATCCGCCGGCTCTTGCGCGCCGCGATCAGCGCCGCCTCGTTCACCAGGTTCGCCAGGTCGGCGCCGGAGAAGCCGGGCGTACCGCGGGCGATCGTCTTGGCGTTGACGTCCGGCGCGAGCGGCACCTTGCGCATGTGGACCTTGAGGATCTTCTCGCGGCCGATGATGTCGGGGTTGGGCACGACGACCTGGCGGTCGAAGCGGCCCGGGCGCAGCAGGGCCGGATCGAGCACGTCGGGGCGGTTGGTCGCCGCGACCAGGATCACGCCCTCGTTGGTCTCGAACCCGTCCATCTCCACCAGCAGCTGGTTCAGGGTCTGCTCGCGCTCGTCGTTGCCGCCGCCGAGGCCCGCGCCGCGATGGCGGCCCACCGCGTCGAGCTCGTCGATGAAGATGATGCAGGGTGCGTTCTTCTTGCCCTGCTCGAACATGTCGCGGACACGGCTCGCGCCGACGCCGACGAACATCTCGACGAAGTCCGAACCGGAAATCGTGAAGAAGGGCACGTTCGCCTCGCCGGCGATCGCGCGGGCGAGCAGCGTCTTGCCCGTTCCCGGCGGTCCGACGAGCAGCACGCCCTTGGGAATCTGGCCGCCCAGGCGCTGGAACTTCTGCGGATCGCGCAGGAACTCGACGACCTCCTCGACCTCCTGCTTGGCCTCTTCGACGCCCGCCACGTCCTCGAAGGTAACGCGCCCGGTCTTCTCGGTCAGCATCTTCGCCCGCGACTTTCCGAAGCCCATCGCGCGGCCGCTGCCGCCCTGCATCTGGCGCATGAAGAACACCCAGATGGCGACGATGATGATGAAGGGCAGCCAGCTCAGGAGTGTGCGAACCAGGAAGTTCGCCTCTTCCTGCGGCGCCGCGGTGATGCGCACCCCGTGTTCCGAAAGCGTCGGGACGAGGTTCGAATCGTTCGGCGCGTAGGAGGTAAACGCGGTGCCGTTGCGCAGCGTGCCCTTGATGTCGTTGCCCTGGATCGTGACGTCCGCGACCTGGTCGTTCTCGACCTGGGCGATGAAGTCCGAGAAGGCCAGCTTCTGTTCGGCACCCTGCCGTCCGGACGTCTGGAACAGGTTGAACAACGCCACCACCAGCAAGGCGATGATGACCCACAGCGCGATGTTTCTGCCAAAGTTGTTCAAAGACCTTCTCCGATCGTCCAGGTCAGCGGCACCGGCATCGGCCGGCCACTGTGTGCGGTGCGGAATTCGCTGGAATTCTCAACGTCCATAACATGGTGCTCCGGACGTCCGAGGGCAATGTCAAAATCGAGGTGATAATGGGAGTGTGAAGCTTACCGGGAGGTTGCGAAACGGGCGCCCGCGAGCGGCAAAACCGGGGAAAAACGCGCCGTTGGGCCCGTCGTGGCCATCGCGGGCGTTTCCTGCAGCGCGCAAACGCGGAACGTGCCGCCGTCGAGAACGGCCGGAAGGGTGTCGCGAACGGCGCGCGGCAGGTCGCGCGACAACCATGATTCCGGGTGCTCGGGGACGCCTTGCGCACGAAAATTTACGACGGCCCCCACAACATCGCCGGGGCGAATGCCTGTTACCCTGAACCGGCCGTCCCAGAGAAAGCCCGCTTGTGCCGGATCGTGCCCGTTGACCGCGCGCGGCGGGGTGATCGCCGCCGGTTCGCGGGAAACCATGATCCGGCCCCAGCCATCTTCGCGCAGGATGCAGCCGCCCAGGGTCACGCCCGCGCCGATTTGCCGTTCCAGGATCCGCGCCACCGCGCGTTCGAGACGCGCGCCCCGCGGCGGATAGACCGCGCCGGCGACGCAGACCAGGAGATTCGCGCTCAACCGGCGGCGGGCATCGTCGTTCGCGCCGTCGAGCATGGCCGGGTCGAGCACGGCGAAACCGGCCGGGTCGATCACGACGGCCCGCGCCGACAATCGCGCGGCGTCACCCTCGACCTCCCGCCGCGCGTCTCCGGCAGCGGGATCACGGTCACGCACCCCGCCCGGCCGCAATCGCAGGCGTGCGCGCGCGAACCGGGTATCGCGGTTGCTCGGATCGTCGATCCAGCCCTGCCCGCGCGCCGCCAGCGTCGCGGTCAGCCGCGCACGGGGCAACCCGAGCAGCGGCCGGAGAATGCGCGTGTGCGTCAGCTCACGCACAGCCGGCATGCCGGCGCGCCCGACAATTCCGCTGCCCCGTGTGCGCCGCAACGCATGGGTCTCCGCCTGGTCGTCACGGTGATGGCCGACCAGGAGGTGCAGGATGCCGTGGGCACCACAGTATTCTTCCAGCAGGGCGTAGCGCGCATTCCGCGCGGCGGCCTCGCTGGCACCCATGCCCGCGCCGCCGGGCCCGGGACTGTCGTGCCAGATCATCGTCTCGTGGGCGATCCCGTGCCGTTCCAGCCACCCGGCGACCTGCCGCGCCTCGTCGCCCGATTCCGGCCGGAGGCGGTGATCCACGGTGACGGCGCTCACGGTTCCGCCCTGCGCCGCTGCCCATTCCGCGGCAAGCAGCACCAGCGCCATGCTGTCACGCCCGCCCGAGACGGCGACCGCAATCGCGGGCTCCGCCTCGAACGGTCCGAGACGCGCCATGGCGGTCGCGAATGCGCGCGCGCCGACGGGGTCCGCCGAATCCGCCGGCGTGGAGTGAGACGTAATCGGAACCTGGCTACGCGCGGCTAGGGACACTGGAGCCGGCCGATCTCCCGATCGGCGCGTTGCACGATGCTCGTCGGCGCATCGGGGTACTCCACCCGCAGTTTCTTCAGCGTGATGCAGGCATCGTTTGTCTGCTCCAGCTGCGCGAGGGACATGCCCAGCTTGAGGAGGTTGTCCGGTGCCTTGGCGCTGTCCGGATAGCGCTGGAAGCCTTCGGCGAAAGCCCGTGCCGCGGTCGGGTAGTCGCCGCGAACGTAGAAGGTCTCGCCGAGCCAGTACTGCGCATTGCCGGCGAGCGCGTCCTCGGGGTTTGCCTGGACGAACGCGCTCAACGCCGTCTCCGCACTTTCGAAATCGCGCTGCAGAAGGAACTTGTAGGCGAAGTCGTACTGGTCACGCGGGCTGCCGGCCGGCAGGTCGGCGGGCGACACCGCGACGGTCTGGGTGCCGGGCGCACCGGCCGGTTCACCGTCCGCCGGCGTGGTCGTGACGCCCGCGTTGCGAAGCTGGGTCTCGGTCAGTGTGCCGAAGACCCGCGGTGCGCCTGCACCGCCCTCAGGCTCGACCGTAACGGCGCCGGGCGCGCGCGGTACCGAGGGGGCGACCGGCTGCGTCGACATCTGCGGAGCGACCGCGCCCTGCTCGAGCGCCTGCAGGCGGAAGTCCACGTCGGAGACCAGGCGGTCCATGCGCTGGTTCATCTGGCGAACCTGGAAGTCGAGCTGCTCGAGCTGCCCGGTCAGGCGGCGCAGCTGTTCTTCCAGATCGTCGGTCCTGACCTGCAGACCGGAGAGTGCCGTGCCGCCCGGTGCGCCTGAAGTATTCGTCGCCGGCGCGGTCGCGGCACCGGAGGAGTCCGGCGGCGGTGCGCCGCGATACACGGTCCGCTCCAGCGTCTGCAGCTGCCGTTCGAGGCGCGAGATCGTATCGGCGAGCGATCGCACGTCGTTGGACTGGGCCTGCGCGAGGCCGGCGGGGAACAGGAGCAGGAGCGAGAGACCGGCGGTGATAAAGGTCCGGGAGGGTTTCAACATGACGGCGCTGTCCGCAGATTTGGTTTGGGGGTACAGGGTCGTTTCGGGCTGCACGGCGGCGGGGCCGGACGTGACGCATCCCATGAACCCAGCCTCGCCCCGATTTTCGGCGAAACTATGACACGCCGCGCGATACCGCGAAAACATCCCGAAAACGAAAACGCCCCGGACGAACCGGGGCGCATCGTAAGATTTTGTGTGATCGCTCTAGTTGTTGATCACGATCACCGCGCGGCGATTCTGCGCCCATGCGCGCTCGTTCGAGCCCACCACCGCCGGACGCTCCTTGCCGAAGCTGACGATGCTGACGCGGTTGGAATCGATGCCCAGCGAGACGAGATAATCCCGTGCGGAATCCGCGCGGCGTTCGCCGAGCGCCAGGTTGTACTCGCGCGTGCCGCGCTCGTCCGCGTGACCCTGGATCACCACCTTGTTGGCGGGATAGGTCTTGAGCCAGGCTGCCCAGCGCTCGACCGCGGTGCGCGCATCGGGCGACAGGTTCGACTTGTCGAAGTCGAAGAAGACGCGGTCGCCGACATTGACCTCAAGGTCTTCCTGGGTACCGGGCTTGGGGCCGCTCGGCGCCGTCGCCGTCTGTTCGCCGCCGCTCGAGCTCGAAGCGCCGGTGCTGCCGGAATTGGCGCTTTCGTCGCCGGTTGAGGAACAGGCGGCGAGCACGAAGGCCGCTACCACCAGGCCGGGAATGATAAGTCGCATGGGTGACTCCTTAAGCCGAATAGTGACGATGCCAAGCCGCCCATGGCTGAATCCCGGGTTCCGGGATGACCTGTTATCGTGCTTCACAACGAACGGTTCACGCCGAACAGTGCCAATTGTTCTATACCTCGGCGCACGGCCTCGCCTCGAGCCCGTGTGCAAGCCGTCGGACTATACGTTGGTGATTTTCCGGAATCAAGCGCCGCCAGCCCGATATTGCGTCAAATTGACAAGTATTTTCAGGCACTTTCGCCGTTCCGGGACCACTAGCGGTCGGGCCCCGGAGACCATGCCGGATCGGACCCGCCCACCGGCGTCCCCAACTCGCGTTCGTTGAAGCCGGTCAGGTCGATGGAGAACAGGCGCGGATCGCCGCCGCGCCCGCGCGCATCGCTCTTCTCCTGGCGGAAGAACATCAGCACCCGTCCGTTCGGCGCCCAGGTCGGCCCCTCGACGAGGAAGCCCCGGGTCAGCAGGCGTTCGCCGCTGCCGTCGGGGCGCATGACACCGATATGGAAGGTCCCTCGGAAGATCTTGGTGAAGGCGATCAGATCGCCGCGCGGCGACCAGACCGGCGTACCGTAGCGGCCGTCGCCGAAGCTGATCCGGCGCTGCCCGCTGCCATCGGCATTCATGACATAGAGCTGCTGGCTGCCGCCACGGTCGGACTCGAAAACGATCCTGCGCCCGTCGGGCGCATAGGACGGCGCCGTGTCGATCGCCGGGTTGTCCGTCAGCCGACGGACCCGGCGCGTGCGCAGGTCCATCACATGGATGTCCGAGTTGCCGTCCTTCGCGAAGCTCATGACGACGGAGTTTCCATCGGGCGAGAAGCGCGGCGCGAAGGTCATGCCCGGGAAATCGCCCAGCAGCTCCTGCTCGCCGGTGTCGATGTTGAACAGGTACACGCGCGGCTGGTCGTTGAAGTAGGCGAGGTAGGTGATCTCCTGCTGGGTCGGCGAGAAGCGCGGGGTCAGGACGAGCGTCCGCCCGTCGGTCAGGAACCGGTGGTTGGCGCCGTCCTGATCCATGATGGACAGCCGCTTGACCCGCCGGTCCGACGGTCCGCTCTCGGCGATATAGACGATCCGCGTGTCGAAGTAGCCCGCCTCGCCCGTGATCCGCTCGTAGATCGTGTCGGAAATGATATGCGCCAGGCGGCGCCAGTTCGCCTGTGTGGTCGTCAGGCTGAGTCCGGTCATCTGCCCTTCGGCGAAGACGTCCCAGAGCCGGAACGAGGCACGCAGGGCACCGTTGGGCTCGATATCGACCTCGCCGACCACGAGCGCCTGTGCGTTCAGCGGTTTCCAGTTCGCGAACCGCGGATTGACGCCGAGGCTCTGGGGCTGGGCGATGAAGGCGCGCTTGTCGATCGGCCGGAACAACCCCGAGCGTTCCAGGTTGGCCGCGATGACCTCGGCGATATCGACGCTGAACCGCTCCGCGGCCTCGTTCGCGGCGATGAAGTCGGGCACGGCGATCGGCAGCGGCTCGATGTTGCCCTGGGTGATATCGACCGTCAGCTCCGCGCGCGCGGGCGCCGCCAGCAACACAACGATCGCCAGCGCTGCGAGGATCGGGGACACGAATCGGGAAGGAAAAGCGGTCGTCATGGGCTAGCTCAGCATTTTACTGGGATCGAAGTTGAACCGGATCTCTTTCCAGATCTCGTACTTGTCGGGCGGCAGCTGCAACGGCTGACAATTCACGTTGAGGACCGCGCGGCGTGCCGCCTCGGCCGCCGCCTGGAAATAGCGGTCGAGGCCCATCAGCGGCGCGTCCACGACGGTCGCCTCGCGCACGACCCCTTGGGGATCGACGCGGATGAGCACCGTCACGATCAGGTCTTCCGCGTCCCGCGCGCCGACGGGCGGGTTCCAGCACTGGCCGATCTGCTGCCGGATCATCTGGCGCAGCAGGTCGAGCTCGGCGATGGTCGCCCGCTCGGCGATCTGCGACTGCTGCGGCGCTTCCTTGCCCTTGTCCCGGACGGTCTCGGGTTCGCGCGCCCGTTCGGCCGTCTTGACCGGCTTCTGATCCGCCGCGAGATCCTTGAGGATATTGTCGAAACTTCGCGTCGGCGCGGGCGGCTTCGGCTTGGCCTTGGGCTGCACCTTGGCGATCTGCGGCGCGGGCTCGGGCTTCGGCTCGGGCGTTTTCTCCTTGGGCGGCGCGGGCTTGATCGCCGGCGGCGCCGGTTCGGCGCGCGCCACGGGTTTCTCGGGCAACGTGCGCTGCGGCGGCTCGGGGACGGGCTGCGGCGGCGCGGGCGGCGGCTGGGGCGAGGCCGTGCGGGTCGGCTCGGGATCCGGCTCCGGCGTTGACGGCGCGGGCGGCCGCGTTACGTCGTCGATGGTCACGACCTCCACCGGTATCACGGTGGCGGTGACGGGGGGCGAGGTGAACAGGAACGGCAGCCCGAACTGGGCGACAAGCACGAGCGACAGATGCCCCGCCGCCGACATCGCGCCGCCCGTCCTGAACTGTGTCCAAATCGCCCGCATGGTTGCTTGTCCAGCCGCCCCGCTACTGACCCGGGGTCTCCGGGATCGGTACCTCGGCGATCAGCGCGACCTTCGCGAACCCGGCCTCCGAGACCAGCCCCATGACCTCCATCACGCGCCCGTAGTTGATTGCCCGGTCACCGCGCACGAACACGCGAAGATCGGGGTTCGCCTCGGACACGGCGACGAGACGGGGGATGAGGACGCTCTCCTCGATCTCTGTCTCCTGGAGGTACACGCGCCCTTCGGCGTCGACCGTGATGATCAGCGGTTCCTTCTCGTCGTTCAGCGGATCGACCGCCGCCTTGGGCAGATCGACAGGGACACCCACCGTGAGAAGGGGCGCGGCGATCATGAAGATCACGACGAGCACGAGCATCACATCGACGAAGGGCGCGACGTTGATCTCGGTCATCGGCCGGCCGCGCATCCGGCGGCGCAACCGCATGCTGTCGGAGCTGAGCGCCATCGCTACTTCGACTCCTCAAGCTGACGCGAGAGGATCGCGCTGAACTCCGCGGCAAACCCTTCAAGGCGCTGGGAGTAGCGGGTCATGTCGGCGCTGAACTTGTTGTACGCCGCCACCGACGGGATCGCGACGATCAGGCCCATGGCGGTCGTGAACAGGGCTTCGGCGAGGCCGGGCGCCACCACGGCGAGGTTGGTGTCCTTGGCGACGGCAATCGCCTGGAAGCTGTTCATGATTCCCCAGACCGTGCCGAACAGGCCGATGAACGGTGCCGTGGCGCCGGCCGAGGCGAGGAACACCATGTAGCGTTCGATCCGCTCCATCTCCCGGGTCAGGGACACCTCCATCACCCGCTCGATCCGTTCGCGCAAATTGGCCCGCAGCGCATCCGTCGCCGCCAACCCGCGCGAGGAACTTCGTCGCCATTCGGACATTGCCGCCGAGAACACCGCCGCCATCGGATCCGACGGTCGGTTGCCGAGGCGCTCATAGAGCTCCTCCAGCGAGCCCCCCGACCAGAAGTTTTCCTCGAACTTGCTGGCGTCCGACGCGAGCCGGCGCATCTTCAGCCACTTGTCGATGATGATGGTCCATGACCAGAAGGACGCGACGAACAGGATGATCATGACGATCTTGATCACCACGTCGGACCGCAGGAACAGCCCCCAGACCGAAAAGTCCGCGATCCCGGTGCCCCCGGTCACCGCGATCGTTTCGACGATATTGGATTCCATGGAACGAAATGCCTCTCGTTATAGTTCGCTCGTTCGACACCGCGTCCAGGCCGGCGCGGCAATCATTGATCCTTCACCAGCTCCTGCAGGGCGGCACGCACGGACTTGGGCAGCCGCGCCGGTCGCAGCGCCGCATCGATGCAGGCCAGCCGGACGCCCATCTGCACGAGGCGGACAGGAGCGGACGCGCCTCCATCCGGGCCCAGCACGGTCTGCGTGAGCTGCATACTGGCGCCCCCCACCGCATCGACCGTGGTCTCGACCGTCAGCGGGTCGTCCAGGCGAGCCGGCAGAAAGTACTTGGTGTCGGCGCGTCGCACCGCGAACGCCACCCCTTCGCTCTGCATCAGCGATCTGTGTTCGGTGCCCAGGCAGCGCATCATTTCCGTCCGCGCCCGCTCCGCAAACCTGAGGTAGTTGGCGTAATAGACGATGCCCGCCGCATCCGTGTCCTCGTAGTACACGCGCAAGGGATAGATGTGCCGGACACCCTCGAACCATCCGGAACCATTCGCTTTCTCCGCCGCACTCATGACGTCACGCACCCTGCGTCCCGTCATCGTCAGGCGGCGCAGTCTGGGTGCCATTTGTGGCAACCGTATGGCCGGACAGGAGGTCGTCCTGAATTCCTCGGGGCACATCCAGCCCGAGATGCCCGTAGGCATGGGCGGTCAGCATGCGGCCGCGCGGCGTGCGCTGGATGAAACCCTGCTGGATCAGATAGGGCTCGACCACGTCCTCGAGCGTGTCGCGCTCCTCCGACAGGGCGGCGGCGAGCGTGTCGATGCCGACCGGGCCGCCGAAGTGAATTTTCGCGATATGGCGCAGGTAGCGCCGGTCCATCGTGTCGAGCCCGCGGTCGTCCACATCGAGGCGCGACAATGCGTGATCGGCCACCGCCTGATCGACCGGCAGGCTGTCTTCCACCAGCGCGAAGTCCCGCACCCGGCGGAGCAACCGTCCGGCGATGCGAGGCGTTCCGCGTGCCCGGCGGGCAATCTCGCCCGCGCCGTCCTCGGTCATGTCCAGTTCGAGCAGGGACGCACCCCGCCGCACGATCGTCGTCAGGTCGTCCGGCGTATAGAACTCGAGCCGAAGGTTGATGCCGAAGCGTTCGCGCAGCGGCGTCGTCAGCAGGCCGAGGCGCGTGGTCGCGCCGACCAGCGTGAAGGGTGGCAGCTCGATCCGCACGGATCGGGCGGCCGGCCCCTCGCCGATGATCAGGTCAAGCTCCCCGTCCTCCATGGCCGGGTACAGCACTTCCTCGACCGCCGGACTGAGCCGGTGAATCTCATCCACGAACAGCACATCGCGCGGCTGCAGGTTGGTCAGGACGGCGGCGAGGTCACCCGCCTTGGTAATCACGGGCCCGGATGTCGCACGGAACCCGACCCCCAGCTCCTGGGAGACGATGCGCGCGAGCGTGGTCTTGCCCAGGCCCGGCGGGCCATGGAACAGCACATGGTCGATCGCCTCGCCACGCTGCCGCGCGGCCGCGATGAAGATCGCGAGATTCTCGCGCACGGCCGCCTGGCCGATGAAACCGTCCAGTTCCTGCGGTCGCAGGGCCACATCCACCCGGTCGTCGTCATGGGCCGCAGGGTCCATCAGCCGCTCTTCGGGCGGGTTCACCGCGCCGTCGCTCACTGGCTGAGCTCCTTCAGGGCCGCCGGGATCAGGCGATCGAGATCGCTCGCCGCCTCGCCGGACTGCGCGGCCCGATTGACCGCGCTGAACGCCTCGGCGCGGCCGTAACCGAGATTGACCAGCGCGGAGATGGCATCCGCGGAGACCGAGCTCTCGTCTGCCTTGGCCGTTGCGTCGTTTTCGCTTCCCGCCGGGGCCGCCACCGGGGTGTTCGGGACGAATTCCGCACCGAGTGACACGATCTTGTCCTTGAGTTCCGTCATCAGCCGGGCGGCAAGCCGCGGGCCCACGCCATCGGCCCGCGTCAGCAGCGCCTTGTCCTCGGCCACGATCGCCGCGGTCAGCTCGTCAACCGAGAGCGTGCCCAGGATGCCCAGCCCGACCTTGGCCCCCACCCCCTGGACCGTCGTCAGCATCCGGAAGCACTCGCGCTCCCGGGCGCTCGCGAACCCGAACAGGTGAATATGATCCTCGCGCACATGGGTCTCGATATGCAGCGACAGCGGGTCGCCGATGGCCGGCAGCGCCGCGATCACCCGCGCCGGACAGAAGACCTGGTACCCGACCCCGCCCACATCGACCACGATCCAGTCCGGCCCGATCTCGTCGAGCAGGCCCTTGAGCCGCGCGATCATTGCGCGGCCTCGTAAACGGCCTGCGTGCCGATGTGATGGGCATGACAGATCGCGACGGCAAGCGCGTCGGCCGCATCGGGGGATGCCACGTCCGCGCCGGGCAGCAGGACACTGATCATGTGGCCCACCTGGTCCTTGTCCGCATGGCCGTAGCCGACGACCGATTTCTTGACCGCGTTGGCGGCGTATTCCGACACGGGAATTCCCGCCAGCGCCGGCACGAGCAGGGCCACGCCGCGCGCCTGGCCGAGCTTCAGGGTGGACTGGCCGTCCCGGTTGACGAATGTTTCCTCGACCGCGGCGCTGTCGGGCCGGAACTCCGCAATGACCTGTTCGAGGCCGCCGTGCAGGCGCACGAGCCGCGTGGCGAGTTCGCCGGTGCCGGACTTCACGACCCCGTTTGCGACATGGCGCAGCCGGTTTCCATCCATGTCGACCACGCCCCAGCCCGTGAAGCGCAAACCCGGATCGACGCCCAGAAGCCGCATGTCAGCCCGTGAGTTCCGCCATGATGTCGTCGCTCACCTCGAAATTCACGGAAACCCGCTGCACGTCGTCGCTGTCGTCGAGCGTGTCGATGAGCTTCAGCAGGGTGCGCGCCGCGTCCGCGTCCACATCAACGGACGTCTGGGGCTTCCATGTCAGGCTCGCCGCTTCCGGTGCGCCGAACCGCGCATCCAGCGCCTCGACGACCTGGCCGAAATCGCCGGTCGCGCAGGTGATCTCGTGGCCGCCATCGCTGCTCGCGACGTCTTCGGCACCCGCCTCGAGCGCCGCCTCGAACATGTCGTCGGCATTCGCCACGTCCGCCGGATAGACGATCTGACCCACCTGATCGAACATGAAGGACACGCTGTTGGTCTCGCCCAGGTTGCCGCCATGCTTGGAGAAGGCCGACCGGATTTCCGACGCGGTGCGGTTGCGGTTGTCCGTCAGCGCCTCGACGATCACCGCGACCCCGCCGGGCCCGTAGCCCTCGTAGCGGATCTCCTCGTAATTCTCGCCCTCGCCGCCGCCACTGGCCTTGTCGATCGCGCGCTTGATGCGGTCGTTCGGCATGTTGGCGCCGCGCGCCGCGGCGATCGCCGTGCGCAGGCGCGGATTCTGATCGGGATCCGGGCCGCTGCGCGCCGCGACCTCGATCTCCCGCGCCAGCTTCGCGAAGGCCTTCGCCCGCTTGGCGTCCTGCGCACCCTTGCGGTGCATGATGTTCTTGAATTGGGAATGGCCCGCCATGGCCGCACACTCCGAATATCTGCAAGCACATAAGATGGTTCCGGCGCGTCCCGGCCACGGCGGCGCTATGCGCCAGGCGGCGGGAGGCCAGCCGACTCAATACCCCGGTTTAGCGGATTGTCGCCCGCGTCGAGAAGCCCTGTTTTCCGGCCCGCCCGCGCTCCGGCGCGCCGGAAGGGCGGCTCAGCCCTTGGGGTCGGCGCGTGCGGGCAGGAATGCCGGCCAGGCGGGCTGGAGCCGCCCGCCGAGAACGACCGGTGCCACCCGGGCCGCGAGTCCGGTCGAATCGTCGGTCTCGACATAGACGGCGCACAGGCTGGCAGGGCCGCGCGCGGGCGCCAGCCGCTCGGTGACGATCTTGGTCCGGAACTTCGCGATCGCGGTTTCCTTCTGCATCCCGATGACGGAATCGTAGTCGCCGCACATGCCCGCGTCCGACTGGTAGGCGGTTCCGCCGGGCAGCACCTGTGCGTCCGCGGTCGGGATATGGGTGTGGGTCCCCACGACCAGGCTCGCGCGGCCGTCGCTGACATGTCCGAGCGCGACCTTCTCCGACGTCGCCTCGCCATGCACATCGACCACGATCGCATCGACCGACTTGCCGAGCGGGTGGTTCCGCAGCACCCCGTCGAGCGCGGCGAACGGATCGTCGAGAAGCTCCATGAACAGCCGGCACATCACGTTGACGACCAGGACCGAACGCCCGTCGCGCGCCTTGACGACCGAGGCGCCGCGCCCCGGCGTGCCCGCGGTGTAGTTGAGCGGACGCAGGACGCGCGGATCGGCGTCGATGAAGGGAATGATCTCGCGCTGGTCCCAGACATGGTTGCCGGTGGTGATCGCGTCGGTTCCGGCCTCGAACAGCTCTTCGCAGATTTTCTGCGTCAGGCCGAACCCGTGCGCGGCGTTCTCGGCGTTCACGATCACGAAATCGAGGCCCAGCTCGGCGCGCAGCGACGGGAGATGCTCCAGCACCACGTCACGACCGGCGCGCCCGACCAGGTCTCCGCAAAACAGTATCTTCATCTTCTACCTCTCGCGCACGGCCGCCACGACCGGCTGGGCGGCGGATTCCGTGACGATCCAGTCCAGGCGGACATCATGTGGTTCCACGGGCAAGTCATCGCGCACCTGCCCCGAAAATGCGAGCCCCACCGCGAGCACATCACCCTGCGCGCGCAACCGTGCGATCGTACGGTCGTAGTAACCGCCCCCGTAGCCGAGCCGCTGGCCCGTCCGGTCGAACGCCAGCAGGGGCACGAGCAGCAGGTCCGGCACCAGCACCTCGGCATCCGGTTCGGGCACCGCGATCCCGTAGCGCCCCGTGGTCAGCCCGTCGTCGGGCGCCCAGCGCCGGAACTCCAGCGGCGCATCCTCGGCGCCCACATCCGGCAGGCACAGCGTCGCCCCGGCCGCCGCGATCCGCGTCATCAGCAGCCGCGGGTCGATCTCGCTGCGCATCGGCATGTAACCGGAGACCACCCTGCCCGCGATCATGTTCGCGAGCGGCGAGGTCATGAACCGCGCCGCGAGCCCGGTGGCCGCCGCAGCGCCGAGCCCCGATGCCAGCGCGTCGCGCAGGTCGCGTGCGTGCGCGCGCAGCTCGGCCTTGCGCGCTTCGGTATCCGTGGTTGGCTCGTGAATGGCTGCGATCCGCGTGCAACGGCAGTGAAGTGGACGGCGCCAGGTGAGGGTCGACGAACGGGAAGTCCACCGAGACCTGCTAAAAGCAGGTGGGCGCCGTAGTGCCGAGACCTCGATCCCGACAGGGACAGCTCCCTAGTGGATTAGTAAGGTCTCCGGGACTAATGCCGCCTGACGCGACACCCAGCAAACCGTCCGCCGATGAACCTAGGCGCGCACTGCATGGTCCGCAACCATCCGCGCAGCGAATTCCTCAGCTGTCGGCGAGCAGCGCCGCGAGCTTCTCGACCCGCTCGGAGACCGCGTCGATCCGGGTGGCGACCCGTTCTTCGGTGTCGTCCACCGCCGACTGGGTCTCGCGCGCGGCGTCGTTGCGCGCCTCCTCGAGCTCGTCGCGGGTGTCCGACAATTCGTCGGTGATGAGCAGGCCGGCCATCACCATGAGGCTCGTGTCGCCGATCTGGCCGACCTCCTCGACGAGCTCCGTCACCTTGCCGTCGAGATACTTCGCCAGGTTCGAGAGATGCGATTCCTGCCCGTCCTCGCAGGCGATGCGGTAGTCGCGTCCGTTGATCCTGATCTCGACCTGCGCCATGGCGCCGCTCCTATGCCAGCACGGTCCGCAGCCGGCCGATGGTCTCGTCCAGCCGGCCGGACACGGCCGCGGAGGTTTCCTCCAGCGCCGCGAACTCCGCGCGCAACCGGTCGAGCTCGGCCCGGAGGCGCACATTCTCGTCGGCGGTACCGGCCGCCTGGTCGGCGGCCGCGCGCTGCTTTAGCGCGTCCTCGAGCTGCGCGAGCGCCGCGTCGAGGCGTTTGTTGGCATCGTTGAGCTTGGACATGCGCCTGTCTCCGGGAGCGCGCATCGTACGCGGGCGCGAGTCGCACGGTCAACCGCCGCGCGGTCGCGGAACCCCTGTGTATCCGCGGTGGAAAACCCAACCAAGTAGGCGTTGACGGCCCGCAGGGGGAACGGCATGTTGCCGCCGCGTGACCCGAGACGGTCATCGCCGCAATCCTGATCACCCGCCGCCCCGCGAAGACGCACCGAGACCATGAACGACGCCGCATCCGAAGCCGCCACCAGCGCCCACGCGCAACTGGCGAACGCCATCCGCGCCCTGTCCATGGACGCCGTGCAGGCCGCCAACTCCGGGCATCCCGGCGCCCCGATGGGCATGGCCGACATGGCGACCGTGCTGTTCACCCGGCACCTCAAGTTCGACGCCGCCGCCCCCGACTGGCCCGACCGCGACCGGTTCGTCCTGTCGAACGGCCACGCCTCGATGCTGCTCTACGCGCTGCTCTACCTCACCGGCTCGCCCGACATGACGCTGGACGAGATCCGGAACTTCCGCCAGCTCGGCAGCCGCACGCCCGGCCATCCCGAGTTCGGGCACGCCGCGGGCGTCGAGACCACCACCGGCCCGCTCGGCCAGGGCATCGCCAACGCCGTCGGCATGGCACTGGCGGAGCGCATGGCGAATGCGCGCTGGGGCGACGATCTCGTCGATCACCACACCTATGTGTTCGCCGGCGACGGCTGCCTGATGGAGGGCATCAGCCACGAGGCGATCTCGCTGGCCGGCCACCTGAAGCTGTCCCGCCTGATCGTGCTGTTCGACGACAACGACATCACCATCGACGGCGGCACCGAGCTGTCGGCCTCGGACGACCAGCTGGCGCGCTTCCAGGCCAGCGGCTGGGACGTGGCGCGCATCGACGGGCACGACGCGGACGCCATCGACGTGGCCATCACCGCGGCGAAGGCCAGCGACAAGCCCTCCCTTATCGCGTGCCGGACGATCATCGGCTACGGCGCGCCGAACAAGGAAGGCACGGCGGCGACCCACGGCGCCCCGCTCGGCGACGAGGAGATCGCGGCGACCCGCGACCGGATCGGCTGGAGCCATCCCCCGTTCGAGATTCCCGACGACGTCCTGTCCGCATGGCGCGACGCCGGGGCCCGCGGCAACGCGGCGCGCGCGGCATGGTCGGAGCGCCACGCGGCGCTCGCGGCCGACCGCAGGCAGACGTTCGACGACGCGGTGGCCGGCACGCTGCCCGAGGCGCTGGGCGCCACGGTCAACGCCTACAAGAAGCAGCTCTCGGCCGACGCGCCGAAATGGGCGACCCGCAAGTCGAGCCAGGAAGCGCTCGAGGTCATCACGCCGCTGGTGGAGACGATGATCGGCGGCTCGGCCGACCTGACCGGCTCGAACAACACCAAGACGGCCTGCATGGACCCGGTCCAGGCCGGCGCGTTCGGCGGGCGGTACATGTATTACGGTGTGCGCGAGCATGGCATGGCCGCGGCGATGAACGGCATGGCCCTGCACGGCGGCGTCATCCCCTACTCCGGCACCTTCCTCACCTTCACTGACTACTGCCGGCCGTCGATCCGGCTGTCCGCGCTCATGGGGCTCCGGGTGATCTACGTGATGACCCATGATTCCATCGGCCTCGGCGAGGACGGGCCCACCCACCAGCCGATCGAGCATGTCGCGAGCCTGCGCGCGATGCCGAACGTCAACGTGTACCGGCCCGCCGACGCGGTCGAGACGGCGGAGTGCTGGACGCTGGCGCTCGAGAGCACGAACACCCCGTCGATCCTGGCGCTGACCCGCCAGGGTCTGCCGACGGTGCGCACGGAACACACCGACGAGAATCTCTGCGCGCGCGGCGCCTATGTGCTCGCCCCGGCCGACGGGACGCGCGCGGCGACGATCCTCGCCAGCGGCTCGGAGGTCGAGATCGCGCTCGCGGCGCGCGACGCGCTCCAGGGCGACGGCATCCCCACGGCCGTGGTCTCGATGCCCTGCTGGGAGCTGTTCGACGCGCAGGACGCGGCCTACCGCGCCGAGGTGCTCGGCGACGCGCCCCGCGTCGCGGTCGAGGCGGGCGTCCCCTTCGGCTGGTCGCGCTACGGCGTGGACGAGGAAAAGGTGGTCGGCATGCGCAGCTTCGGCGCATCGGCGCCGGCACCGCAGGTCTATGAACATTTCGGCATCACCGCGGACGCGGTTGCCGAACGGGTAAGGGAAGCCATGTCCTGACCAAGGGGACGGGCGCACAACAGTCAGGCGATGGCCTGAGCGATCAAGATTGAGGAGAAAGTGATGGCGGTTCGGGTAGCAATCAACGGTTTCGGGCGCATTGGACGCCTGGTCTTGCGGGCGGCGTATGAGTCGGGACGCAAGGACATCACCTTCGTGGCCATCAACGATCTCGGCTCGGTCGACGCGAACGCGCATCTGCTGCAGTACGATTCGATCCACGGCCGCTTTCCGGGCGTCGTGAAGGCCGGCAAGTCATCGATCAACCTCGGCGCGAAGTCCACCATCGGCCGCTCGGTCAAGGTCTTCTCCGAGCGCAACCCGGCGGACCTGCCCTGGGGCGACCTGGGCATCGACGTGGTGCTCGAATGCACCGGCATCTTCACCTCCAAGGAATCCGCCGGCGCCCATATCGAGGCCGGCGCGAAGAAGGTGCTGATCTCGGCCCCGGCCACCAACGCCGACCTGACCGTCGTCCAGGGCGTGAACGACAAGAAGCTGCGCAAGTCGCACACGGTCGTCTCCAACGCGTCGTGCACGACCAACTGCCTCTCGCCGGTCGCCGCGGTCCTGGACAGGACCGTGGGCATCAAGCACGGCTTCATGACCACCGTCCACGCCTACACCGGCGACCAGCCCGTGCAGGACACGCTCCACAAGGACCTGCACCGCGCCCGCGCGGCAGCCATGTCAATCATCCCGACCTCGACCGGCGCGGCCCGCGCGGTTGGTCTCGTGCTGCCGGAGCTCGCCGGCAAGCTCGACGGCACGGCGGTGCGCGTGCCGACCGCGAACGTGTCGATGGTCGATCTCGTCATCGAGGCGAAGAAGGCGACCAGCGCCGAGGCGATCAACGCGGCGATGATCAAGGCCGCCGAGAAGGGCCCGCTCAAGGGCATCCTCACGGTGAACGACGCGCCGCTGGTCTCGTCCGACTTCAACCACGATCCGGCGAGCTCGGTCTTCGACCTGACGCAGACGCAGGTGACCGACGGCCGCATGGTCCGCGTGCTGAGCTGGTACGACAACGAGTGGGGCTTCTCGAACCGGATGAGCGACACCGCGGTCCAGATGGGCCGGCTCGGCTAGCCGCGCACATCGGGGGCCGGATTACCGGCTCGAAACATCGCGAAACCCACATGTTCCAAACGGGAATATGTGGGTTTCTTTTTTGATCCGTTATTTCCGGACCAAACCATTCCTATATTCAGGATGTGGCCGACACCGCATGTGATGTGCGCATTGGCACGCCATATACGATCGATTTCCTCCCTGAAACGATCACTTCCTCGGCCCGGGTTCAGCCCGGGCCTTTTCTTTTCGTGAGTTCCGGAAGCCGATTAGTCGGCCGCTGTGCCGAGCGGACGTTCCTTGAAGTGGTCCGCCAGGAAATCAACGAAGGCGCGAACCTTGGCCGAGAGATGGCGGCCCGGCGGATAGATCACGTGGACCGACGGCTCCGGCTGCGCGTATTCCTCAAGCACCTCGACCAAGCGCCCGGCCTCGAGATCGGGGCCCACCATCCAGGTCGGTAGATTCACCACCCCGAGTCCCTCGACGGCGGCTTCCAGAAGCGCCTCGCCGTTGTTCGACGCGAGGTTCCCCGTCGCCTGGATCACGTGCTCCTTGCCCTTCGTGTCGGTCATGCGCCACGTGTTGCCGCTCGACAGGTAGGAGTAGGACAGGCAGTTGTGGGCCCGCAGGTCCCCCGGCTTTTTCGGCGTACCGTGCTTCGCCCAGTAGTCCGGGGTGGCGGCGACCACGCGGCGCGCCTCGGCGAGCTTGCGGGCGATCAGGCTCGAATCCTTGAGCTCACCGACGCGAATCAGCATGTCGGCCCCCTCGGCGATCGGATCCACGAACTGATCGGACATCGACAGGTCCATCGAGACATGTGGATGGCGCTCGAGGAATGTGCCCAGGATCGGGACGATGTGCCGGCGTCCGAACACCACCGGCATGTTCACCCGCAGGGCGCCGCGAGGTTCCGTGTTGAGCTCGGTGACGGCCGCCTCGGCCTCCTGGATATCGGCCAGGATTTGCTGGCACCGCTCGTAATAGGCGCGCCCCTCCTCGGTCGGCGCCAACTGGCGGGTCGTCCGGTTGAACAGCCGTGCGCTGAGCCGGTCCTCCAGCCGTGAAATCTGCTTGCTCACCGCAGACGGCGTCAGGTTCATCGACCGCGCCGTCGCTGAAAAACTGCCGGATTCGACGGCTTTCACGAAAAGCTCCATCGACGTCAGCGTATCCATTCCATCCACCCATATGTTCCGGATCGGCACAATTCTTGTAAAGTCATTTGGCGTCCACGACAATGCGTCATGAACACAAAAACCCGAACAAACGCGCGGAATCTCTGCAGGCGAGCACCGGCGTCCTGCGGCACCGCTCCGCCTCCGGGGAATTGCCCCCCATGACCAGGCCGCCACCGGACCCTGATGCCGCGCGGATCGTCGTTCACGGTTACGACCATGCGGTCGCGGCGCTCGAGGCCGCGCGCGGGGCCGGCGCACCCGTCACGATCCTCAGCGCGCCCGGTGCTGCGCGTTCGGGCGGCCCGGCATGGTGGCGCGAACTCGCCGCCCAGGCCGGTGCGGCCGTGCCGGGCGCGGAGGCGGAATGGATTCTCGACTGCGCGGACGAGGCCGGCACCGCGCTGGCGGCGCTGCGCGAGGGGGTGACCCATATCGCCCTCGAATGCGAACCGGCGGTTCGCGCCCGGGTGTACGAGATCGCGGCACAGACCGGCGCGGTACTCGCGAACGCCGGCCGCGCGGAGGCGCTTGATCTTGCCGGGTCAAACAATCCACAGCGTGACTGCGCGAACCACCTGTCCGGGCACCCCGGCGCCGTTGCAAAACCCGGCGCCCTCGGCTAATTCACATGTGTTCAAAGTCCCGCCCGTGACCTGGCCGCGCGGCGCGATGGATCGGCCCCGACAACGGCATAGACAACGGGAAACAGCGACATGAAAGTCACGCAGCGCGTCCGGAAAATTCTCTCCTGGTACGAGAGCGACAACCCCGGCACGAAAACCAATCTCGCGCGCATTCTGATGACCGGCAAACTGGCCGGGACCGGCAAGATGGTCATCCTGCCGGTGGACCAGGGCTGGGAGCACGGCCCGGCCCGCAGCTTCGCGCCGAACCCGCCGGCCTACGACCCGCACTATTTCCCGCAGCTCGCCATCGACGCCGGCCTGAACGCCTACGCGGCCCCGCTGGGCCAGATCGAGGCGGCCGCCGACAGCTATGCCGGCTCGGTCCCGCTGATCCTCAAGATGAACTCGTCCAACTCGCATGCGACCAGCAAGGACCAGGCGATCACCGCCTCGGTCGGCGACGCGCTCCGCCTCGGCTGCGCCGCGGTGGGCTTCACGATCTATCCCGGCTCCGACGATGCCTTCGAGATGATCGAGGAGATCCGCGAGATTTCCGAGGAGGCGAAGGCCTTCGGCCTCGCCACCGTCATCTGGTCCTATCCGCGCGGCGGCAACCTCTCCAGGGAGGGCGAGACCGCCATCGACGTGACGGCCTACGCGGCGCACATGGCCGCCCAGCTCGGCGCCAACATCATCAAGGTGAAGCCGCCGACCGATCACATCGAGAACGGTGACGCCAAGAAGGTGTACGACGCGCAGAAGATCGACATCGCGAGCCTCGAGGCGCGCATCGCCCATGTCATGGAGAGCTCCTTCGGCGGCCGCCGCCTGGTGGTGTTCTCCGGCGGCGCGGCGAAGGGCACCGACGAGGTCTATGCCGAAATCCGCCAGCTTCGTGATGGCGGCGCGAACGGCTCGATCATCGGCCGCAACTCCTTCCAGCGGTCCCGCGAGGACGCGCTCGAGCTTCTCGGCAACATCATCAAGATCTACCAGGGCAAGTTCTGAGCCCGGCCGCGACAGACGCGGCGGGCGACGCGGCCCGCTGCCGGCTCTACCTGATCAGCCCGCCCGATCTCGGCGGCGACCGCCTCCCGGCGTTCGCCGACGCGCTCGCGGCGGCGCTCGACGCAGGCGATGTCGCCTGCCTGCAACTTCGCCTGAAAGGCCCGGATGAATCCCCGGTCGCGGACGACGAGATTCGGCGGGCCGTCACCGCGCTCCTGCCCATCACCCGGGAACATGACGTCGCCTTCGTGCTGAACGACCGGCCGGACCTGGCGGCGGAACTCGGATGCGACGGGGTGCATGTGGGACAGGACGACGCGTCCTACGACGACGCGCGCCGCGCCATGGGGACGGATGCCATCGTCGGCGTGACCTGTCACGATTCCCGCCATCTCGCGCTCGAGGCGGCGGAGGCCGGCGCGGACTATGTGGCCTTTGGCGCGTTCTACGACACCAGCACCAAGGCGCCGAAGAGCCGCGCCGGGCGCGACATCCTCACCTGGTGGTCCGACGTCACGGAGGTGCCTTGCGTCGCGATCGGCGGCATCACCACCGACAATTGCGCCCCCCTGATCGCGGCGGGCGCGGATTTCCTCGCCGTGTCCGCGGGCGTCTGGGCGCACCCCGATGGCCCTGCGGCTGCGGTGCGCGCGTTCAACGCCGCCTGCGACTAGAGCCCCGGCCGGGCTGGAAAACCCACGCCGCACCTGCTAGAGACGCGCCGCGGCACCCCGGCGCGAAGGCGCGGAACCGCGAAGTGACAACCCCACAGGCGAAGACCATGAAGATCGACGGCAACGAAATTCGACCCGGCAACGTGATCGAACACCAGAACCGGCTCTGGCGCGCGGTGAAGACCCAGCATGTGAAACCGGGCAAGGGCGGCGCGTTCCTGCAGGTCGAGCTCAAGGACATCCGCGACGGCACCAAGCTCAACGAGCGCTTCCGCTCGTCGGAATCCGTCGAGCGCGTCCGGCTGGACCAGAAGGAGTACCAGTATCTGTTCAGCGACGGCACGTCCCACACCTTCATGGACCAGGAAAACTACGAGCAGGTGACCCTGAGCGAGGACGTGATCGATCCCGACCAGTCGCGGTTCCTGCAGGACGGCATGGTCGTCCAGATCGAGTCCTACGAAGAGGAGCCGATCGGCGTCGAGCTGCCCGAGCGTGTCACCCTCGAGGTCGTCGAGGCGGACCCGGTGGTCAAGGGGCAGACGGCGACGTCGTCCTACAAGCCGGCGATGCTCGAGAACGGCGTGCGCATCCAGGTGCCGCCGCACATCGAGGCGGGCACGGCCGTGGTTGTGTCCACCGCCGATGCGACCTATGTCGAGCGCGCGCGCGGCTGACGCATGCGACCGGCGATCATCAATGTGATGGACAAGGCGGCCCGCCGGGCGGGCCGCGATCTTTCGCGCGACTTCGGCGAGGTCGAGCAGCTCCAGGTCTCGCGCAAGGGCGCGGCCGACTTCGTGACCGCCGCTGATCGCCGGGCCGAAGAGACGGTGCGCTACGAGCTGGAGAAGGCGCGCCCCGCCTTCGGCTTCCTCGGCGAGGAAGGCGGCACCCGGTCCGAGGGTGACGGGGTCCACCGCTGGATCGTCGATCCCCTCGACGGCACCACCAATTTTCTGCACGGCCTGCCGAAGTTCGCCATCTCGATCGCGCTCGAGGAGCGCGGCCAGATCGTCGCCGGCATCGTGTACCACCCGCTCACCGACGAGCTGTTCTGGGCAGAGCGCGGCACGGGCGCCTATCTGAACGACGCCCGCCTGCGGGTCTCGGCACGCCAGCACATGTCCGAGGCGCTGATCGCCACCGGGATGCCGTTCCTGGGCCACGGCGACCACGACCGCTACCTGGCGACCCTGCGCGGCGTGATGGGCGAAGTGGCGGGCATTCGCCGCTACGGCTCCGCGGCCCTTGACCTGGCCTATCTTGCGGCGGGGCGCTTCGACGGGTTCTGGGAGTTCGATCTCAACATCTGGGACATCGCGGCGGGCATCCTGATCGTGCGTGAGGCGGGCGGCTTCGTCAGCGATATCGCCGGGCGCGACAGCATGCTGGTCACCGGCGAGGTCGTCGCCGGCAACGACCGCATCCACGAAAAACTGCGCAAATGCCTGCGCGAGGCCGATCCCGGCCCGACACCCAGCGCCGCGGCGGGCTGAACTCAATACTTAGACCCAGTTGTCGGTTTCGGCCCCGTTACGGTATGTTCGCACCCGAGATTCGGGGCCCTCGCGGCTCGACCGATCAATAACGGGTCCGGCGAAATGACACGGCAACATCCCAACACGGCCCTGCGGGGTATTCGCGGCACGCTGACGGCATCGGCCGTCGCCATAACGGCCGGATTGCTTCTCACGGTGCCGGCGGACGCCCAGCAGCGCGCCCTCGGCAGCACCAACGGTGTCGTCGTCGATCTCAGTGTGCTCGGCGGCGGCGGCGCACCCGCACGGTTCCCCGGCGGAACCGGCCCCGCGATTGTTTCGAACGACGGATTTACGCTGTTCCCGCCGGCACAGAAGCCGGTCTCGCGGCTGGAAGGCCCCCTCGCGAACCGCAGCATTGCGCTCACCGCACCGACCGCGCGCTCCGCACCGCCTGCGCGGCAGGCCAGCACCGCCCCGGTGACGGCACCCGCCGCCGCGCCGAAGCCGCCCGCCGCGGCAGAACCCGCGCCCGCGATGGCCGCCGCAACCCCGCCGGCGCCGGAGCCGCCGGCTCCCGCGGCCCCGGCCACGCCCGCCGCGACAGCGCCGGCAACCCCTGCCGCGCCCGAAGTGACACCGCCGCCGGCTCCCGCCGCGCCGACATCGACGCCCTCGGCGGATTCTCCGCCGCCGCCGCCTACCCAGACGGCCGCGGTCCCGCCCGTGTCCGTTTCGGACGGTGACGAGACGCGCATCATCTTCGATGCGGGTTCGGCGAACCTGACCGACGTCGCGAAAGCGGAACTCGATGCCCTGGCCCGCACGCTCAAGAGCGATTCCGGCGTCCGCGTCCAGCTCCAGGCCTATGCCGCGGGAACGGACGAATCCGCGCCGGATGCCCGGCGCCTGTCCCTGTCGCGCGCGCTCAAGGTCCGCTCGCACCTCATCGACCAGGGCGTCCGCAGCACCCGGATGGATGTCCGGGCGCTCGGCGTCAAGGCGGAGGGCGGCCCCGCCGACCGCGTCGACGCGGTCATCGTTCGGAGATAGCGGGACTCAACGTCTTCGCCCTAAAGTCGTCATATAGGCACGGCAGTGTCATGCTGCCGCGCGATGATGTCTGCTTGCGGCAGAGAACTGGCGCGTGACAGCGTGCCATGGACCGATCGCCGCCGGCGCAACCGGGTAGACAAGCCATGACGAACCCGCGCACCTACCTCACCCGCATGGGCATATTCCTCGCCCTCGCCGTCGTCGCGGCAGGGGTGCTTCACCGTCAGCTCATCGACGCGTTCCTCGCGAACCCGGCGATCAACGGCATCATCATCCTGGTGCTGGCGTTCGGCCTGATCTTCGTCTTCCGGCAGGTCCTGATGCTCCGCCGGGAGGTCAGCTGGATCCAGAGCTACCGCAGCCAGCAGCCGGGGGGCACCGTCGCCGATCCGCCGCGCCTGCTCGCACCCATGGCCGCCATGATCGGCGACCGCCAGGGCCAGCTTCGGCTGAACACCACGTCCCTGCGCTCGATCCTCGACGGGATCAGCGCCCGGCTCGACGAATCCCGCGACATCTCGCGCTACATGATAGGCCTTCTGATCTTCCTCGGCCTGCTGGGAACCTTCTGGGGCCTGTTGCAGACCGTCGGCTCCGTCGCCTCGGTCATCGCCGGCCTCCAGGTGGATGGCGGCGATACGACCCGCATCTTCAGCGACCTGAAATCCGGCCTCGAAGCGCCGCTGTCCGGCATGGGAACGGCCTTCAGCTCGTCCCTGTTCGGCCTCGCCGGCTCGCTGCTGCTGGGCTTTCTCGACCTGCAGGCGAGCGCCGCCCAGAACCGTTTCTACAACGATCTCGAGGACTGGCTGGCAAGCGCGACCCGCGTGTCCAGCGGCGGCCCGCTGCGCGCGGTCGAGGGCGACCAGTCGGTTCCGGCCTACATCCAGGCGCTGCTCGAAACGACGGCGGATTCCCTGGACAACCTGCAACGCACGGTCGCCCAGGCCGAGGCCTCGCGCAGCCATGGCGACCAGAGCCTGCAGATGCTGACCGAGCGGCTCTCGACGATGACCGACCAGATGCGCACCGAGCAGGAGCTCATGGTGCGGCTGGCCGAGAACCAGGCCGAGCTCCGCCCGGTGCTGCAGCGTCTCGCCGAACCGCGCCAGGCCGATGGATTTGACGACGCCACGCGCAACCACATCCGCAACATCGACAGCTACATGGCGCGCCTGCTCGAAGACCAGGTTAACGGGCGCAACCAGATGGTCCAGGAACTGCGCTCCGAGATCCGGCTCCTGGCCCGCACCATCGCCGCGGCACTCGCCGAAGGCGAAGACCTCTAGCGGCCGGCACCGTGCCCGGATCCTCGTCCCGGCGCCGGCAATCGGCCGTCAACTACTGGCCCGGTTTTGTCGATGCACTCGCCGCGCTCCTGGTCGTGGTGGTGTTCCTCATCATGGTCTTCGCGCTGGCACAGTTCTTCCTGTCCGACGCGCTGTCGGGCCGGGACGACGCGCTCTCGAAGCTCAACCGTCAGGTCAACGAACTGGCCCGCATGCTCGACCTCGAGCGTTCGGTGAACACCGAGCTCAGGCTCTCCGTCTCACAGCTTTCCGCGCAGCTCCAGAGCTCCATCTCCGAGCGCGACCTGCTGGTTGACCGCCTGTCGATCGTCGAGCAGGAACTCGATTCCGAACGCCGCACGAGCGCGGCGGAACTCGATGCGCTGCGCGCACGGATCGCCGAGGACCGCGAGACGATCGAGAGCCAGCGCCGTGACCTGGCCGGGCTCGAGGCCGACATTTCGAACCGCGAAAGCCGCCTGACCGCGCTCACCGAGCGGGCCGAGACCGCCGAAACGTCCTTCTCCGAACAGCGGGAGATTTCCGAGCGCGCCCAGCAGCAGGTGGCGCTGCTGAACCAGCAGCTTGCCGCGCTCCGCCGCCAGCTCGCCGCCCTCAACGAGGCGCTGGAGGCGTCGGAGGCGAAGAACCAGGAACAGGAGGTCCAGGTCGTCAATCTGGGCAAGCGCCTGAACGAGGCGCTCGCGACCAAGGTGCAGGAGCTGGCGCGCTACCGCTCGGAGTTCTTCGGCCGCCTGCGCGAGGTCCTCGGCGACCGCACCGACATTCGCATCGAGGGCGACCGGTTCGTGTTCCAGTCCGAGGTGCTGTTCGGCTCGGGCCAGGCCGTGCTCAACCCCGAGGGCGAGGGTCAGCTACAGCAGTTGGCGCAGACGCTGGTGCAGATCGCCGCCGAGATCCCCGCCGACATCGAGTGGATTCTCCGGGTGGACGGCCACACGGACGAGCGCCCCATCAGCACCGCGCGATTCCCGTCGAACTGGGAGCTGTCCGCGGCGCGCGCCATTTCCGTGGTCAAGTTTCTGGTCAGCGCCGGCATCCCGGCCGAGAACCTGGTCGCCGCCGGGTTCGGCGAGTTCCAGCCCATCGACGCGCGCGCCGACGAGATCGCCTACCGCCGCAACCGCCGGATCGAGTTCAAGCTCGACCAGCGCTGAGGCGCGTCACTGCGCGGCGACGCCGGCCGGATCGGTGTCGAACTGGAGCTCCGCGAGCCGTGCGTAGAGCCCGCCTTCCCGGATCAGGTCCTGGTGGGTCCCCTCGGCGACTACCCGCCCCCCGTCGATCACGACGATCCGGTCCGCGGCGATCACGGTCGCCAGCCGGTGGGCGATCACCAGGGTCGTCCGGTTCGCCATGAGGCCTGTCATCGCGGCCTGCACGGCGCGCTCGGATTCCGCGTCCAGCGCGCTGGTCGCCTCGTCGAGCAGCAGCAGCTCGGGGTCGCGCAGGATCGCCCGCGCGATCGCCACGCGCTGGCGCTGGCCGCCCGACAGGCGTACGCCCTTCTCGCCGAGGAACGTATCGAAGCCCTCGGGCAGCGCCTCGAGGAACTCGCGCGCCGAGGCGGCGTCCGCGGCCGCCCGCACCTCGTCGTCGCCCGCTTCCGGACGGCCGTAGCGAATATTCTCCCAGGCGTTGGCCGAGAAGATCACCGGCTCCTGCGGCACCAGGCCCACATGGCTGCGAAGCGCGAGCGGTTCGAGGTCGCGGATGTCCACCCCGTCGAAACACAGCCGTCCCGCATTCGGGTCGTAGAACCGCAGGAGGAGCTGGAAGACGGTCGTCTTGCCCGCCCCCGACGGCCCGACCAGCGCGACGGTTTCGCCCGGCGCGACGTCGAGGGAGAAGTCCGACAGGGCGGGGTCTTCGGGCCGGGACGGGTAGTGGAAGGTCACACCCTCGAGCGCGACGCGGGCCGTCACCGGCGCCGGCAGGGATTTCGGCGCGGCCGGCGCGACGATCGCAGGCTGCATGTCCATCAGCTCGAACAGCCGCTCGGTCGCGCCCGCGGCGCGCTGCAGCTCGCCGATCACCTCCGAGATCGCGCCGACGGAACTGGCGACCACGACCGCATAGAAGACGAAGGCCGACAGGTCGCCCGCGCTCAGGCGTCCCGCGATCACGTCGCGGCCGCCGACCCACAGGATCACGCCGACCGCCCCGAACACCAGCAGGATCACGATGGCGGTCAGCAGGGCGCGCGCGCGGATGCGGCGTACCGAGGTCGCGAAGGTCTCCTCCACGCGGCCCGAGAAGCGGGTGCGGTCGATCTCCTCATGGCCGAAGGCCTGCACGGTGCGGATGTTCGCGATCGATTCATCGACATAGGCGCTGACGTCGGCCAGCCGGTCGAGGCTCTCGCGGCTCAGGCGGCGCACCTTCCGGCCGAAGACCAGGATCGGCACCAGCACCAGCGGCACGACGACCAGCACGAGAAGCGTCAGCCGCGGGCTGGTCACCGCGAGCATGACGAGCCCGCCCAGGACCAGAAGCACGTTGCGCATCGCCATCGACGCGGATGTGCCGACGACGGTCTGGATCAGCGTGGTGTCGGCGGTCAGCCGCGACATCACCTCGCCGATCCGCATCGTCTCGTAGAACGCCGGTTCGAGCCGCAGGGTGTGCTCGAACACCGCCTTGCGGATGTCGGCGACGACCCGCTCGCCGATCCACGACACCAGGAAGAAACGGGAATAGGTGGCGCCCGCCAGCACGACCACGATGACCAGAAGCCCGACCAGCGCGTCGTCCAGCAGGCCCGAATTGCCCGCGGCGAAACCCTCGTCCACCAGCCGGCGCAGCCCCTGCCCGATCACCAGCACGGTGGCCGCCGCGATGACGAGCGCGAGACAGGCACCCGCGACGGCCAGGCGGTAGGGCCGCACGAAGCGACCGAGCCGGCGCAGCTCGCGCAGGCTCCGCTTCGGCAGCTGGTCGTCCGCGCCCTCGGCGGCGGAACGGTTTCGCGGTTGTTTGGCCATCTCGGGAACAGGGTTTAGCAGCCCGGGGAAACGCCGCCAAGAACGCCCGCCGGGGTGCGGCAATCGGGCGTCCGGCGCGCGCCGCGCCGACCTTGCCTAATCGCTTGCCGTGGGGCGCGGGCTTGGCTATAACCGGCGCCTTCCGAGCCCGGAGTAGATGCGATGAAGAGCGATATTCACCCTGAGTATCACGAGATTACGGTCGTCATGACGGACGGCACCGAATTCAAGACCCGCTCGACCTATGGCGAGCCGGGCGACACGCTGCGCCTGGACATCGACCCGAAGACCCATCCCGCGTGGACCGGCCAGCATCGCCTGGTGGACACGGGCGGTCAGGTGGCGAAGTTCAACAAGCGCTACGAAGGCCTGGGCATCGGCTGAGCCGAAACCCGAAAAGATTAAGTGTTTTCCGGGCGTTGCGTTTGCAGCGCCCGTTTTGATTCATGCTCTTGAATCGCGATTTCAGCCACCTATATCGGGATTAGCGCGGGGAATGCCGAATTCGGGTTCCGGACCGCGTCCACCCGGCACCGCCCGGCCAATGGCGGGGGTGCCGACGCCACAGTTGCTCTCAAAGGAGGACAAGTGAAATGCGTACCTACAATCTCGATTTGACCCCCCTGTTCCGCTCCTCGGTCGGCTTCGACCGCGTCGGACAGATGCTGGATTCGGCCTTCAACACCGAGGCGCCGTCCTATCCGCCCTACAACATCGAGAAGCTCGGCGACGACGAGTATCGCGTGACCATGGCGGTCGCGGGGTTCGGCGCCGGCGACATCGACATCACCCAGACCAGCAACTCGCTGGTGGTGAAGGGTGAGCAGGGCAAGTCCGGGGACGACGCCACCTATCTGCACCGCGGCATCGCGACCCGCGCGTTCGAGCGCCGGTTCGACCTCGCGGACCATGTGAACGTCACCCAGGCGGACCTGGCCAACGGCCTCCTGGTCATCGACCTGAAGCGCGAGGTGCCCGAGGCGCTGAAGCCGCGGAAGATCGAAATCGCCGGCGGCGCGGACGCCCCGACGATCGACCACGAAAAGAAGGCCGCCTGACGACAACACAACATTAACATCCCTCGACAACCGCGAAGGGCCCGCCGGAAACGGCGGGCCCTTTTCATGTCCGGAGCGTGTATAAAAGCAGCCAACGCGGCCGGTTCAGAGCCGCTCTGGATTTTGCCCGGGAGATACAACGTGCAGCACAGCAAAGACCGCATCCTGACGACCCATGTCGGCAGCCTGCCGCGCCCGCAGGACCTGGAAGACCTTCTCTACAAGGTCGAGTTCGGCGAGGACTACGACCCGGAGGTCTTCGACGCGACGGTGACCCGCGCGGTCGCCGACATCGTGGCGCTGCAGCGCGAATGGGGCCTCGACGTCATCAACGACGGCGAGATGTCCAAGACCGGCTACGCCACCTACATCCAGCAGCGGCTGGACGGGTTCTCCGGCGACAGCCCCTCGGTGCGCTTCGACGACCTCTCGAACTTCCCCGGCTTCCGCAAGATGCTGGCCCGCATGGCCGACACGCGCCGCCTCAACCGGCCCTGCTGCACGGGCGAGGTGGTGATCCGCGACCGCGAGCCCATGCGCAAGGACCTGGAGAACCTGACCGCGGCGGCCGAAGGGAGCGACGCGACCGAGTTCTTCATGAACGCCGCCTCCCCGGGCGTCATCACGGTGTTCCAGCACAACGAATACTATCCCGACGACGACGCCTATCTGGAGGCGCTGTCGAACGTCATGCGCGAGGAATACGAGGCGATCGCGAACGCCGGATTCGTGCTCCAGATCGACTGCCCGGACCTCGCCATGGGCCGCCACACCGAGTATCGCGAGCTTTCGGACGCGGACTTCCTGAAGCATGCCGAGATGCAGATCGAGGCGCTCAACGCGGCGCTGGCGAACGTCCCGGCCGACCGGGTGCGCATGCACATCTGCTGGGGCAACTATGAAGGCCCCCACCATCTGGACATCCCGTTCGAGGCGATCTTCGACGTGCTGATGAAGGCAAAGCCCCAGGGCCTGCTGGTCGAATCCTCCAACCCGCGCCACGCCCATGAATGGCGGGTGTTCGAGACCAAGGCGCTGCCCGACGACAAGATCATCATGCCGGGCGTGATCGACAGCGTGACCAACTATATCGAGCATCCCGGCGTCGTCGCCGACCGGATCTGCAACTACGCCAACGTGGTGGGCCGCGAGCGCGTCATCGCCGGCGCGGACTGCGGCTTCGCCACCTTCGCCGGCATCGGCAAGGTCGACCCGGACATCGCGGTCGAGAAGTTCAAGTCGCTGGTCCGCGGCGCGGAGATTGCGTCCGAGCGGCTCTGGGGCTAGTCCGCCCTAACCGCTCATTCGGCCACCAGAAGCGGCGCGAGGCCCGCGCGGACGTAGTCAGGTACCGGGATCGGCTTCATCTCGCCCGGGCGCACATAGACATGCACGAAGTGGCCCGTCGCGGACGGCGCGTCGGCGCCCTGCTTGAAGATCCCGATCTCGTAGGTCACCGATGAGTTGCCCAGCCGACGCACACGCACGCCCACGTCCAGCACGTCGGGAAAGGCGATCTCGCTGTGGAACCGGCAGCCGGTCTCGACGACCATGCCGACGGGCTCGGACTTCCGGTAGTCGAGGCCCGTGAACCGGATCAGGAACTCGTTCACCGCCGTGTCGAAGTAGGAATAGTAGGTCACGTTGTTGACGTGGCCATAGACGTCATTGTCCATCCAGCGGGTGGGGACCTCGAGGAAATGCGGGTAGTTCCCGCGCCGCTCGTCACGCTCGGATTTCTTGTCGCTCATCGTATCTCGCTCAGAAATGCGGAAAGAATGTCGATCGTCTCGTTCGGACGCTCGACCATGATCATGTGGCCCGTGTCGGGCAGGACGGTGCTGCGCACGTCCCGAATCGTCGCGCGCAGCCCCTTCGAGGCGCCCACCGGGGTCATCCGGTCGCCATCGCCCATCACGAAGAGGGTCGGGCAGGTAACCTTCGCCGCGGCCTCGAGCGCGCCGGTCCAGTCGTTACACGCCGCGAGATCGGTGCCGAGCACGTCGTCGGGACCGGAGGCGAGCAATGCCCGCCCGCCGCCGCGCAGCCAGAGGCCGGGGGCCTGGTGGCCGCCCTTGTGGGCCGGCTTGCCGAAGCCCCAGTCGGTGATCAGCTCCCAGGCGACCGGATCGTTGGCCGCGGCGGCGGCCAGCAGGTCAGGATGCACCTGCATGTGATCGGACGGACCGATGAGGGTGAGCGACGCCGCACGCGCGGGCTGCACCGCCGCGGCGGCCAACGCGGTCAGCGATCCCATGGAATGGCCCGCCAGGTGGACGCTCTCGGCCCCCACCGCATCGACGAAACGCCAGAGCCAGGCCGCGAAAGCGTCGATCGTCGTCGGACTCGCGCCGCCGGAGCGGCCGTGCCCCGGCAGATCGGGCACCAGCACGTTGAAGCCGTGATGCGCGAAATAACGGGTCTGCAAACCCCACGAACTGTGGTCGTTGCCGCCGCCATGGATCAGCACCAGGGTCGGCTGGGACGCGTCGAAATCGCGCCCGCACGTGTGGACGAAGACGGGATGGCCGTCGGTCTCGATCTCCATCGCGCAGCCCCTATTTCTGCGAGGCGCGGAGCGCCTGCTTCAGATCGCCGACGATGTCGCCCGGATCCTCCAACCCGATCGCGAGGCGCACCATCTCCTCGCCGACGCCGGCCGCCGCAAGGTCGTCGGCGCTCATCTGCTGGTGGGTTGTGCTCGCCGGGTGGATCACGAGCGACTTCGCATCGCCGACATTGGCGAGGTGTGAAAACAGCTCCAGCGCCTCGATGAACTTCGCGCCCGCGCGCCGCGGCCCCTCGGTCCCCGGCTTGATCCCGAAGGTGACGATCGCCCCGGCCCCGTCCGGCAGCAACGACCGGGCAAGCGCGTGATCGGGATGGCTCTCGAGACCGGGATAGGTCACCCACGCGACCTCGTCCGCGCCCGCAAGGAACTCCGCCGTCGCCATCGCGTTCTCCACGTGGCGGGCCATGCGCATGGGCAGGGTCTCGAGCCCCTGCAGCAGGTAGAAGGCGGTCTGGGGCGCCATGCAGGCCCCAAAATCCCGCAAGCCCTCGGCCCGCGCCCGCATGATGAAGGCCGCCGGCCCGAACTCCTCGGCGAAATCGAGGCCGTGATAGCCCGCATAGGGTTCGGTCATGCCCGGAAACTTACCGGACGCTTCCCAGTCAAAGTTGCCGCTGTCGATCAGCACACCGCCGATGGCGACGCCGTGGCCGCCGATCCACTTGGTCGCGGAATGCATGATGAGGTCGGCGCCATGCTCAAACGGGCGCAGCAGCGCGGGTGTGGCGAAGGTGGAATCGACCAGCAGCGGCAGGCCCGCCGCGTGGGCCACATCGGCCACGGCGGCGATGTCGAGCACCTCGAGGCCCGGATTGCCGATGGTCTCGGCGAAGACAAGGCACGTCTCGTCGCGGATCGCATCCTTGAAGGCCTGCGGATCACGGGGATCGACGAGCGTGGTCGTGATCCCGAAGCGCGGCAGGGTGTGCTGGAACAGATTGTGGGTGCCGCCATAGATGTTCCGCGAGGCGACGATGTGCCCGCCCGCGTCCATCAGGGTCATCACGGCGAGGCTCATCGCCGCCTGCCCACTCGCGGTGCCGATGGCGCCAACCCCGCCCTCGAGCGCCGCCATGCGTTCCTCGAAGACCGCGACGGTGGGGTTCGAGATGCGCGAATAGATGTGTCCGGCCCGCTCCAGGTTGAACAGGCTCGCGGCATACTCGACGTCCGGGAAGACGTAGGACGTCGATTGATAGATGGGCGCGGCGCGGGCGCCGGTCACGGGATCGGGGTGCTGGCCCGCATGCAGGCTCAGGGTCGAGAACTTCAGATGCTTCGGGTCGATCATGGAAATGTCCGCCGGCGGCCTGGATCGCCGCGGAATTTATCGCAAAGCGATCCGCGCTTGAACCGGCACGATCGAAATCCGCAAAAGAAAACCGCTCCGGAAGGGGGCCCGGAGCGGCTCGAAGTCAAACAGGGAGGCAAAAAAGGATCTGGGTCGATCCAAAATCGATGGATCTTTGGGAGGAGCCATCACGATCAGTCTCGCCGGGAAAGTCTTAAGAATGGTTAACCGCGCGCCCGAAACGAAAAACGGGCCCCGAATTCGAGGCCCGTTCCGATAATCTGTTTTATTTTCAGAGACTTAATTGTCGCCCTGGTTGTTCCCGCCGATGCGTACATCCGCCATCCAGTCCGGGATGCGGCTCTGGGACGGCTCTTCCTCGGGGATCAGGTCGGCGCTGATCGGCCGGCGGTCGTCCGCGGCCGGCTGGCGGCCGGCCTTGCGGGCCTTCTCCACCGCCTCGTCGAGATCGACCTGGCGGCACAGACCGATGGTCACCGGGTCGCGCGGCTGGATCTGCGAGGAGTTCCAGTGGGTCCGGTCGCGGATCGCCGTGATCGTCGGCTTGGTCGTTCCGATCAGCTTGCCGATCTGCGCGTCGCTGAGCTCGGGATAGTAGCGCACGAGGTAGGCGATCCCGTCGGGCTTGTCCTGGCGCTTCGACACCGGGACGTAGCGCGGGCCCTTGGTGCGCTTGACCGGCGCCGGGTTGTCGGATTCCTGGAGGACGAGGCGCGCGGCCGGGTCGGCCTGGCAGCGCTCGATCTCGGACCATTCGAGCTGACCGTTGGCGACCGGGTCGAGCCCGCGCATGCCCACGCCGACCTCGCCGTCGGCGATGCCCTGGATCTCGAGCATGTGCATGCCCGTGAAGTCCGCGATCTGCGCAAACGACAGCGAGGTGTTCTCGACCAGCCAGATCGCCGTGGCCTTCGGCATCAACGGAGGTGCCATGAAATCTCCTTTCGCCGGCCGTCCGCGCCCGCGCGGCCGATACGGCCCAAATTCGTCATCCCTGTGGGGGTTCGGCCCCTATATATGCGGCGTTCCGCCGAAATGCAAAGCGCAACGGCACCGCGCCCCTACGACATTTCGAGAATGATCTTGCCGATATGGGTGCTGGTTTCCATGAGCGCATGGGCAGCAGGCGCCTCGTCCATGGGGAAGGTCGCGTGAATGACCGGGGCCAGCTCGCCCGACGCGAACAGGGGCCAAGCCTTTTCGCGCAGCGCGGCGGCGATGGCGGCCTTCGCGGCGACGGACTGGGGCCTGAGCGTCGAACCGGTCAGCGTCATGCGGTTCATCATGATCTTCGCAAGATTGATCTCGGTTTTGGCCCCGCCCATCAGTGCGATCTGCACGATGCGCCCGTCGCGCCGGAGCGCGGAGATGTTCCGGGGCGTGTAGTCGCCGCCGACCATGTCGAGGATGACATCGACGCCGAGGCCGCCGTCCATGTCCGCCGTCAGCGCCGCGATCACTTCCTCGAACGCCTCTTCCTTGTAGTTGATGGCGCGGGTCGCCCCGAGGGTCTCGCAGAAGGCCGCCTTCTCCGCCGTGCCGACCGTGGTGTAGATCGCTTCCGCGCCAAACGCCTTGCAGAGCTGGATCGCGGTCGTACCGATGCCGCTCGACCCGCCATGCACCAGGAAGCGCTCGCCGGCCGTGAACCGGCCGCGATCGAAGACGTTGGTCCAGACGGTAAAGAAGGTCTCCGGCACGCCCGCGGCCTGCACCATGTCGAGGCCGTCGGGCACCGGCAGGGTCTGGGTTCCCGGCACCGCGACATACTCGGCATAGCCGCCGCCGGAGACGAGCGCACAGACCGCGTCCCCCGGCTTCCATTCGCCGGCGCTGTCGCCCACGGCGACGATCTCGCCCGCGACCTCGAGGCCCGGCAGGTCGGACGCGCCCGGCGGCGCGGGATACAGGCCCTTGCGCTGCGCCACGTCGGGACGGTTCACGCCGGCGGCCACCACCCGGATCAGGACATCGCCCGCGCCCGGTTCGGGCACAGGACGCTCCGTCGGCACCAGCACTTCCGGTCCGCCGGGCTCCGAAATCTCGATTGCGCGCATCGTTGCCGGTAACGCCATGGTCCTCTCCGATCCGGGGTCTCAGTCTTTCTGATGGTTGCGGGCGCAATCTAGGCGCGTCAAACTCGATGCACAACGACATGCCGCATGCGGCCACGCGAGGCGGCGGGGAGTAGACGATGAGCCTGGATGACGATCTGGAACCGACATTTCAGGGCCACAAGGCCGGTTTTGACGAAATGAACGTCGAAAGCCTGTCGGTCGAGGAACTCAAGGCCTATATCGAGCATGCGAAGAGCGAGATCGCGCGCGCCGAGGCCGAGATTGCCGGCCGCGAGGCGCTGCGCGGCGACGCGGACGCATTGTTCAAAAGCTAGGTTCAAGAGCTAGGAAAACAGGGTTCGGCGCCGGCAACGGGCGCCGGGAGGAAAACATGGCCAATCATTTCGAAACCGGCATGGACAAGAACGCGGCGAACTACACGTCGCTGTCGCCGCTGAGCTTCATCCGGCGTTCCGCGACCGTCTATCCGGACCGGGCGGCCGTCGTTCACGGCGAGACCAGTTTCACCTACCGCGAGTTCTACGCGCGCTGCCGCCGGCTCGCCTCGGCGCTCAGCCAGCGCGGCATCGGCGCGGGCGACTGCGTCGCGATCATGTCGCCCAACACGCCGCCCATGCTCGAGGCGCATTTCGGGGTGCCCATGACCCGGGGCGTGATCAACGCGCTGAACTATCGCCTCGACGCCAAGGCCATCGCCTTCATCCTCGACCATGGCGAGGCCAAGGTGATCCTGACGGACACCGAGTTCGCACCCGTCATCAAGGAGGCGCTCGCGCTGGCGGAGGTCGACCCGATCGTGATCGACATCGACGATCCCGAGGGACCGGGCGGCGAGAAACTCGGCGAGATGGACTATGAGGCCTTTATCGCGACCGGCGATCCCGAATTCGAATGGTCCCTGCCCGCCGACGAGTGGAACGCGATCGCCCTCAACTACACCTCGGGCACCACGGGCAACCCCAAGGGCGTGGTGTTCCATCATCGCGGCGCCTATCTGAACGCGATCGGCAACGTCTTTACCTGGGGCGCGACCGGCGGTCCGGTCTATCTCTGGACCCTGCCGATGTTCCACTGCAACGGCTGGTGCTTCACCTGGGGCGTCACCGCCGTCGCCGGCACCAATGTCTGCCTGCGCAACGTGAACTCCGCGTCGATCTACGAATCCTTCGAGACCAAGGGCATCACCCATCTGTGCGGCGCGCCCATCGTGATGCAGATGGTGGTCAACGCGACGGCGGAGGAACGGCGGCCGTTCGACCAGCAGATCGAGTTCATGACCGCCGCGGCGCCGCCGCCCGCCGCCGTCCTCGCGGCGATGGCCGAGGAAGGCATCACCGTGACCCATGTGTACGGGCTGACGGAAATCTACGGCCCGGCGATCATCTGCGCCTGGCAGGACGAGTGGGACGATCTTCCCCTCGACGAGCGCGCGCGACTGCAGTCGCGCCAGGGCGTGCCCTACGAGGTCCTCGAGGACATGATGGTCGCGGACCCCGAGACCATGGAGCCCGTCGCGCAGGACGGCGAGTCCATGGGCGAGGTCTTCACCCGCGGCAACGTGACCATGAAGGGGTATCTCAAGAACCCGAAGGCGACCGACGAGGCCTTCGCCGGCGGCTGGTTCCACACGGGCGACCTCGGTGTCTGGCATGCCGACGGCTATATCGAGCTCAAGGACCGGTCGAAGGACATCATCATTTCGGGCGGCGAGAACATCTCCTCGATCGAGGTCGAGGACGCGCTGTACAAGCATCCGGCGGTCGCCGCGGTGGGTGTGGTCGCCTGGCCGGACGAGAAATGGGGTGAAACGCCCTGCGCGTTCATCGAGCTCAAGCCCGGCGTGGAAGCGAGCGAGGACGACATGATCCAGCATTGCCGGGACAATCTCGCCCACTTCAAGTGCCCCCGGCACATCGTCTTCGGTCCCCTGCCCAAGACGTCCACCGGCAAGATCCAGAAGTTCAAGCTCCGGGACCAGGCCAACGAGCTGGCGAGCGCCGCCCAGTAGGCGGTAAGTCCCGCCCGGAAATGCAAAAAGGCGGCCCGGGGGCCGCCTTTTCCGTTCTGTCCGACCGAGGCCCGTTCAGGCCTCTTCGAGGCTGACGATCGCGTCCTTCAGCTTGAGCTTTTCGCGCTTCAACTCGGTGATCACGGCCTGATCCGGATTGGGGCGCTGCTCTTCGCCTCCAAGTTCCTGATCCAGAGTGGCGTGTTTGCGCTTGAGGTTCTCAATCCTGGCATCCGTGGACACGTGACATGTCTCCTTGTCTGGGCTGCGACTCATCCGATTTGTAACCCTCGAATGCTAGGACGATTCACCACGGCATGGAAAGGGTCGATGCCGCGCTGCGGTCCACAGGGGGCTGCTATACTGGGGCAACGACACCAGCCGGAACGGGATGAAGCTTGTCGGACGACCACACATCGGAGCCGGGCCAGGAGGCCCTGCAGCACGCCTCAACGAACTGCGTTCGGAGCATCGCGACCTCGACGACGTGATCGCGCGCATCTCGGAGTCACAGCCGTTCGACCAGTTGCAGGTGCAGGTGCTCAAGAAACGGAAGCTGGGTCTGAAGGATGAAATCCTTCAGCTCGAGGCCGAGCTCCTGCCCGACATCATCGCCTGAAGGATGGCGCGCGGACGGCGCGCCGTTCAATCGCCGGCGGCGCGGCTCTGCTTCTGCTCGTACATCGCCTGGTCCGCGCGCTGCAGCGCCTCGCCGGCATCCTCGGTTCCCGTGAAGGAATAGACGCCGTAGGACACGGACAGGGACACGGCGGTGCCCTCCCAGTCCAGCGGCGTCGCGGCAATCAGCGCCGAAAGGGACGCCGCCTTCTCCGCCGCGATCTCTGGGCCGGCCTGGGCCAGGATCACGTCGAACTCGTCGCCGCCGAGGCGGCCGACAATGTCGGACTCACGCACATTATCGGCCAGCAGCTCCGCGATCTGGCGCAGCGCCGCATCGCCGGCGGCATGGCCGTGGCGGTCGTTGATTTCCTTGAAACCGTTGATATCGAAATACAGCACGCTCGAACCGGCGCCGTAGCGCTCGGCATCGGCCACCATTCGGCTCATCTCACGCACGAAGGCACGGCGGTTGGCCACGGGGACGAGCGTGTCCTCGTCGGCGAGTTTCTCGAGATAGTTGATCCGGTTGCGCGCCTGGCTCAGCTCCTCGCGCATCCGCTGGACTTCGGTCATCAGCAGGTCGAGGGCCTGGCGCACCTTCGGCGTCAGATCGGCCTCCGTCAGGCCCGCGATCGTCGCGACGTCGCCGGCGGGCGGCGGACCGCTGGCCTGGCCGGCACCCGTGGCACCGTATGCCTGTGCGGCCTGTTCAGTCGCGCGGACAGGCGTCGCCGCGCTCGTCCGGCCGGTCTGTGTGCGTTCGATCTTCATCCAAACCCCGTCGGGGAGACACCAGAATCGGGCAAACAATTGGATTGCCACATAAATACGCTGCCCGAACCTATTCCGAAAGTGGTTAACAAATCTTTGCAGCGTGGCAGGAATCCCGGCAAATGCCGTCGGTCGCGCTTGCCACGTCGGGCCGCACACCTATAATCCGCGCTTTTCCGGGCTGGGCAGGCCCGAGGGAGCTAGCGATGGCAGACGCGCCGCTTGTCGGGATCATCATGGGCAGCCAGTCCGACTGGGAGACCATGCGCAACGCCGCGGAGACGCTGGATGCGCTCGGGGTCGCGCACGAGGTGCGGATCGTGTCCGCCCACCGCACCCCTGACCGAATGTCCGACTATGCCAAGCAGGCGCGCGGGCGGGGCCTGAAGGTCATCATCGCCGGCGCCGGCGGCGCGGCGCATCTTCCCGGCATGACCGCTTCGATGACCAGCCTGCCGGTGTTCGGCGTGCCGGTCGAGAGCAAGGCGCTGTCCGGCATGGACAGCCTGCTGTCCATCGTCCAGATGCCCGCCGGGGTGCCCGTCGGCACGCTCGCCATCGGCCGCGCCGGCGCGGTGAACGCCGCGCTGCTGGCGGCATCGGTCGTCGCGCTGGAGGACTTGGCCGTGGCCGACGCGCTCGACGCGTGGCGGGCGAACCAGACCGACGCGGTGGCCGACGCCCCGACCGACGACGCCTGAGCCCGATGCCGGACAACGACGGCAACACGGTGATCGCGCCGGGCGCCACGATCGGCATCCTCGGCGGCGGCCAGCTCGGCCGCATGACCGCACTTGCGGCGGCCAACCTCGGCTATCGCTGCCATGTCTTCTGCCAGAGCGCCGACGAGCCCGCGGCGCAGGTCGCCGCCGCGACGACGCTCGCGCCGTTCGACGACACCGACGCGCTCGACGCCTTCGCCGCGCGGATCGACGTGGCCACGCTCGAGTTCGAGAACGTCCCCATCGCGACCCTGGAACGCATCGCCGCACGCACGCCCGTCCACCCGTCGCCCGCCGTGCAGGCCGTGGCACAGAACCGGCTGCGCGAGAAGACGTTTGCCAACGAGCTCGGCATCGCGACCGCGCCGTTCCGCGCGGTGGGCAGCGCGGACGAGCTGGCGGCGGCGATCGCGGAGATCGGCACGCCGTCCGTCCTGAAGACCGTGCGCTTCGGCTATGACGGCAAGGGACAGGTCGGGATCGACGAAGGCACGGACCCGGCGCAGGCCTGGGCCGACAGTGGCGCCGGCCCCGACACCGACGGCGGCATCCTCGAGGGGTTCGTCGATTTCGAACTCGAGATCTCGGTGATCGTCGCGCGGACCGAAGCCGGAGAAACGGCAGCGTTCGTCCCGGTCGAGAACCGGCACCGGAACCACATCCTGGACGAGACCATCGTGCCGGCCCCGATCCCGGACGCGACGGCTGACGCGGCGCGCGACATCGCTGTCCGGCTGTGCGCGGGGCTCGACGTGGTCGGCCTGCTGGCGGTCGAAATGTTCGTCACGGCCGAAGGCGAGGTGCTGGTAAACGAGGTGGCGCCACGCCCCCATAATTCCGGGCACTGGAGCATCGATGCCGGCCGCACCAGCCAGTACGAGCAGCTCGTGCGCGCCATCTGCGGTCTGCCGCTCGGCGACCCGACCCGGCGCTGCGATGCGGTGATGAAGAACCTGATCGGCGACGAGGTCGAGACCTGGCGCGACGAGATCGACGATCCCCGCGCGCGGCTTCACCTCTACGGCAAGACCGAGACCCGCGCGGGCCGCAAGATGGGCCATGTGACCCGGCTGGGGGCAGCGTTCAGCGGATGAGCACAAATTACTCTTCCGACAGACGCTGGCGTGCGCACCCACAAACGAGAATGCCGTAATGCCTGGCCGCGCCGCCGTGAGGGGCCGCCAAACCTGGATCATTCTCGTCAGCGCACTGGCCGTCATCGTCATTTCCGCCGGCATCCAACAGACGTTCGGGCTGTACATGCTGCCGATCAGTGTCGAACAGGGATGGGGACGCGAGATTCTGTCGCTGGCCCTCGCCGGCCAGGCGCTCATCATCGGCCTGACCACGCCCTTCGTCGCGGCGATCGCCGATAAATGGGGCGCACCCCGCGTGCTGGGGGCGGGCGGGCTTTTATACGTCGTCGGCCTGGTGCTGATGTCGCAATCGGTCACGCCGGTCACGATGTTCCTGAACGCCGGATTACTGGTCGGCATCGCCGCCGCCGCGACCGGCATGCCACTGGTCCTGTCGATTGTCAGCCGCAATGTCAGCGCCGAGAGGCGCAGCGTATGGCTCGGCACCGTGACGGCCTGCGGCACGCTCGGCCAGTTCCTCATCGTGCCCTTCAGCCAGCAGATGATCTCCGCCTATGGGTGGCCTGTCGCACTGGTCGCAGTGGCCTGCATCGTCAGCCTCATCGTGCCGCTGGCATTGGCCATCCGCCAGACGAGCAGCACCAGCGCAGAAGCACCCTCGACGCAGAAACTCGGTGAAGCGCTCGTCGAGGCACGAAGTAATTCCGGCTATATTCTCCTGATTGTCGGGTTCTTCGTCTGCGGATTCCACGTCCGTTTTATCGCCGTCCACCTGCCGGCCTATCTCGGTGATCTCGCCTTCACGCCCCAGCTGGCGGCGACGGCGCTGGTCGTCATCGCCGTGTGCAACGGCATCGGCTCGTGGGGATTCGGCTGGCTCGGCGGCCGCTACCGCAAGAAGCACCTGCTTTCCGGCCTCTACACGATGCGTTCTGTGGCGATCCTCGCATTCGTCGTCACGCCTCCCAGCACCGCCGGCGTGATGATATTCGCGGCGGCCATCGGTTTTCTCTGGCTCGGGACGGTGCCGCTCACGAGCGGCCTCGTCGCGCAGATATTCGGCACCCGCTATATGGCGACCCTGTTCGGAATCGTCTTCCTCAGCCACCAGATCGGTGCCTTCCTCGGCGTCTGGCTCGGCGGGCGCGTATTCGACGCGACCGGCTCCTACGAAACCATCTGGTGGATCGCGATCGCGCTCGGATTCATTTCGGCCGCGATACACATGGCGATCAACGACCGGCCAGTGACGCGGCTGCAGGCAGCCAGGTAACGCAAACGCGTTCGGGAACGAGTGCCCGGGTGTTGGCTGGACGTCAGGCGCCGTCAGTCGCGGGAAAGCGCGTTCGCCCGGTTCGCAAGCGGATATACGCGAATCAGCCGACCCCGCGCTCGCGCAGGCGATCCGAGACGAGGCGCGCGAAGCGCTGCGGGTTCGGCAGGAACCCGGTCGCGCGGCGCAGCTTCTCGCGCCGCTGGGGAATGCGCATCACCCCGGCGATGCGCCGGTCGAGGAACGCCCGGGTTGCGACACCGTCCTCGGACCCATCATCGAGCCAGAACAGCAGGGTCGCGGAATAGACGCCCGCGAGGGTCAGGCGCTTCGTATAGAAGTTGAAGTCCGTGGCGCGGTCGCCGGCCGCATACCACATCTCGTCCACGGTCCGGTACAGGCAGGCGAGGCCCTTGCCGCCATGCTGGGGCTGCGCCAGATAGGTGAGCGCGCGGCGCACCGCCTCGCGATGGTCGCCGACCGCGTCAATCCGGGCGCGCACCAGAAAGGTGATCCGCTCGCGGAAGCGCATCGCGTCCCCGTCCGCCTCCTCGTAGGCGGCGACCATGGCCCGGTCCGCCTCCCCGCTCCAGAAGGCGATCAGCTCCGCGACGCCACCCGGGAAGGCGAGTTTCGTCAGCTCGGGCGCGACCCCGGCATCCGCGGCGGCGGCGCGCAGGGACTTCGCGGACCAGCCGTCGAAGGGCACATGCGGCAGGATCGCTGCCAGCAGCGCCCGCTTCGTATCGAGCAGATGGGTGTCGTCAGCCGTCATCGGCCTCGTCCGCGGGTGCCTGGCCCTTGCTCAGCTCCTCGACGAAGCCGAACTGGGACATGTCCTCGATCCGGCTGGGGTAGAGGATGCCGTCGAGATGATCGCACTCGTGCTGGATCACCCGGGCATGGAAGCCCTCGGCCTCGAACTCCACCGTCTCGCCGTCGAGGGTCTGGTGCGTGACATGCACCCGGTCGAAACGGCGGACGGCGCCGGCCATGCCGGGCACCGAGAGGCAGGCCTCGTAGCCGAGGTTGGTCGCCTCGCCGACGGGCGTGACCACGGGGTTGATCATCGCGGTTAGCGGGACACCGCCGGCATCGCCGCCGTCTTCATCCGCGGCGCGCGCGCCCTCCACCATGTAAACCACGATCCGCCTGGGCATGTGCACCTGGGGCGCGGCGAGGCCGGTGCCGTCGGCGTCCTCCATGGTCTCGATCATCGCATCGACGAGCCGCGCGACCTCGGGCGCCGTCGGGTCGGGCACCTCGGCGGCGCGCTCGCGCAAAATGGGATGCCCCATCCGGGCTATCTTGAGTATCGCCATGGCCGGAATATGCGTTTGCGGCCCGCCGCAGTAAAGGGCGCGGGCAAAGCAGGCTCGCGCCCGCCCGCGCGTTGGCGTTATCCTTGCCGCAACGTTTGCAGCAGGAGCGGCCCCTTGTCCGCACTCACCTACATCGACGGCGACTGGCACGAGGGCAACGTCCCGGTGATCGGCGCGACGTCCCATGCCATCTGGCTGGGCTCGATCGCGTTCGACGGCGCGCGCGCCTTCGAGGGGGTGACGCCCGACCTCGACCGCCACTGCCAGCGGGTGGTCAATTCCGCCGCCGCGATGCATCTCAAATCGCCGCTCTCGGCGGCCGATATCGAGCAGATTGCCCATGACGGCATCGCGCGCTTCGGCGACGATGCCGCGCTCTACATCCGGCCGATGCTCTATGCCGACGCTGGGAGCGGGCTGCTCGCGCCCGACCCGGCGAGCACGCGCTTCGTGCTCACCCTGTTCGAGGCGCCGATGCCCCCGGGCGACGGGTTCAGCTGCTGCCTCAGCCCCTATCGCCGCCCGGGACCCGAGGTCGCGCCGACCGACGCCAAGGCGTCGTGCCACTACCCGAACTCCTCGCGCGCGATCATCGATGCCCGCGAGCGCGGCTTCGACAACCCGGTCATGTGCGACGCACTCGGCCACGTGGCGGAGTTCGCGACGGCGAACATCTGGATCGTGCGCGACGGGGTGGCGATCACGCCGGTGCCGAACGGCTCCTTCCTGAACGGGATTACCCGCCAACGCCTGATCGGGCTCATGCGCGACGACGGGATCGAGGTCCAGGAGCGCACGGTCGAGACCCACGAGCTTCACGCAGCCGACGAGATCTTCAATTCCGGCAACTACGGCAAGGTCCAGCCGGTCATTCAATATGAGGACCGGCGGCTCCAGCCCGGGCCGATCTACCGGCGCGCGCGGGAGCTCTACTGGGACTTCGCCAACTCCAAGCGATAGATCAGGCGGCGCTCAGATCCTCGCCCGCGAGCGCGCGACGCAGCAGGTCCACCGTGGCGTCGCGGCCGTAGAGCGCGGCGAAGGACCCGAAGCGCGGGCCCTGGCTCTGGCCGAACAGCACCTCGTAGAGCGCCCGGAACCAGTCGCGCAGCGGATCGAATTCATGGTCCTTGCCGACGGCATAGACCTCGTTCTGCAGCGCCTCGCCGTCGGCATCGGCCGGCAACGCGGCGAACCGGTCGGCGAGATCGGCGAGCGCGGCGCGCTCCCGGTCGTCGGGCGCGCGATACTGCTTCGCCGGCTTCACGAAGTCGCGGTAATACGCGATCGCGTGGCCGACGAGGCGGTCGAGAAACGGGCTGTTCTCCGGCGTCGCGCCCTCGGCGTAACGCGCGATGAAGCCCCAGAGCACTTCCGGGTCCTCAGAGTTGCACGCGGCCGCGAGGTTGAGCAGCAGGCCGAAGGAGAGATCGGCGCCGGCGGGCGGCACGTCGCCGCCATGGATGTGCCAGGCGGAGCTCTCAAGCTGCTTGTCCGGATCGAGACCAGGATAGCGCGCGATGTTGGTCAGATACTCGTCGACCGACTTCGGGATCACGTCGAAATGCAGCCGCTTGGCCGACTTCGGCTTGCCGAACATGTAGTGTGACAGGCTCTCGGGCGGGCCGTAGGTGAGCCATTCCTCGATGGTGAGACCATTGCCGCGGGACTTCGAGATCTTCTCGCCATGCTCGTCGAGGAAGAGCTCGTAGGTGAGACCTTCCGGCGGCTTCGCGCCGAGGATGCGGCAGATCTTCCCCGACAGGTTCACCGAATCGATCAGGTCCTTGCCCGACATCTCGTAATCCACGGCGAGCGCGACCCAGCGCATCGCCCAGTCGGCCTTCCACTGGAGCTTACAGTGGCCGCCCGTGACCGGCGTCTCGACCGTGTCTCCCGTCTCGGGATCGGTGTAGGTGACCGTGCCGGCGTCGGGGTCGGTCGCGTCCATGGGCACCTGCAGCACCACGCCGGTGCGCGGGCAGATCGGCAGGAACGGGCTGTAGGTCGCCTGCCGCTCCGGGCCCAGCGTCGGCAGGATCACGCCCATGATCGCGTCATACTGGGCGAGCATGGCCAGCAGCGTCTCGTCGAAGAGGCCCGCCCTGTAGCATTCGGTCGAACTCCGGAACTCGTACTCGAAACCGAAGGTATCGAGGAAGGCCTGCAGGCGTGCATTGTTGTGGGCGCCGAAGCTGTCATGGGTGCCGAACGGGTCGGGCACCGCCGTCAGCGGCTTGCCGAGATGGGTGTTCAGCATCTCCTGCTCGGGCACGTTGTCGGGCACCTTGCGCAGCCCGTCCATGTCGTCGGAGAAGGCGATCAGCCGGGTCGGGATGTCCGAGAGCTGCGCGAAGGCCTGGCGGACCATGGTCGTCCGCGCCACCTCGCCGAAGGTGCCGATATGCGGCAGGCCCGACGGGCCGTAGCCCGTCTCGAACAGCACGTACCCCTTCTCGGGCGCCTGCGCGGCATCGGGCCCGCCGAGGCGGTCGAGGATCGCCCGCGCCTCCTGGAACGGCCAGGCCTTCGCCGCCAGCAGCATGTCGTGATCGTGTGCCATGGACCCGTTTCGGTTCGCCGGAATTCGTGCGGCGGAACCTAGGCGCGGGCCGGAATCAGGTCAACTGCCGACCGCATCGACCGGGACGTCAGATCGTCAGGTTGAGGCGTGCCGCACGCTCGGACAGGGGGAAGGAGCGATCCACCAGCGGTTCGGTCGGGGTGCGATCGACCCAGGGGTCGGCCGCCTGCTCGGCAGCCTTGGAAATCCGCACCTCGTCCTCGGGATTCCCGGCGGGATATTCGGTGCTCTGGTTGCCCGAACTCTCTTCCGACGTGTTCCCGGACGGCCGCGGCTCCTCGGCCGGTGGCTTCGCAGCGGGCGCGCGCGGCGGCTCGGCGACTAGCGTCGAGACCTGGCTCATGCCAGACAGATCCATCATTCTCGGCTCCCTTCGCATCGCATGCGGATCACGGACCCGCCCGATATAGATGACGCGCCGGGCGTCCGGGATCACCCCCGATCGACGGTGATTTGCCCGGAATGCCTGCGGCATTCGCACAAAGCTTTAGGGATTCGGAGCCGGCCCGGTAATCTCGCGCGATGAGCGACACGCCTTTTCCCGCACCCGCCTCGCGCCTGGCCGATCTGCCGGCCCTGGTCGCCGGCCGCAGCTTCGCGACCTGGCGCGATCCGGCCGGGACGCGCGACGCGCTGGGGGCCGATGAGGCGATCCGCCGGGCCCGGTCCCAGCCCCCGATCCTCTGTCACGCACCGTCCACGGCGCGCCGGCTCGGCGCCGACCACATCGACGGCTACGATGTGCTGGAACTGTTCGCCTTCGTCCGACCCGCCGAATTCACCCTGCCCACCATCCGCGGCCTGGCGCGCACGCTGGGGATCGGTGTCGAGGACGAGTCCGACGCACTGATCGAGATCGTCGATCGGCTGCTGTCCGACCTCGCCGACGACCGGCAGGGCTACGAAGATGCCGCGGCCATCGCCCGGGCGCTGCAGCGCGCCGGCTGGTTGTGGGCGCCGTTCGTGCTCGCGGCTCTCGACACGGTCGGCTGGCCGGACGACGGCGACGCCCGGGTCGCGAGCGCACTCGCCGTCTGGCGCGAGGTGCCGGAATGGTCGGAGAGCGCCCCCGAACCGCCGCCGGGCAACGATCCCGTCTCGGCCGACGAGGCGCGCGAACGCCTCGCAGCCCTGCTCGGACCGGACGCCGAGAGCCGCGCGGGCCAACGCGACTATGCCGCGGCGGCGGCGGAAGCCTTCGCCCCGCGCCCCGCGCCGGAGACCCCCAACATCGTGCTCGCCGAGGCGGGCACCGGCACCGGCAAGACCCTCGGCTACATCGCCCCGGCGAGCCTCTGGTCGGAGAAGAATGCCGGGCCGGTCTGGGTCAGCACCTACACCCGGAACCTGCAGCAGCAAATCGACCGGGAGCTCGACCGGCTGTATCCCGACCCCGACGACAAGGCGCGCCAGGTGGTGATCCGAAAGGGGCGCGAGAACTATCTCTGCCTGCTCAACCTCGAGGACGCGGCGGGCCGGTTCACGACCCTGCAGCGCCGCAATGCCCTCGGCGTGGCGCTCACGGCGCGCTGGGTCCAGGCCACGCGCGACGGCGACCTGGGCGGCGACTTCCCGGCCTGGCTCGTCGATCTTGTCGGCGTGGGCGCGACCCTGGGCCTGTCCGACCGGCGCGGCGAATGCATCTACTCCGCCTGCAGCCACTACAGCCGCTGCTTCGTCGAGCACAGCGTGCGCAAGGCCCGCAAGGCGCGGCTGGTCGTCGCAAACCACGCGCTGGTCATGATCCAGGCCGCGCTCGGCGCCGGCACGGACGGCGACGGGAGCGTGCCCTCGCGCTACGTCTTCGACGAGGGCCACCACATTTTCGACGCCGCCGATTCCGCCTTCGCCGCCCATCTGAGCGGCCGCGAGATGGCGGAGCTACGACGCTGGCTGCTCGGCAATGAGGGTGGCGGGCGCCGCCGGCCGGGCGGACGGGCACGCGGTCTGCGCGAGCGGGCCGAGGACCTGATCGCCGCCGACGACGGCAAGGCCACCGAGGCGCTCGCAGCGGCGCTGGATGCCGCGCAAATCCTCCCGGCCCCGGGCTGGCTCAACCGGCTATCGGGGGCCATGACCGAGGGCCCGGCCGAGGCGTTCCTGGCGGAGGTCCGCGAACAGGTCTTCGCCCGGGCCGACAGCGGCGACGGCCCCTACTCGCTCGAAACCGAGGTGCGTCCGCCGTCCGACGGACTGCCGGACGCGGCGGCGGCCTTGCGCGAATGCCTCGTCGACCTGGCCACGCCGCTGCGCAAGCTCTGCGCACGGCTGATCCGCCGCCTCGATACGGAAGCGGACGAACTCGACAGTGCCACCCGGGTACGGATCGAGGCGGTCGCGCGGGCGCTCCAGCGGCGCGCGGAAATGCTGATCGGCGCCTGGATCGACATGCTCGACGCGATCGACGCGCCGGCGTCGGACGCCTTCGTGGACTGGATCGAGGTCGAGCGGATCGAGGGCCGCGAGATCGACGCGGGCCTCTACCGGCACTGGGTGGACCCCACCCTGCCCTTCGCGGAAGCCATGGCGCCCATCGCCCACGGCATGGTCTTCACGTCGGCAACCCTGACCGACCGCATCGCGGACGCGGAACCCGACTGGGCAAGCGCCGACGCGCGCACGGGTGCGATTCATTTCCCCGCACCGGCCCTGCACACCCGCGTCGCGTCGCCCTTCGACTACGCCGAACAGACCCGCGTGTTCGTCGTGACCGACGTGCGCCGCAACGATGCCGACCAGGTCGCGGCGGCGATGCGCGAACTCTTCGTCGCCGCGGGCGGCGGCGGGCTCGGGCTGTTCACCTCCATCGCGCGGCTGCGCCAGGTCCATCGGCGCATGGCCGATGCGCTCGACGCGGCCGGGCTGCCGCTCTATGCCCAGCACGTGGACTCGCTCAACGTGGCGACCCTGATCGACATCTTCCGCGCCGAGACCGACGCCTGCCTGCTGGGCACGGATGCCGTGCGTGACGGCGTGGATGTGCCGGGGCGCTCGCTGCGGATGCTCGCCTTCGACCGGATTCCCTGGCCGCGACCGACGATCCTCCATCGGGCGCGGCGCGAAGCGTTCGGGGGCCGGACCCATGACGACCTGATCGCGCGGCTGCGCCTCGCCCAGGCCTATGGCCGGCTGATCCGCCGAAAGGGCGACCGGGGCGTGTTCGTGGTGCTCGACGCCGCGACCCCCACCCGGCTCTTCGGCGCCTTCCCGGAGGGCGTCGTGCCGGAGCGAGTCGGACTCGTCGAGGCAATCGAGGCGAGCGAGGAGTTTCTCGCCGGCTAGGCGGTCCCGAACCAGGCGAGCAGCGCGCTCACCGTCGCGAGCGACACAATCGTCGAGAACAGGATCGCCGCCGAGCAGCGCTGCACGAAGACCCCGTATTTCATGGCGACGACGAACGCCAGCGCGCCCGTCGGCAGCGCGGCCATGAGGACGGCGCCACGCACCAGCTCGAACTCCAGGGCGAACACCTCGACGGCGAACCACCAGGTCACGAGCGGCGCCAGGATGATCTTCGCGAAGACCAGCCAGCCGACCTCGCCGGCACCGCTGGAGATCGGCTTGCCCACCATGAACAGCCCGATCGCGAACAGGGCACAGGGACCGGCGGCGGCCCCCATGAGGGCGAGAAAATTGTTCGCGGCGACCGGAAGACCCAGGCCAGTCCACGACCACAGGATTCCCGCCAGGGGTGCGAGGAACAACGGTCCCCGCACGACGGTCCACACGGCGTCAACGAAAACGCGCACGGGCGTTGTCCCCGTGCCGCCGCGCAGCTCGATCACCAGGATGGTGAGCCCGAGCAGAACGATATTGTTCACCGCCGTCGCGATGACCGCGAGCAGCGCGCCGTCCGTCCCGAAGGCGGCGATGAACAGCGGAATCCCCATGTAGCCGGTGTTCGCGAATATCCCGGTCAGGCTGTGCAGGGTGAGCCCGGTGAGCGAGTTGGGAAACAGGAAACGGGCGAGCACGAAGGACGGAACCGCCACGACCGCCATACCGGCCAGCAGCGTCCAGATGAAGGGCCAGTTGAACACGGCGGACAGCGGCACCGTGGCGATCGACAGGAACATCACCGGTGGCAGCGCGAACCAGTAAACGAAGGCGTTGAGCGCCTCGGAACTGGATTCTCCGAGGATACGAAAACGGCCGGCGAGGTAGCCGGCGAACATGATCGCAAAAACGGGAACGGCGACATTGATTACAGCGGACATAAGCCCAACCTATTGGGGGCTCGCGGTCCTGTCGATTGGGACTTTGGGCGAACCCATCCCCCCGGCGGGTTGACGCCGCTCCCCCCGGCCGCTTTAACCGGCCGAAGCACAGGCAAGGAAGAAAGCGAACAATGATCGAACCCCAGACCGCCCTTGTTTACACCATGGTGATGGTCTCCGCCGCCGACAGCGACATGACCGACTCCGAGATCGGCCGGATCGGTGAGATCGTCAGCCAGCTTCCGGTCTTCTCCGGCTTCGACACCGAGCAGCTCACCGACATCGCGCGTGACTGCGCCGAGTTGCTGTCGCGCGAGGACGGGCTGGACGAAGCGCTCGCCCAGATCCGCGACGCACTGCCCGAACGCCTGCGCGACACCGCCTATGTTCTCGCCTGTGATATCGCCACGGCCGACGGGAAGGCGAGCCAGGAGGAGCTGCGGCTTCTGGAAATGCTCCGTCACACGCTCAACATCGAACGCCTGACCGCCGCCGCGATCGAGCGCGCGGCCCGCGCCCGCTACGCCCCGATCTAGACGACAACGGGGCGCGCAATGGGCACTCTCGAAGGTATGAAGATCGGTTTCATCGGGCTCGGCCTGATGGGCAAGCCCATGGCGCGCAATCTTCTCGAGGCCGGCGCGGCGCTCACCGTGACGAGCCGCAGCCCCGGCCCCGCCGAGGAACTCGAGGCGCTCGGCGCGAACCGGGCCGCCAGTCCGCGCGAGGTCACTGCGGCCAGCGACATCGTCATTCTCATGGTCACCGACACGCCATCGGTCGATGCCGTCCTGCACGGTGACAACGGTGTGCTCGCCGGCCTCGCCGCCGGCAAGACCCTCATCGACATGGGCACCACCAAGGTGCGCGAGACCCGCGCCTGGGCCGACGAGGCAAATGCGCGCGGCGCCGCCTATGTGGATGCGCCGGTTTCCGGCGGGACCGTCGGCGCCGAGGCAGGCAATCTCACCATCATGATCGGTGCGTCCGACGACACCATTGCCACGGTGATGCCCGTGTTCGAGGTGCTGGGCCAGAACATCACCCATATCGGCGATGTGGGCGCGGGCCAGGTCACCAAGACCGCCAACCAGGCAATCGTGGGCGTCACGCTCGCGGCGGTCGCCGAGGGGCTGACCCTCGCGGCGCGCGCCGGCGTCGATCCCGCAAAGGTGCGCGAGGCGCTGCTCGGCGGCTTCGCCGAATCCCGGGTGCTCGACCTGCACGGGGGTCGCATGGTCGAACGCGCCTTCGAGCCCCACGGCCGCGCGTCGGTCCACCACAAGGACATCCTCCAGGCGCTCGAGCTGGCCGAGCAGGTCGGGATCGACCTGTTGTCCGTGCGCACGAACCTCGAGCTCTGGCAGAAGATGATGGACCGGGGCTGGGCCGACCTCGACCAGGCGGGCATCATCCGCGCCGTCGAGGAAGAGTAACCGGCGCGAAATATGCTTCGAGACGCCGACCTACGGTCTGCTCCTCAGCATGAGGTTGCTGTCATATTCCAAGACATAGTCCCCACCTCACCCTGAGGAGCGACGGCTTCGCAGAAGGCGGCGCGTCTCGAAGGGCAATAACCAAAGAAAAAGGGCCGCACCGTCGCCGGTGCGGCCCTCTTCATTCTGTCCGGATGGGACTGGCTTACATCATGCCGCCCATGCCGCCCATGCCGCCCATGTCAGGCATCGCGGGCGCGCCGGCACCGGCCGGCTCCGGCTTGTCGGCAACCATCGCCTCTGTCGTGATCAGGAGACCGGCGATCGAACCGGCATCCTGCAGCGCGGCGCGAACGACCTTCGTCGGGTCGATGACACCGGCCTTCACCAGGTTCGTGTACTCGCCGTTCTGCGCGTCGAAGCCGAAGTCCGTGTCCTTCTGCTCGAGGAGCTTGCCGGCGACAACCGCGCCGTCGAAGCCCGCATTCTCGGCGATCTGACGGACCGGACCCTGGATGGCCTTGCGGATGATGTTGATGCCGACCTGCTGGTCTTCATTGTCACCCTGCAGCTTGTCCAGGACCTTGGTCGCGTAGAGAAGTGCGACGCCGCCACCGGCGACGATGCCTTCCTCGACGGCCGCACGCGTGGCGTGCATGGCGTCCTCGACGCGGTCCTTCTTCTCCTTCACCTCGATCTCGGTCGCACCGCCGACGCGGATGACCGCAACACCGCCGGCGAGCTTCGCCAGGCGCTCCTGCAGCTTCTCACGGTCGTAGTCCGAGGTGGTCTCCTCGATCTGCGCGCGGATCTGGTTGACCCGGCCCTCGATGTCACCCTTCTTGCCGGCGCCATCGACGATCGTGGTCTCTTCCTTGGTGATCGAGACCCGCTTGGACGTGCCGAGCATGTCGAGCGTGACATTCTCGAGCTTGATGCCGAGGTCCTCGGAAATGACCTGACCGTTGGTCAGGATCGCGAGATCCTCGAGCATGGCCTTGCGGCGGTCACCGAAGCCCGGCGCCTTGACGGCGGCGATCTTGAGGCCACCACGCAGCTTGTTGACGACCAGGGTCGCCAGCGCCTCGCCCTCGATGTCCTCGGCGATGATCAGCAGCGGCTTGCCCGACTGCACGACCGCCTCGAGCACCGGCAGCATGGCCTGGAGGCTCGACAGCTTCTTCTCGTGGAGCAGGATGTACGGGCTGTCCAGCTCGCAGATCATCTTCTCGGCATTGGTGATGAAGTAAGGCGAGAGGTAGCCGCGGTCGAACTGCATGCCCTCGACGACTTCCAGCTCGGTGACGAGGCTCTTGGCCTCCTCGACCGTGATCACGCCCTCGTTGCCGACCCGCTGCATCGCGTCCGCGATGTAATCGCCGACTTCGCTGTCGCCGTTGGCGGAAATCCGGCCAACCTGCGCAACCTCGTCGGAGTTGCGGATCTTCTTCGCACGCTTCTCGATGTCCGCGACGACAGCCTCGACCGCCAGGTCGATGCCGCGCTTCAGGTCCATCGGGTTCATGCCGGCCGCAACGGCCTTGGAGCCCTCGCGAACGATCGCCTGGGCGAGCACGGTCGCGGTGGTGGTGCCGTCACCGGCAATGTCGTTGGTCTTGGAAGCGACTTCCTTGACCATCTGGGCACCCATGTTCTCGAACTTGTCCTCGAGCTCGATCTCCTTCGCGACGGAGACGCCGTCCTTGGTGATGCGCGGGGAGCCGAACGAACGGTCGATCACGACATTGCGGCCCTTCGGACCCAGCGTGACCTTCACCGCGTCGGCGAGGGTGTCGACGCCCTTCAGCAGCGAATCGCGTGCCGAGGCCGAAAATTTGACTTCTTTCGCAGCCATTTGAAATTCTCCTTCTGCGGGAACTGTTTAAGCGGCCTTCTTGGCCTTCTTCTTGGCCTCGATAACGCCCATGATGTCGGACTCCTTCATGATCAGGAGTTCCTCGCCGTCGATCGTGACTTCCGTGCCCGACCACTTGCCGAACAGGACCCGGTCACCGGCCTTCACATCCATGGCAATGGCCTTGCCGTCCTCGGTGCGGCCACCGGGGCCCACGGAGACGACTTCGCCTTCCGAAGGTTTTTCCTGGGCCGTATCCGGAATAATGATGCCGCCCGCCGTCTTCTCGTCGGAACTGACGCGACGCACCACAACCCGGTCATGCAAAGGGCGAAAGCTCATCCCCTTATCCTCCTGTAAAATATGAATAAATCCGCGGGTCTCGCCGAGCTGCTAGCACTCATCCCGCGTGAGTGCCAAACAGGTAGTGATCCCGGCGTCCCCTGTCAACCCGGGCACAACCCCGCTTTCTAAGTTTTTTTCACCGCACCCGGCCGGCGGATTGGCAGCACTCTCGGCAGATCGGTGCTAACAATATGTTATTAAACGTTTTTCTTGTTCGGTTAACCCGCGCTTCGGATAATTCGAGGGTTCGAGTGATTCGTTTTGTCCAAGGATCGAGGTGTCGAGGATGCGAAAGGATATCGCGTTACAACTGGAAGGGTGGCGGATGACCACCGCCGAGATCATCTATCACATGCCGGACCACCCCGGCATTTTGCAGAGCTTCGTGTGGCAGAAGCTCGACTATCCGCCGGAGTTCCCCAAGCTGCACAAGTTCCTGGACTTCTGGACCGAGAATCTCGACGGGCCGCTGCACTCCGTGCGGGTCGGTCACACCGAGATCATCGCGCCGCCGAAGTTCCGGAACGTCGCCAAGTCCTTCGAGCTTCACTGAAGCATCGAGGCACCACGACAAGGGTGACCGGCCGGAACCGGTCTAGGGGGTGAGGTAGGCCTCGCGCACGCGCGCGTCCGCGGCGATTTCGCCGATCGGGCCCTCCAACAGGATACGCCCCCGCTCGATGACGGCGGCCCGGCTAGCCACGTGCGTTGCGAAACGCACATTCTGCTCCGACAGAAGCACCGTCAGGCCCTCGGCCGACAGGGTCCGGATCGTCGCCGCGATCTGCTGCACGATCACGGGCGCGAGCCCCTCCGACGGCTCGTCCAGCAACACGATTTCAGGGTTTCCCATCAGCGTGCGGGCTATCGTCAGCATCTGCTGCTCGCCACCCGACAACTGCCCCGCCAGGCGCTCGCGCATGTCGGCCAGTGGCGGAAACAGATCGAAGATGCGCTCCCGGGTCCAGGCCGGCGCGGTTCGATCGCCGGCGCGGGTTCCCACCAGGAGGTTCTCGTCCACGCTCAGGCCCGCGAACACGCGGCGCGTCTCCGGCACATAACCGAGCCCGGCCCGCGCGATCTCGTATGCCGGCGCGCCCGTCACATCGCGTTCGCCGACCATGACCCGGCCGGCACGCATGTCGACCAGTCCCATGGCGGCCTTGAGCGTGGTCGATTTCCCGGCCCCGTTGCGTCCGAGCAGGACCGTGACCGAACCGGCGGGGACCTCGAGATCGACACCGAACAGCGCCTGCGCGGCGCCGTAGTGGGCCTCTATCCCCGAAAGACGCAGCGCGGACCCGCTCATGTCGTCGCCTCCGTGCCATCGAAATCACCCAGATAGACAGCCTGTACGGTCGCGTCCGCCCGGATGGCGTCCGGGCGGCCCGCAGCGATGACCCGGCCGCGGTCGAGCACGATCACCCGGTCCGCATGGCCGAACACCACGTCCATGTCATGTTCGGTGAACAGCACCGCGACGCCGCGCTCGGCCACCATCATGTCCACCAGATCCATCATGCCGCCGCGCGCGTCGGCGGCCATGCCGGCGGTCGGCTCGTCCATGAGCAGCAGGGACGGTGCGTTCGTCATCGCGACGGCAAGCTCGAGCCGCTTCAGGTCTCCATAGGGCAACTCCACCGTCCAGTCGTCTGCGCGCGGACCGAGCCCCACCATCTCGACGAGTTCGCGGGCCTGGTCGCGATACCGGCGTCCCAGCCGCCGGCCGAGACCCGTCGCGGTTCCATCGGCCGTCGCGAGCGCGAGCTGAACATTCTCGCGCACGGTCATGCTCGCGAAGGTGGCCGTAATCTGGAACGTGCGTCCCACGCCGAGACGCCAGATCCGATGGGGCGGACGCCCCGTCGCATCGTGCCCCGAGATCCGAACGCGGCCCGCGTCGGGTTTGAGCTGGCCGTTGATACAGTTGAACAGGGTCGTCTTCCCCGCCCCGTTCGGCCCGATCAGCGCGACGCGCTCGGCGGACGCGACCTGGAACGACACCCCGTCGACGGCCCGCACCCCGCCAAATGCGCGGGAGAGGTTCTCGACCGCCAGGACGCTCATGGCGTCCCCCGGCGCAGCAGCGCCGACAGGCCGGCCAGCCCGTTCGGCAGGACGACCACCAGCAAGACGATCAGGAGACCCAGCGCAAGCTGCCAAAGCTCGGTCAGCCGCGTCAGCTCGGTCTCGATCCCGGTAAACGCGATCGCGCCCAGGACCGGCCCGGCGAGCGCCTGCATCCCGCCAAGCAGGACCATCACCAGCCCGTCCACCGAGGTGGAGACGAACAGCACCTCGGGAAACACGCTTCCCTTGGCGAAGGCGAAGAAGCCGCCGGCGACACCCGCGGCCGCGCCGGCAAGCGTGAATGCGAGCCAGCGATGCCGGGTCACGTCGATGCCAATGGATGCAGCGCGCAGCGACGAGTCCCGTGTCGCGCGAAGGGTGTATCCGAAGGGGCTGAAGACCGCGTGACGCAGCCCCCAGATCACCGCCGCGCACACGATGAACGCGAGATAGTAGAAGGCCAGCGGATCGGCTGCCCATTCGCTGGGCCAGACCCCGAGGATGCCGTTGTCGCCGCCGGTGAAACCGATCCACTGGAAGGCCGCCGACCAGGCGATCTGGGCGAATGCGAGCGTCAGCATCGCCATGTAGATGCCCGACAGGCGCACGCAGAACCACCCGAAGAGGATCGCGCCAGCGGCCCCGGCCACCGGGGCGAGCAGCAGCGCGGGCGCCATTCCGAGCGAGAGATGGAAGACCGCGAGCCCGGACCCGTAGGCACCGAGCCCGAAATAGGCGGCATGTCCGAAGCTTATCAGCCCGCCGCCCGAGATGAGGAAGTGCAGGCTCACGGCGAACAGGGCCAGGATCACGATCTCGGTCAGGACGACGACGGTGAACTCGCCCGCCAGCATGGGCACGACGATCCCGACAGCCGCAATGCCCCACCAGAAGACGCGGCCGAGCCCGCCCGTACGCAACGGCGGGTCCGGGTTGCGCCGGTCCTCCGCGGTCGTGAATTCCGGGCGGCCGAACAACCCGCTCGGCTTGAGCACGAGGGTGACCGCCATCACGAGGAAGATCAGCACCAGCGTGATCTCGGGGAAGATCACGACCCCGAAGGCGAGCAGCTCGCTGATCAGCACCGCCGCGACGAACGCACCAATGATCGAGCCCATGCCGCCGATGACCACGACGACGAATGCATCGACGATGATGTTCAGGTCCATCGACAGGCTCGCCGCCTGACGGGGAATCTGCAGCGCGCCGCCGAGCCCGGCGAGCGTCGCCCCCAGAACGAACGCGCCGGTGAACAGCCAGCGCTGATCGATCCCGAGCGCCGCGACCATCTCGCGGTCCTCGGTCGCCGCGCGCACCAGCACGCCGAAGCGCGTGCGATGAAATGTCAGCCAGAGGCCGCCGAGGACCAGGAACGCGACCGCGATCAGGAAGAAGTCGTAGGCGGGCACCGCATGCCCCAGCAGCATGACCGATCCGTCGAGCCCGGGCATTCGGGCGGCGAACAGGTCGTCCACCCCCCAGAGGAGCCGCGTGAGGTCCTGCACGATCAGGACGACGCCGAACGTCGCCAGCAGCTGGAAGAGTTCCGGCGCGCGATAGATGCGCCGGAGGAGCCCGGTTTCCATGACGGCACCGAGCCCGCCGACGATGATCGCGGCGGCGAGCATCGCCGCGAGATACCCGAGGAAGCTGTCACCGATGGCCGTCGAGAGGCTGTAGGCCAGGTAGGCACCCAGCATGTAGAGCGAGCCGTGGGCGAAGTTCACCACCCGCGTCACGCCGAACACGATGGACAGGCCGACCGCGATCAGGAACAGCGATGCGGCGCTGGCCAGCCCCGTGATCGCCTGGACGACAATGAAACTCAATCTACCCTCCGACGCCGCGGCCAGGCCCGGCGCCGCCCGCCAGGTCGCGCGGGATATCCGGAGACGCTAGTTGGCGGGCCGGAGCTTCCGGACCGTCGCGTCGTCGGGCAGATAGTCGGCGCCATCCGCATAGCGGAAATCCACCATGACGCCCTTCCCGTCAACCTTTGCCGTGCGGCCCACATAGGCGCCCATCGTCGACTGGTGGTCGAGCGCGCGGTAGGTGATCGCGCCGAATGGTGTGTCGAGCTCAAGGTTCTTCATCGCCGCCACCATCGCGTCGGTGTCGGTCGAGCCCGCCTTCTCCAGCATGGCCGCGATGGTCAGGATCGTGTTGTAGCCGACGATCGAGCCCGCCCGCGGATAGTCGTCGAAGCGCTTGGTGTAGGCGTCGAGAAATGCCTTGTGGGCGGGGTCGTCGATCCCCTGCCAGGGATAGCCGGTGACGATCCAGCCCTCCGGCGCCTCACCCTTCAGCGGGTCGAGATACTCGGGCTCGCCCGTGAGCAGGCTGACCACGTCGCGATCCTTGAACAGCCCGCGCAGCTGGCCCTCGCGCACGAACTTCGCCAGGTCGATGGAGAAGGTGACGTTGTAGATGGCGTCGGGCTTTGCCTGGGCGAGCGCCTGCACCGTCGCGCCCGCGTCGAGCTTGAACAGGGCCGGCCACTGCTGCTCGACGAACTCCACGTCGGGGCGCAGTGCCTTGAGCACATCCTGGAACGCCTTCACCGCCGACTGGCCATATTCATAGTTCGGCGCGACGGTCGCCCAGCGCCTGGCCGGCAGTTTCGCCGCCTCCTCGGCCAGCATCGCCGCCTGCATGTAGGTCGAGGGCCGGAGGCGGAACGTATAGTCGTTGCCCTTGGCCCAGACGATCGCGTCCGACAGCGGCTCGGAGGCCACGAACAGGACCTTGCTGCGCTTTGCGAAGTCGGCGACCGCGAGTCCGATATGCGACAGGAAGGTGCCGGCGAGGAGGTCCACCTTCTCGCGCCGCACCAGCTCCTCGGCGAACTTGACAGCGTCGGCTGGCTTCGCACCGTCGTCGCGCGAGATCACTTCGAGCGAGCGCCCGAGCACGCCGCCCCTCGCGTTGACCTCCTCGACCGCGAGCTGCCAGCCGTTCCGGTATGGCACCGTGAACGACGCCAGCGGGCCGGTGTAACTGTTGATCTCACCGATCCGGATGGGATCCTGCTGCGCACCGGCGACCGATGCCGATGTCAGGGCGATCAGGCCCGCCGCCGCGGCGGCCAGGTGGTTGCGAAAGCGCATGCGCTGCATGACGCGGTCTCCTTGGCAAACTCGTTCGAGTGGGACGCGTTGCCCGCGTTCTTCCGTTCCCGCGTCCCGCTCGATACGGGACATCGGGCAGACCATATACTCAAATTGAGCCAAAGGTCCAACGCCAATCGTCCCTCTTGGGCCACCGCCGCGAATCGCACGCCGGGATACCATGCGTGATGGGCCATTGGACGGGATGGCAGAGGGGAACCGGTTTGGATATAGTCCAGCCGGGTTCTAGGGAGGAATCATGACAATCAATGTTGCCGTTATCGGCGCGGGACCGAGCGGATTCTATACGGTCGATGCCCTGCTGAAGGCCGACAAGGACATCCGCGTCGACATCATCGAACGCCTGCCCACGCCATTCGGGCTGATCCGGGGCGGCGTGGCGCCGGACCATCAGACGACGAAGAAGGTCGCGCGCGTCTACGAGAAGACCGCCCTGACCGACGGCGTCGGCTACTTCGGAAACGTCGAGGTCGGGCGCGACGTCACCATCGCCGAGTTGCAGGAGATGTACGACGCGATCGTGCTCGCCGTCGGCGCGCCGCGCGACCGCAAGCTCGGCATCCCCGGCGAGGACAAGACGGGCGTCTTCGGCTCGGCGGACTTCGTCGGCTGGTACAACGGACACCCGGACTTCACGGACCTCGCACCCGATCTCAACACGAACACGGTGGTCGTCATCGGCCAGGGCAACGTGGCGGTCGATACCGCGCGCGTACTCGTGAAGACGCCGAAGGAGATGACCGAGACGGACATCGCCGATCACGCGGCCGACGCCATCGCGGCCTCGCCGATCACGGATGTCTACATGGTCGGCCGCCGCGGTCCCATCGAGGCGAAGTTCACCAATGTCGAACTGCGCGAGATGGGCAAGCTCGAGGACTGCCAGCCGGTCATCGACCCTGCCCAGCTTCCCGACGAGGTGACGGGCGACTGGTCGGACCGCGACCTGCGCCTGAAGGAACGCAACCTGGCGACGATGAAGGAATTCCCCGACGTCGATCCCGCCGGCAAGTCCAAGCGTGTCCACTTCACCTTCTTCGCCAAGCCGGTCGAGATTCTCGGCGGCGACAAGGTCGAGGGCATCCGGATGGAGCACACCCGCGTCGAGGACGGCCGCTCGGTCGGCACGGGCGAGTTCTTCGAGATCGAATGCGGGCTCGTGATCCCGGCGATCGGTTACTTCTCCGACCCCTTCCCCGGCGTGCCGTTCGACGCCGACAACGGCATCGTCGTGCATGACGAGGGCCGGGTGGGCGACGGCATCTATGCCGTCGGCTGGATCAAGCGCGGCCCCACCGGCGTGATCGGGACGAACAAGCCCGACGGCGACATCGCCGCGACGCAGATCGTCGAGGACATCGCGGACGGCACGAAGCCCGGCCGCGAGGCGCTCGAGGCGCTGCTGGACGATCGTTCGGTGCGCCATCTGCGCTACCAGGACTGGCAGACGATCGACGCGGCGGAAGTGGCGGCGGCGAAGCCCGGCGCGCCGCGCCGCAAGTTCGTCACGATCGACAGCATGCTGGCGGCTCTTGACTGACCGGCAAAACACCTTAGCTCGGCTGGCGGGACGCCAATTTGTGCTTGAAACGGACCGGCAGCCGGATGAATGTAGCGCCGCGCAACACGCCTTGTGCACATCCTGAAAAATTTTCGACTTTGCAGCGGAACGACAGGCCGTACGAGCGGTCGAATTAGGGAAGGAAATACCCGATGTCTGAAGCAGCGGCCATAGATCGGCCGGAAGAAGACCGCCAGGAAATTGAATCCGCGGTCGTGAGGTTCGCCGGCGACTCCGGTGACGGCATGCAGCTGACCGGCAGCCAGTTCACCATGACGGCGGCGATCGCCGGCAACGACCTGGCCACCTTCCCGGACTTCCCCGCCGAAATCCGCGCGCCCGCCGGCACGACCTTCGGCGTCTCGGCGTTCCAGATCAACTTCGGCGCCCGCAAGATCATGACCTCGGGCGACAAGCTCGACGTGCTGATCGCGATGAACCCCGCCGCGCTCGTCACGAACCTCGAGGACGTCAAGCCGAACGGCATTGTCATCGCGGACTCGGGTGCGTTCACGGACCGCAACCTGGCCAAGGCCGGATACGACGAGAACCCGCTCGAGAACAACAGCCTGGAGAACTACCGGCTGGTCAAGATCGACATGTCCCGGCTCACGGTCGAGGCGGTCAAGGAGTTCGGCCTCTCGAACAAGGAAGCGCTGCGCTCGAAGAACATGTGGGCGCTGGGGCTTGTCTACTGGATGTACGGCCGCAAGCGCCAGGCATCGGTCGACTGGCTGGAGGCGAAGTTCGCGAAGAACCCGGACATCGCCAAGGCGAACATCGCCGCCCTGAACGCCGGTCACGCCTTCGGCGAGACGGCCGAGATGCCCGCCGAGCTCGGGAACTTCGACGTCGAGCCCGCCAAGATCGAGCCCGGGCTGTACCGCACCATCACCGGCGCGGAATCGGTCTCGCTCGGCCTGCTGGCCGGCTCCCTGCTCGCCGATCTGAAGATCGCGTTCTGCTCCTACCCGATCACGCCCGCCTCCTCGCTGCTGCACCAACTCGCGCGGATGAAGGAGTTCGGCGTCGTCACCTTCCAGGCGGAAGACGAAATCGCCGCCGCCGCAGCCGCGATCGGCGCATCCTATGCCGGTTCACTGGGCATCACCTCGAGCTCCGGCCCGGGCATCGCGCTCAAGATGGAGGCCATCGGCCTCGCGATCGCGACCGAGCTGCCGCTGGTCGTGATCAACTCGCAGCGCGCGGGTCCGTCGACCGGCATGCCGACCAAGACCGAGCAGTCGGACCTTTACCAGGCCGTCTATGGCCGCAACGGCGATGCGCCGATGCCGGTCATCTCGGTCTCGACCCCGTCCGACGGCTACGAGGTCGCCATCGAGGCGGTCCGGATCGCCACCAAGTTCATGACGCCGGTCATGGTCCTCACGGACGGATACATCACCAACGCATCGGAGCCATGGCGCATTCCCAACGCGGAAGACGCCGAGCGGTTCGACGTGACCTTCCGCACGGACCCGCAAAACTTCCAGCCCTTCATGCGCGACGACGAGACGCTCGCGCGCCCGTGGGTGAAGCCGGGAACGCCGGACTTGATGCATCGCATCGGCGGCATCGAGCGCTCCTACGACAGCGGCCATATCTCCTACGACCCGGAAAACCATCAGAAGATGACCGACGTCCGCGCGGCGAAGGTCCTCGGCATTGCCAACGACATCCCCGAACAGCAGGTCGATCTCGGCGAGGCCGGCGGCAAGCTCGTGGTGGTCGGATGGGGTTCGACCTACGGGCCGATCAACCGCGCGGTCAACAACATGCGCGACGAGGGCCTGGACGTATCGCAGGTCCATCTGCGCTACATCTGGCCGCTGCCGCGCAACCTGGAAGAGCTCCTCGGCAGCTTCGACCAGATCCTGGTGCCGGAGATGAACAACGGCCAGTTGCGCACCCTGCTGCGCGACCAGTACCTGCTGCCCGCTGAAGGGCTCAACAAAGTCAACGGCAAGCCGTTCCTGATTGGCGAGCTTGAAGACGCGATCCGCGCCCGGCTGGAGAAGTAGAATGAACGTCCAAAGCCCCCCGGAAAAACTCACCGCCCGCGATTTCGCGACCGACCAGGAGGTGCGCTGGTGCCCCGGCTGCGGTGACTACGCGATTCTCAAGGGTGTCCAGAACACGCTCGCGCAGCTCGAGGCGGACCCGAAAAACACCGTCTTCGTGTCCGGTATCGGCTGCGCCGCGCGCTTCCCGTATTACATGGAGACCTACGGCTTCCATACGATCCATGGCCGTTCGCCGGCGGTGGCATCGGGCGTGAAGCTCGCGAACCCGGAACTCGACGTGTGGGTCGTCGGCGGTGACGGCGACATGCTGTCGATCGGCGGCAATCACACGATGCACGCGATCCGCCGCAACATCGACCTGCAGATCCTGCTGTTCAACAACCAGATCTACGGCCTGACCAAGGGCCAGTATTCCCCGACGTCGAAGATCGGCACCCGGTCGCCCTCGACGCCGCTCGGGTCCATCGACAACCCGGTCTCGGCAGCCCAGTTCGCGCTCGGCGTCGGCGGCACGTTCATCGCCCGCTCGTCGGACATCCTGCAGAAGCATCTGCCCGAGGTCCTCAAGCGCGCCTACAACCACAAGGGTGCCTCGTTCGTCGAGATCTTCCAGAACTGCATCGTCTACAACGACGGTGCCTTCAAGCACTTCACCGAGAAGAGCGTCCAGGATGAGATGCAGATTCATGTCGAACACGGGCAGCCGCTGCTCTTCGGCAAGGACAAGCAGAAGGGCCTGGTCCTGAACAAGGAAGAGATGCGGCTCGAGGTTGTCACCCTGGGCGAGAATGGGGTCACGGAAGACGACATAGCAATCCACGACGAGACCAACCGCGGCCTCGCGACGATGCTGGCCCAGATGGACCCGCCGGAGTTCCCGGTCGCGCTCGGTGTTCTCTATGCCGAACCGGCGCCGACCTACGAGGCCGCGGTACACGCGCAGATCGAGCAGGCGTCGAAGGACGGCGGTTCGGCCGACCTGAACCGCCTCCTGCAGCGCGGCCAGACCTGGACCGTCGAGTAAGTCTGGCCGGGCGGGCCGCCCGCCCTCCGACGACTTCGAACCGGACGCACGGACCTGCGACCGATGGGCGCGGCCGCTTGCCCCGCTTTTCGTGAGGACACAGATTTCTGTCCAGCGATGGACATCCGCGTAAGATCATGACCGCAACGACCCGCCCCGAGCCGATGGATGCGCGCCAGCGCGCGAACGACCGCGCGATCGGATACTGGCTGCTCGTGTGCGCCGCCATGGTCCTCGCCATGGTCGTTATCGGCGGCATCACCCGGCTGACCGAATCCGGGCTCTCGATCGTCTATTGGCGCCCGGTCACGGGTTTCCTCCCGCCGCTCGGCGCGGCCGCGTGGACGGAAGCCTTCGAGCTCTACCGGACGAGCCCGCAATATCTCGAGGTCAATGCCGGCATGACGCTGGCGGAATTCCGGACGATCTTCTGGTGGGAATATATCCACCGGGCCTGGGGCCGCCTGATCGGCCTCGTCTTCGCCGTTCCGTTCGCCTGGTTCCTGATTCGCGGGCGCGTTCGCAGGAGCCTGGTGCCGCGGCTGGTCGGCCTGTTCGTGCTAGGCGGCGCTCAGGGCGTGCTCGGCTGGTACATGGTGCAAAGCGGACTGGTCGATGTGCCCGAGGTGAGCCAGTACCGGCTGGCCGCGCACCTGTCCCTCGCCTTCCTCATCTATGGCGCGCTCGTCTGGACGGGCCTGTCCCTCGCCCTCCCCGTAACCGCCGTCGCGGCAGACCGAATCGCGGCGCGTGTCCGGCGGATTGCGATCGCGGTCCTCGCGCTCGTGTCGTTGACCGTCCTGTCCGGGGCCTTCGTCGCCGGCATCGACGCCGGCCTCATCTACAACACGTTCCCGCTCATGGACGGTGGGGTCCTGCCGCCCGGCTACTTCGCCACGGCCGCGGCGGCCTTCGAGGACCACGGCACCGTGCAGTTCCACCACCGGCTGCTGGCGACCGCGAGCCTCATCGGCGTGACGGCACTATGGTGGCAGAGCCGCTGGCTGGCGCTCACGCCGCGCGCGCGTCGGGTGGCGAACGGCCTGCTCGCGATGGCAGTGCTGCAGGTGGCGCTCGGCATCACGACGCTGCTGCTGGTCGTCCCGGTGCACGCGGCCGCCACGCACCAGGCCGGTGCGGTCCTGCTGTTCACGCTCGTGGTCTGGCTGCTCCACGAGCTGCGCGCAGAGGCCGCCTAGCCACCGACCACCCCGCCGTCGTCCTTGGTGATCGCGACAACCGACGGACGCGGTGGCATATCCGCTTTGAAATCCGGCCAGCGGGTCGCAGGGTCCTCGTAGCTTGAGTTCTTCCCGAACGGCGCCCATGCCTTCGCGCCATCGACGGCGACATGCTGGACGGCGACGAAGAGCGTCCGGTCGTCGGGGGCGAACTGCGGGCCGCACATCTCCGCACCCACCGGCACCCGGTAGAACATCCGGCCGCTGCCGCGCGCGCTGCCCTCGGTCTCCATCGCCCAGGTGCCGTCCGCCGTTCCTGTCTTGGGCCAGTTCGACCCCTGGTCCGTCGAGATCCAGAGCCGGCCCCGACCGTCCACCGCGCAGTTGTCGGGCGAGCCGAACCAGCCGTTGCGCGAGGTCTCCGGGCCCCATTTGGACGACGGGTCGTCCGGATCGCCTGCCAGGACCAGGATGTCCCAGGTGAAGTTCAGCGCGCCGTGGTCGCCGTCGGGCGGGCTGAGTTCGACGATGTGGCCAAACGTGTTCGGCGCGCGCGGGTTCGGCGCGTTCTCGTCAGCTTCCTTGCGCTTCGAATTGTTGGTCAGCATCACATAGACCTTATCGGTCACCGGATTGGGATTCACATCCTCCGGCCGGTCCATGGGCGTCGCCTCCAGAAGGTCGGCGGCCCGCCGGGTCTCGATCAGCACATCGGCCTGGCTGTTGAAGCCGTTCACCGGGGTGAGCGGTCCGGCACCGAACACCAGCGGCATCCAGGTCAGGCCGCCATTGGCATCGAAGCGCGCGACGAAGAGCGTGCCGCTGTCGAGCAGATCACGGTTCGCCGCACGGTTATTCGGGTTGTAGCGCCCGTGAGTGACGAACTTGTAGAGATAGTCGAAGCGCTGGTCGTCGCCCTGGTAAACAACGAGGCGACCGTCCCTGTTGACGATCGTCTCCGCACCCTCATGCTTGAACCGGCCCATCGCGGTGCGTTTTACCGGGGTCGAGGTCGGGTCGTAGGGATCGACTTCGACGACCCAGCCGAAGCGGTTGCCCTCATTGGGCTCCTTGTTCACGTCGAACCGGTCGTAATACTTGCCCCAGGCGTACCAGTTACCGGGCAGCGAATAGCGCTTGTAGTTGCGAGCCTCGGGATGATCGTCGGCAAGCTCGCCCCAGAAGTAGCCGTTGAAGTTCTCCTCGGCCATCAGATAGGTGCCCCAGGGCGTCATGCCGCCTGCGCAGTTGTTGATCGTGCCGCGCACGCTGGTGCCGGTAGGATCGGCGCTGGTCTTCATGCGCTCGTCGCCGGCGGCCGGCCCCGAAAGGCGCATCGGCGTGTCCGCCGTGATCCGCCGGTTGAGCGAGCGGTCGGCCGCGGGGCGCCACTTGCCACCGACCTTCTCGATCTGGACGACCGAACCGCCATGGGCGGCGATCTCGATATCGACCAGCGCGCGTGTCATCTTTGGGAAGCCGATCTTGTCCTGGCGTTCGATGCCCGGGAACATCACCTCCTCGTTGGTGTATTCGTGGTTCACGCAGAGGAGCGCGCGTTCCGGATTGTCCGACCCGAAGGGCAGCGCGGCGTAGCCGATGAAATCGTTGTTGTAGCCGAACTGGCCGGACTGGGCGGCCGCGCTCTGGTTCGCCGGGTCGAACTCCGGCGCGCCGGCCAGCACGGGATCGCCCCAGCGGATCAGCACGTCGGCGCTGTGTCCCGGCGCGACATGATCGGTCTCGTCCACGCCGTGGGAAATCTCATCGAAGCGGAACGGCGCGGCCGCGGCGTGTGCCGCGCGCGACACGAGGGTGCTCATGGGCGTCGTGGCGGCCGCGAGCGCGGCGACCGCGGTCATGCCCTTCAGAAGGCCCCGGCGTCCGATGTAACGGGCATGCACGACCTCGCCGAAGGACCTGGTCTTGGACGGGTTCGCAGGTGCGTCTTCGGAGGCTTCGAAGGCTTCCGCGCGCGTCGCAAATTCGGTGGGCTGGTGGTTCATCTCTTCCGCTCCGGGATCACAAGACTATCAGAATGGCTGGGAACGCTGTTTAGCCAACAGCTATAGACGCAGCGTGACGGTGCGGTGACAGATCAATGAAAACGCGAACGGTGCCCAGTTAGCCCCCCCGGATCGTCTGGTAGGCTTCGAGCGCCCGCTCGCGCGCCATGCCATGATCGACCATGGGCGCCGGGTAGGTCTCGCCGAGCCGGACACCGGCGGCATCGAGGACTTCCGGAGAGGCCGCCCACGGCTTGTGGATCCACTTGTCTGGCAGCTCGGCCAACTCCGGCACCCAGCGCCGCACATAGGCACCCGCCGGATCGAACTTCTCGCCCTGGGTAACGGGGTTGAAGATCCGGAAGAAGGGCGACGCATCGGCCCCCGAACCCGCGACCCACTGCCAGTTCCCGGCGTTGTTCGCGAGGTCGGCGTCCACCAGCGTGTCCCAGAACCACGCCTCGCCCGCGCGCCAGTCGATCATCAAATCCTTGATCAGGAAGGAGCCGACTATCATGCGCACCCGGTTGTGCATGAAGCCCGTGTGCCAGAGTTCGCGCATGCCCGCGTCCACCAGCGGATAACCGGTTCGGCCCTTCTGCCACAGGGCGAGCGCGTCCGGATCGTCGCGCCACGGAAAGCCATCGAACTGTTCGCGCCAGTTGGCCGTCGCAATCCCGGGGAAGTGAAACAGCAGGTGGTGGTTGAAGTCGCGCCAGGCGAGCTCGCGCAGGAGCGCCTCCGCGCCGGCGACCGCGTCACCGCCCTTGTCGAGATACGCGGCGGCGGCGCGCCAGACCTGGTGCGGGCCAATCTCGCCCCAGTGAAGATGGGGCGACAGGCGCGAGGTGCCGTCGATATCGGGCCGGTCGCGCTCCCGGGGATAGCGCGCGACCGCGTCATCGAGGAACGCGCCGAGCCGGGCCATCGCGGCGTCCTCGCCGACCTCCCAGATTTCGCGGAGCCCGCCCGCCCAGTCGGGCGCGGTCGGCAGCAGCGCCCATGCCTCCAGTGCGTCCCCGGGCTGCGGCTCGGCCGCCGGCAGCTTCTCCGGTAGCGCCGTCACGGGCGGTGCCTGATAGAGCTCGCGCAGGCGACGCCAGTAGGGGGTGAAGACCTTGTAGGGCCCGCCCTGACCGGTTTCGATCTTCCAGGGCTCGATCAGCAATGATCCGTTGAAGCTCTCGGCCGCGACGCCCGCATCCCTGAGCATCGTCTTGACCGCGGTGTCCCGGGCGATCGCGCCCGGCTCGTAGCACCGGTTCCAGACGACCCGGTCCGCGCCCGTTGCGCCCACGATATCTGTGAGGACGTCCGCAGCGGGTCCCCGGCGCAAAATGAGTTCCAGCCCAAGCTCGCGCAGGCCCGTCGCCAGTGATTCCAGGCTGTGGTGCAACCACCAGCGCGACGCCCCGCCGACCGGCCGAACGTCGGGGGTTTCCTCATCAAGGATGAAGAGCGGCAGGACCGGCTGGCCCGATTCGGCAGCTGCGGCGAGCACCGGGTTGTCGGCGAGCCTCAGATCCTGGCGGAACCAGACGATGAAGGGGCTTTGCGAAGTCATGAACCTGATACGTCAGGCGGCCCGCTTTGGATCGGGCAGCAGCTGGTCGTGCCGGAACGCGAAGAGGCCCGACGGCCCGATCAGATAAACCCGGAACCGGCCCGCCATCAGCCCGGCAATCGCCGGCTCGCGGGCGTTCAGCCCCCCGGCGAAGGCGCCGAAGGCCGGCATGACCAGGCGTCGCCCGTCGGTCGCGAAGCAGCGCCCGGAAATCCGCCGGCCGCGCACCCGCACGGCGGCCTTGGGATGGTAGTGCCCGCAAACCTCGCCGGCGGCGAGACACACGTCTGGCGCACGCTCGGCGACGTCGTGGCAGAGCACCAGGTCGCCGATGCGCAGCTCTCCCATCGCGTCTCCGCCGAAGTCGGCGGGCGGCTCGGGATCGTGGTTGCCGGCGATCCAGACCCAGTCCTGCTTCGCGACGAGCCGCGCGAGCCGCTGGCGGTCGCCATCGGCCATGCGCGCCTCGCCGGCGAGATCGTGCAGTGTGTCGCCGAGGCAGATGACGCGGGTTGGCTTGAGCCGCGCACAGACCTGTTCGAGGCGGCCCAGGGTCTCGGCGGTGTCGTAGGGCGGCAGCAGCCCCTGCCCGCGTGCGGCGAAGGCCGAGCCCTTCTCGAAATGCAGGTCCGCGACGAGCAAATCGCCCGTCTCCGGCAGCCACGCCGCGCCCGAATGGTCGAGCACGATCCGTTGCCCCGCGATCTCCATGGTCGCGGCCGCCTGCCTGTTCGGCGCGGATGGCGTCGGATCACGCCGCATCGAAGCCCAGCTCCCTGGTTCCCACATTGTCCATGGCCTCGGAGATAAGCGCGTCGGCCGATTCGCCCAGCAGCTCGTCGATCGCCGCGCCGTAGACGCTCTCACGCCCGATCTCGAGCAGGATCGGCACAGCGAGCGGCGAGACCCGGTCGAGATGGCGGTGGGTGATGCGTCCGCGCACCCGCGACAACATGGCCGACAGGCGGCGCACGTCGGTCAGGCCCGATCCCGCGTCGGCCCGCGTGGCGCGGAGCAGGATGTGGTTCGGCTCGTGGGAGCGGAGCACGTCGTAGATCAAATCCGAGTTGAACGTGACCTGGCGCCGGGTCTTCTCCTCGCCCGGGTGGCGGCGCTGGATGAGCCCGGCGATCACCGCGACGTTGCGGAAGGTCCGCTTGAGCATCGAGGAATCGGCCATCCACGCCTCGAGGTCGTCGCCCAGCATGTCCTCGTCGAACAGCGCGTCGATGTCGGCCGCCTCGCAGGACTTCGTGCTCCAGACCCCGATGACATAGTCCGTCGCGACGAAGCCCAGCGGGCCGAGCCCGGCGCGCTCCATGCGGCGGGTCAGCAGCATACCGAGGGTCTGGTGGGCGTTCCGGCCCTCGAAGCAGTAGGCGACGAGATAATGCTTGTTGGCGCGCGGGAAGGTCTCGACCAGAAGCCCGTCGCGCGGCGGCAGGACCGAGCGCCAACGCTGCACGTCGAGCCAGGTCGCGACCTGCTCCGGTAAATCGGCCCAGGTCCGCGGATCCGAGAGGATCGTCCGCACCCGATCGGCGAGATGGGTCGAGAGCGGCAGCCGGCCGCCCACATAGGCGGGCACGGCCGGCGCGTCGCCCTTGCCGGGCCGCGTGATCACGCTTGTCTCGCGCACCTCGACGAATTCAAGCAGCCGGCCCGAGAAGACAAAGGTGTCGCCGGCGGTCATGTAGTTGACGAAATTCTCCTCCACCTCGCCGAGCACCCGGCCCCGGCCGAGGCGAACCTTGAGGGTCGGCGCTTCCACGATGGTGCCGACATTCATCCGGTAGTCGCGAACCGCCGTCCGGCTGGCGATCTCGTAGGTGCCGTTCGACGTCCGGAACAGGCGCTGGAACTTCTTGTAGCCGCCGAGCGCGTAGCCGCCGGTGGCGACGAACTCGAACACGTCGTCGAAATCCTCGCGCGAGAGGTCGATATACGGCCCGGCGGTGCGCACCTCCTCATAGAGCGCATCGCGGTCCACGGGCCCGGAGCAGGCGGTGCCCAGGATGTGCTGGGCGAGCACATCGAGCCCGCCGGGCCGGGCCGGGATGCCGTCGAGCGTGTGAGCGCGGATCGCCTCGACCGCCGCCCGGCATTCGAGCACCTCGAACCGGTTGGCGGGCACCAGAACGGCGTGGCTCGGGCTGTCCATCCGGTGGTTCGAGCGGCCGACGCGCTGGAGCAATCGGGTCGAACCCTTGGGCGCACCCACCTGGATCACGAGATCGACCGCGGCCCAGTCCACGCCGAGATCGAGGGACGAGGTCGCGACGACCGCGTCGAGGTCGCCGCGCGCCATCGCCGCCTCGACCTTGCGGCGCTGCTCGGGCGCGAGGCTGCCGTGATGCAGCGCGATCCGGAGCCCGTCCTCGTTCATCCGCCAGAGTTCCTGGAACACGATCTCCGCCTGGGCGCGGGTGTTCACGAAGACGATGGTCGTGCCGCCGTCGCGCAGGCGCGCATAGACCTCGGGCATGGCATGGGAGCCCATATGGCCCGACCAGGGCATTTCCGCCGCCGTCTCCAGAACTTCGATGCGCGGCTCGACGCCCGCCTCACCAAGAACCAGCGACACATCATCGGCATCGCGGGTCGGCGACAGCCAGCGACGCAGCCGGTCGGGCTTGGCCACCGTGGCGCTCAGCCCCACCCGGCGCGCCTGCGGCGCCAGCCCGGCGAGGCGCGACAGGCCAAGCGCGAGGAGATCACCGCGCTTGTTGTCCTCGAGCGCGTGCAGCTCGTCGACGATCACGCAGCGCAGCCCGCCGAAGATCTCCGCCGCGTCCTCGTAGGATAGCAGTAGCGCGAGGCTCTCCGGCGTGGTCATGAGCATCTGGGGCGGGGTGCGGCGCTGGCGCTGGCGCTTTGCCTGGGGCGTGTCGCCCGTCCGGGTCTCGGCCCGGATCGGCAGCCCCATCTCGGCGATGGGGGTCTCGAGGTTCCGGTGGATGTCGACGGCCAGCGCCTTCAGGGGCGAGATGTAGAGCGTGTGCAGCCCCCCGGGCGCGGGATCGGTTTCGGTCAGCTCGACCAGGCTCGGCAGGAAGCCGGCCAGGGTCTTGCCGCCGCCGGTCGGTGCGATCAGCAGGGCCGAGCGGCCTTCGGTGGCCGCGTCGAGCATCGCCAGCTGGTGGGGATGGGGCGCCCATCCGCGCGACGCGAACCAGTCGGCGAGCGTGTCGGGCAGGATGTTATGCATTTGTTATCCCGAAGCCCTTTTTAAAAAACCTTCAGCCGAAGGCCCGGCGCAGGTCGGCGAGCCGCGCTTCGAGCGCATCGGGCGCGTAGGCCTCCCCCGGCACCACTCCCCAGATCGGGTTCGGCCAGGCCGCATCGTCCGTGAAGCGGGCGATCACGTGTATATGCAGTTGCGGGACCATGTTGCCGAGCGCCGCGACATTGATCTTGTCGGGCGCGAACAATTCGACCAGCGCCTCGCTGGCGCGGCTGATCTCGCGGCCCGCCGCAATCATGTCGTCGGGGGACAGGTCGTGGAAATCCCGCAGGCCGTCCCGGGCCGGCACCAGCACCAGCCACGGATAGTTGGCGTCGTTGAGCAGCAACACCTCGCAGAGCGGCCAGGAGCAGACCGGAACACTGTCTGCGGCGAGCTGGGGGTGGAGTTCGAAGTCAGGCATGACGGTCAGGCTCATCGGGCTCGGAGCTCAACAGTCTAGCGCGACGGGACACGGACCTCACCCGCTAGTGCAGACGGGTAATCCTGGGGCACACTGATGCCATCGAACAACCGACGGAAGCGTCATGAAAGCAGTCTGGTACGAGGAACTCGGGCCCGCACGGGATGTCCTGGAGCATGGCGAGATGGACGCCGCCGACCCCGGCCCGGGCGAGGTGCGGGTCAAGCTCCACGCCTCGGGCGTGAACCCGGCGGATGTCAAGCGCCGGGGCCTCGGCACATATGGCATGGAGCATCCGCGGATCATCCCCAACAGCGACGGGGCGGGCGTAATCGACGCGCTCGGCGACGGCGTGACCGGCCTTGCGGAGGGCCAGCGCGTCTGGCTGTTCAACGGCCAGCGCCAGGGCCGCGCGCTGGGCACGGCGGCGGAATATATCACCCTCGACGCATGGCTCGTGGCGCCCCTGCCCGACGCGCTCGACTTCGACGCCGGCGCGTGTCTCGGCATCCCCTGCATGACCGCCCACCGGAATGTCTTTTGCGACGGGCCGGTCACGGGCCAGACCATCCTCGTCACCGGCGGCGCCGGTGCTGTCGGCCACTATGCCGTGCAGTGGGCCAGCTGGGGCGGCGCAAACGTCATCGCGACGGTCAGCTCCGACGAGAAAGCCGAACACGCCCGCGCAGCCGGCGCGACACATGTCGTGAACTATCGCGCTTCCGACGCCGCAGAGCAGATTCTCGAGCTCACCGGGGGCGCCGGGGTGGACCGGATCGTCGAGGTCGATCTCGCGGCGAACATCGGACTATCCGGCCGGGTCATCCGCCCGGGCGGAACCATCGCGATCTATGCCTCCACGGGTGATCCCGAGGGCATCTTCATGCGCATGGCCCTGAAGAACGCGGTTCTCCGGTTCATGGTACTGCACAGCGTGCCGCGCGACGCGATCGACGCGGCGCGCGCGGACATCGCGAGCTGGCTCGCCGCCGGGCACGGCATTCACAACGTCGCCGCGACCTTCCCGCTTTCGGAATGCGCCGCGGCCCACGAGTACGTCGAATCCGGCGCCAAGCTGGGCACCGTGGTCGTCCGGCCTTCCGCGTGACGGCACGGATGCGCGATCCCTTGCCAAAGCATCCGACTTTTGTGACAAAAGACATCGAGTGGGGAGGCACCGAGCCCGAGGGTGCCTGAAAACACCCGCAGTTCTTGCGGAGGTTTGGACGTGAGTATCGTTCTCGATGGGGGAGCCGACGCCATCACCGGCGACGGCAAGCGGCGCGGCGTTTTGTGCCATACCCTGACATTCCTGCTCTGGCCCGGAATCCTGGCGGCCTGTCTCTATGGCACCTGGCTCGGCTTCGCCGCCGGCCATTCCGCCATCTACTTCAACATCAACTACCTGTTGCTGGCGGTGGGCCTGTTCGCGCTGGAACGCGTGCTGCCGCACGAACGCGGCTGGCTGGCCAACGACGGACAGATCGGCCCGGACCTGGCCCACACGCTGCTGAACAAGGGCTTCGCGCAGGTTCTCGTGGTCGTCGGCGTCACCATCGGCATTGCCGAGGCCGCTGCGAGCAAGGGCGCAGGCTACTGGCCGAGCGACTGGCCGCTGGCGTTCCAGATCATGCTCGGCATGTTCATCGCCGAGGCCGGGCTCTACACCGCCCACCGCCTCGCCCATGAATGGTCGTTCCTCTGGCGCTTCCATGCCGTCCACCACAGCGCGCCGCGCCTCTGGTTCTTCAACACCGGGCGGTTCCACGTGGTCGATACGGTGACGAGCATCCTCTTGAGCCAGCCGCTGCTGTTCCTGGCCGGCGCGCCGTCGGAGATCTTCATCTGGGTGAACTCGATCACCGCCTTCATCGGGATGCTGACCCACTGCAACGTCGAGATGCGGTTCGGGCCGCTGAACTACGTGTTCAACACGCCCGCCGTGCACCGCTGGCATCACTCGCGCATTCCCGAAGAGGGCAACAGAAACTACGGCGAGAACCTGATGCTCTACGACGTGCTGTTCCGGACCTTCTACTGTCCGGACCGCCGCCCACCGGCAAATATCGGGATCGACGGGCCGATGCCCGAGAGCTTCGTGGGCCAGGTCGCGCAGCCGTTCCGGCGGAACCAGGCATCCCTGCCAGCCGCAACGGGCGACGACTGACCGGCCTCAACGCTGCCGGGGCCGATAGAACAGCATCCAGGCGAACGCCAGGACCTGCAGCGCCAGGACCAGGCCGATGGCCGCGCGGTAGCCGGCGACCGCGTAGGTGCCGTCCGCGCCGACCGTCCAGATGTTGATCACCTCGCCCATGCCCCATTGGAGCGCAAAGGCGGCGCCGAAGATCAGCAGATTCTGGGCCGTGCTCGCCCGCCCGGCGAGTTCGGGGGGGAACATCCGCGCGAGCACCGCGAAGATCACCACCCCCGTCGTACCCGTGGCACCGAAGACGAACCAGAGGGCGGCAGGTGCCGCCGTCCACTCGAAGATCACAAACAGCTGCACCAGGATGAACAGCGCCATGCCGCCGGCCGCCGTCACCAGCGGCGGGATGTTCCGCCGCATGAGCCGCTCGGCGATCAAGCCGAAGACGATATTGCCGATCACGAAGCCCCCGGCCCCCGCCAGGAGCGTGAAGCTCACCGCACGTGAATCGAGGCCCGCGATGTCCCGGAGCCACGGTCCGGCCCACAGGGTCTGGATCGCCAGGAACCCGCCCTGAGACAGCGCCGCGAGGGGTGCCACCCGCCAGAACAACCCGCTGCGGTAGATCGACAGCATCCCGGCGATCCGCGACGCCATCGGCTCCGACGCGCCGGCCCGCTCGCGCTCGGGCACGACGAACCAGATCGCAGCCGCGACGACGACGGTCGCCAGCGCCAGCGCGACGAAGCCGTACCTCCAGCCCACCTCGGACACGATCGCCTCGGTGGGCGCAGTCGCCACCATCGCGCCCAGCCCACCGAATGCGACGACGAGCCCGTTCATGAAGGGCAGCTTCTCGCCCGGACACCATTCGCTCATCGCCTTGAACGAACCCATGAGGCACGCGGCCACGCCGAGGCCGATCAGCGCGCGGCCGGCGACGAGGCTCCAGAGCCCCTCGCCGATCGAGAAGACGAACGCGCCGACGGCGGCGATCAGCAACAGCACGGTCACCACGCGGCGCGGCCCGTGGCTGTCGAGATAGATACCCACCGGAATCTGCGCTGCGGCGAAGGTGATGAAGTAGGCGCTCGTGAGCAAACCCAGCTGCCCCGGCGAGAGCGACATCTCGAGCGCCAGGTCGGGACCGATCACCGCGTTCACGGTCCGGTAGAGATAGGAGAAGAAATAGCCGAGCGCGAAGGGCAGGAAGATCAGCGCGAACAGGCGCACCGGCGCGGGTGCCTCCTGCGGCCGGCCGGACAGGGATGCCATGGGCCTAGCGGCCCTGGAACTTGGGCTTCTCGCGGTTCTTGAACGCGTTGTAGCCGGTCATGTAGTCCTCGCTGTCCGCGTAGTCGAACTGGCCTTCCAGCTCGGCCCGGCTGAGCGGGCGCGGGTCGCCCAGCCGCTTGATCGCGGCCCGGTGATAGCGATGGGACAGGGGCGCGCCGTCCGCGATCCGCCGCGCGGCTTTCATGACCTCTTCTTCGAGCTCGGCATCCGGCACCACCCGGGTCAGGAGGTTCTTCGCCAGCGCCTCCTCGGCGGACAGCGGCCGGCCCTCGAGCAGGATCTCCGCCGTCACCGCGGGACCGCCCGCGTCCATCAGGAACTGGACGAGCCGGTAGCCGAGGAAGAGACCGATATTCTTGGCCGGCACGGCAAAACGGCCGGATTCGCCCGAGATGCGCAGGTCGGCGGCGAGCGCGAGCTCGAAGCCGCCGCCGATGCAGAAGCCGTGGATCATGGCGATCACCGGGTGGCGCGAATTGTGGACCCCGAGGAACGCGTGGTCCGTCGCCGCCTCATAGGCCTTCACCTTCTTGCGGTCCGAGCGCTCGGCCTCGAAGTTGGTGATGTCCGCGCCGGCGCAGAACGCCTCGTCGCCCGCCCCGCGCAGGACGATGCAGCGCAGATCGTCATCCTCACCCAGCGCCCCGATCGTGTCGCCGACGGCGATCCAGTCCTCCTGGCGCAGCGCGTTCCGCTTCTCCGTGCGATGCAGGGAGACGATGGCAATGTCGTCGCGACGCTCGACCTGAACGATCTCGGTCATGGGTATCTCTCTTTTTTGTCGGGAATGACGGGGCGCAGTATCGCGCAAATCCCCGGTGGTTGCGAGGCGAACGCTAACGGATCAGGCCGCGCCCCGCGCCCGGGCTTTTCTGGTCGCGCAGCCGCTCGTCGGAGAACCAGGTAAGCGTGTCCTCGATCGCCTTGCGCTCCACGTCCCGGGTGATGAAGACGATCCGGGTCCGTCGATCCTCCGACGGCCACGCGTCGAGCACCGCGGGCGGATGGAAGACATGCTGTACGCCGTGGATCACGACGGGCTTGTCCATCTCCGCCACGTTGACGATGCCCTTGATGCGCAGCAGGTCGGGGCCCTTGAGCATCATGATGGTGTCGAACCACTGCTCCAGCGCGTCGAGGCGCAGCGGCTCGTCATAGGTCACGCAGAAGGAGCTGATCTGGTCGTCGTGGCGGTTCACGTCGTGCCCATGATCATGATCATGATGATGATGTTCATGCTCATGATGATGATCGTCCCCGTAGGCCTCGTCGCGTAGCCAGCCCGCCACGTCCGCGGTCTTGGTCTCGGGGTCGTAGAGCCCGGCGTTGAACAGGAGCCCGGGATCGACATCCCCATCGACAACCGTGATGCGCGGGGCCGCGGGATTGGCCGCCGCGATGCGCGCCTCGAGCGCTTCGCGCGCCGCTTCATCGGCGATGTCTGTCTTAGTCAGGAGCAACCGGTCCGCCACCGCCACCTGTTTCACGGACTCGAACTGCCGGTCGAGCGTGTCGGCACCGTTCGCCGCGTCGACGGTGGTGATCACCCCATCGAGGCGGAAATAGTTGGTCACAAGCTGGTCGGACATGAGCGTGTGCAGGATCGGCGCCGGGTCCGCCAGCCCCGTCGTCTCGATCAGCACGCGGTTGAAGGACGGCACGTCCTCGCGCAGGCGCAGCATCATCATGTCGCGGAGCGTGTTCACGAGATCGCCGCGCACGGTGCAGCACAGACAGCCGCTATTCAGCAGCACCATGTCCTCGCTGCCCGCCACCATCAGCTCGTGGTCGAGCCCGACCTCGCCGAACTCGTTGACGATCACGGCCGCCTTGTCCATGCGCGGGTCGTGCAGCACATGGTTGAGCACGGTCGTCTTGCCGCTGCCCAGGAAGCCCGTCAGCAGGGAAACGGGGATCAGTTCGTCCGGGGTTTCCGGCGCATTCTCGCTCATTCGTATCTCTCGCCGCGTGCCGCCCGCTTGACATTCGCCGGGCGCGAACCGTTATAACACGCGCGAAACCGGGCGCCGCAATGCGCGCCCCCTATCGAGAGCGGTCCCATGTCCGAGAACCCCATGTTCGCCCCGCGCCAGACCATCGAACAGGTCGAGGAAGGCCACGAACTCGCGCCGAAGTTCGACGCCGACGGCCTGATGCCCGTCGTCACCACCGACGCCGACAGCGGCGAGGTGCTGATGCACGGCTACATGAACGCCGAGGCCCTGACCAAGACCATCGAGACGGGCGAGGCCCACTACTGGTCCCGCTCGCGCGAAGTCCTCTGGCACAAGGGCGCCACGTCGGGCCTGGTCCAGAAGGTCAAGGAAATCCGGATCGACGACGATCAGGACGCGGTCTGGCTGCGCGTCGATGTCCAGGGTGGCGCCAGCTGCCATGTGGGCTACCGCTCCTGCTTCTACCGCTCGGTGCCGGTCGGCGCCGCGGACGATGCGCCGGTCACCCTCGGCTATGAGGAGACCGAGAAGGTCTTCGACCCGGTCGAGGTCTACGGCGACGCGCCGAACCCGACGAAGCTCTAAACACATCGTCCTGCCCGCGCAGGCGGGCAACCACGATCAGAGGCGTTTGCCCGTTCCTACTTCGGTGTTTATGGACTCCCGCCTTCGCGGGAGTGACGAAGATGGGGACTAAAGCGTCTCCATGAACCGGACCGGTTCGCCCACCGGCGCGTCGGCGAGTTCCCCGTCGCGCATGACGACGTTGCCGCGGATGATGGTACCCACCGGCCAGCCGGTGACGGTCATCCCCTCATAGGGCGACCAGCCGCACTTGTAGGCGAGCCAGTCCGCTGTGATCTCGCGCTTCGCCTTGAGATCGATCAGCGTGAAGTCCGCGTCATAGCCTTGGGCAATGCGGCCCTTGCCGGCGATGTTGAAGATCCGCTGGGGGCCGGAGCACAGGAGATCGACCAGGCGGGCGAGCGACAGCCGGCCGTTGGCCACATGGTCGAGCATCACCGCCACCGTCGTCTGCGCGCCGGGCATCCCCGACGGGCTCGCGGGATAGGGCTGCGCCTTCTCTTCCCTGGTGTGGGGTGCGTGGTCCGAGCCGATCACGTCGAACACGCCCTGCTCGATCCCGCGCCACAGCCCGGCGCGGTGGGCCGCGTCGCGGATCGGCGGGTTCATCTGGGCGTAGGTTCCGAGCCGCTCGTAGCAGTCGGGTGCGGCAAGCGTGAGATGCTGCGGCGTCACCTCGCAGGTCGCCACGTCCTTGTACCCGGCGAGTATCTCGACCTCCTCGGCGGTGGTGATGTGCAGCACATGCACGCGCCGCCCGGTCTCCCGCGCGATCGAGAGCAAGCGCTTGGTCGAGCGGATCGCCGTCTCCTCGTCGCGCCAGACAGGGTGCGACGACGGATCGCCCTCGACACGTTCGCCCTTGCGTTCCTCGAGGCGGTACTCGTCTTCCGAATGCACCGACATGCGTCGGGTGCCGTTCGCGAGCACGCGGCGCACCGTCTCGTCGTCGGGCACCAGGAGGTTCCCCGTGGAGCTGCCCATGAACATCTTGACGCCGCAGCAGCCCGGCACACGCTCAAGTTCGGCGAGATCATCGGCATTTTCCGCCGACGCGCCCATGAAGAAGGCGTGGTCGGTCCACGCACGCCCCTTCGCGCGGGAAATCTTGTCGGCCAGCGCCTCGACGGTCGTGGTCAGCGGGTTGGTGTTGGGCATCTCGAACACGGCCGTGATGCCGCCCAGCGCCGCCGAGCGGGTGCCGGATTCGAGGTCCTCTTTCTGCTCGTTGCCGGGCTCGCGGAAATGCACCTGGCTGTCGATCATGCCCGGCAGGACGGTGAGCCCCGCCGCGTCGATGACGGTTTCGGCGTCGGCCGCGCCGAGGTCGCCCACATGGGCGATACGGCCGCCGCTGACGGCCACGTCGGTTCGAGCCAGCCCGCCGGTGGCCCAGACCTCGCCACCCCTGATGATCAGATCGTATGTGTCAGTCATGACGTTATTCGTATCACCCCGCAGCACCGCCTAACAGGGGCCGGTCATCCACAGAGGAGATCATTCGGCCTCGGCACCCGCGGCGAGCGCGCCCGCGAAGTCGGCCATCAGCTCGAGCACCCCCTCGGTCGCGTCCTTGTGGGGCGCGTGGCCGCAATCCGGCACCATCACCGCATCCACCGGCCCCGACGACTGGCGGCCGATCGCCTCGGGCTGGGCTGCGGTACCGTACTCGTCGCCCTCGCCCTGGATCACCAGGGACGGACAGGTGATCCCCGGCAGATATTCCTCGATGTTCCAGTCACGGAAGGCCGGCGACAGCCAGATGTCGTTCCAGCCCCGGAAGGTCTTGTCACCGTCGGTGTGATGGCGCCCGATCCGCGCCGGCAGGTCGGTCGTCTCGTAGGCCGTCTTCGCGTCCTCGATCCCGGCGATGCTCTCGTCCTCGACGAAGAAGTGGGGCGCCTCGAGGATCAGGCCGCGCACCGGCCATTGCCCCGCGCCGGCATGGATCGCGGCGATCGACCCGCCGTCGCTGTGCCCGACGAGAATCACGTCGTCGAGATCAAGGGCGTCGCGGATGACCGGCAGGGTCTCCAGCGCCTCGGTGTGCATGTAGTCCACCGGGCGCGCCGCTTCCAGCGCGTCCGAGCCGCCATAGCCATAGCGGGAATAGACCAGCGCCGGCAGGCCGGTTGCGGTCGTCAGCATTGCCGGAAAGTCCCGCCACAGGCCGGCCGATCCGAGCCCCTCGTGCAGGAACACCAGCGCCGTGCCGTCGCCATCATGGGGCGCCGTCCAGTAGTATTCGAGCCGGTGCCCCCCGGCGGTCAGGTGCTGCAGCTCCGGGCGATCCGTGGATGACATCGAAACATTCCTTCGCGTGTCGCCAATTGGTTGGAGAGGCCAACTATCGGGTCCACAAGGTGATGGGGTTGGACTAGTGTTCTAGCGGGAATCCGGAGGAGATTGCGATCCCATGATCGCCTTTGAAACACACCCTGACCGCTACCGCCACTGGCGCCTTTCCATCGATGGCCGGGTCGCGACCCTGACCCTCGACGTGGACGAAGCCGGCGGCCTCGCGCCGGGCTACGAGCTGAAGCTCAACTCCTACGATCTCGGGGTCGATATCGAGCTCTACGACGCCGTCCAGCGCCTGCGCTTCGAGCACCCCGAGGTGGCGGCGGTGGTCGTCACCTCGGCGATGGAGCGGGTCTTCTGCGCCGGGGCCAACATCCCGATGCTCAAGGGCTCGAGCCACGATCACAAGGTGAACTTCTGCAAGTTCACCAACGAGACCCGGAACGCCATCGAGGATGCGAGCGCGCATTCCGGCCAGGCCTATATCTGCATGGTGAACGGCACCGCAGCCGGCGGCGGCTACGAGCTGGCGCTCGCCTGCGACGAGATCCTGCTGATCGACGACGGGTCGAGCGCCGTCTCCCTGCCCGAGGTGCCGCTGCTGGCGGTGCTGCCCGGCACCGGCGGTCTCACCCGCGTGGTGGACAAGCGCCATGTGCGCCGCGACCGGGCCGACTTCTTCTGCACCACCGGCGAGGGCCTGCGCGGACGCCGTGCGCTGGAGTGGCGGCTGGTGGACACGCTGGTGCCCCGCTCGAAGTTCGAGGAGACCGTGCGCGCGCGCACGGATGCGCGGATCGCGGCCAGCGACCGGCCGGCCGACGCGGACGGCATCGAACTGACACCGCTCGCCCGCGAGCTTTCCGACGACGCGATCGATTATCCCCACCTGACGGTCGCGCTCGACCGGGCCGCCCGGACGGCGACGTTCACCATTCGCGGTCCCGAGGGTGCACCCCCGGCGGACGCCGCGGGCATCCATGCCGCCGGCGTGGACTTCTGGCCGCTGGCGATCGCCCGCGCGCTCGACGACGCGATTCTGCACCTGCGCTTCAACGAGACCGAGATCGGCACCTGGGTGTTCCGCACCGAGGGCGACCCGGATCTGGTGGCGGCCCATGACGCGGCCCTGCTCGACCATGCCGGCGACTGGCTGGTCCGCGAGATCACGCTCTACCTGCGCCGCACGCTGAAACGCATCGACGTGTCCGCGCGCTCGCTGATCGCGCTCATCGAACCGGGCTCCTGCTTCACCGGCACGCTCTTCGAGCTCGCGCTCGCCGCGGACCGTTCCTACATGCTCGACGGCACGTTCGAGGAGGACGGCTCGAACCTGCCACCCGCGACGGTCCGGCTGACCGGCATGAACACGGGCCCGCTCGAGATGTGCACCGGCCTCACCCGGCTCCAGAGCCGCTTCTACGGCGACGATGACGCGCGGGCCGCGGCCGAGGACGAGCTCGGCACCGATCTCGAGGCGATCGACGCCGAGGCGCTCGGCCTCGTCACCTTCGCCCCCGACGACATCGACTGGGAGGACGAGGTGCGGCTCGCGATCGAGGCCCGCGCCGCCTTCTCGCCCGACGCGCTGACCGGCATGGAGGCAAGCCTCCGCTTCCCCGGACCCGAGACCATCGAGAGCAAGATCTTCGCGCGGCTGAGCGCTTGGCAGAACTGGATTTTCCAACGCCCCAACGCCGTCGGCGACGACGGCGCGCTGGAGCTCTACGGCACCGGCAAACAACCCGAATACGACCGCAGGCGGGTCTGAGACCATGAAAGCCGACTACAACGAGACCATCCCCAACAACGTCAACCTGGGCGACGACCGCCGCCTGCTGCGCGCGCTCGAACGCTGGCATCCCGCCTACATCCAGTGGTGGAAGGAGATGGGGCCGGTCGAGTCCAACGACCTCCAGGTCTATCTGCGCACCGCCATCAGCGTGGATACGGACGGCTGGGCCCATTTCGACCATGTGAAGATGCCCGACTATCGCTGGGGCATCTTCCTGGCCGAGCCCTCGCCCGACCGCGAAATCGGCTTCGGCGCACACAAGGGCGAGCCGGTCTGGACCGAGGTCCCGGGCGAGTATCGCACCGAGCTCCGCCGCCTGATCGTCACCCAGGGCGACACCGAGCCCGCCTCGGTCGAGCAGCAACGCCAGCTCGGACGCACCGCGCCGTCGCTCTACGACCTGCGCAATCTCTACCAGGTGAATGTCGAGGAAGGCCGGCACCTGTGGGCGATGGTGTACCTGCTGCACGCCTATTTCGGGCGCGATGGACGCGAGGAGGCCGAGGAGATGCTCGAGCGCCATGCGGGCGACCCCGACCGGCCGCGCATCCTCCAGGCCTTCAACGAGCAGACGAACGACTGGCTGTCCTTCTTCATGTTCACCTACTTCCAGGACCGGGACGGCAAGTTCCAGCTGGCGGCGCTCGCGGAATCCGGTTTCGATCCGCTGTCGCGCACCTGCCGCTTCATGCTGACCGAGGAGGCCCACCACATGTTCGTGGGCGAGACCGGCGTGATGCGTGTCCTGCAGCGGACCTGCGAGCTGATGCAGCAGCACGACACCACGGACGTGCGTCCCTTCGGCGGCATCAACCTCGAGACCATCCAGAAGTGGATCAACTTCCACTACTCGATCTGCCTCGATCTCTTCGGGTCCGAGCGCTCGACCAACGCCGCCAACTACTTCTCCATGGGGCTCAAGGGGCGCTACCAGGAGACCAAGATCGACGACGACCACAAGCTCGACGGCGAGCAAATGGAGATCGCGAAGATCACCGACGACGGCACCGTCGACACCGAGACCATCGCGGCGCTCACGGCCATGAACCTGAAGCTCCGCCAGGACTACACGGCCGACAGCCAGCGCGGGCTGAACCGCTTCAACAAGATGATCGCCGCCCACGACATCGACGTGACGCTCACCCTGCCGGATGAGAAGTTCAACCGGTCGATCGGTATCTATTCGGGCATCGAGGCAACGCCCGGGGGCGAGATCATCTCGGCCGAGGAATGGGGTAAGCGGAAGGGCGCGTGGCTTCCGACCGACGAGGACCACGCCCATGTGAATTCGCTCATGGTGCCGGTGACCGAGCCGGGCAAGATGGCGAGCTGGATCGCGCCGCCCAAGCGCGGCATCCACGGCCGGCCGATCGACTACGAGTATGTGCTGTTTCATTAGGAGAACCCCACCGCCGGATGGAGAGGGGTAACGGCAGGAAATGAGGCAACGCGAACTCCGCAGAAACGCGACCGAAGTCGAAAAACGCCTTTGGTCGCGACTTCGGAATCGCCAGCTGGACGGCATCAAGTTTCGACGCCAAACCCCGATTGGGCGCTACATCGTCGATTTCGTATCCGAGTCCGAGAAGCTGATCGTCGAACTCGATGGCGGGCAGCATGCACAACAAACCGAAGCAGACGCCGAGCGCACACAAGCACTGGAATCCATGGGCTACATCGTGATCCGCTTCTGGAACAACGAGGTTATCGAGAACATCGACGGCGTCTTGATGGAAATTCTCAATACCGCGCGTTCCGCAAAGCCCCTCTCCCATGGGGAGAGGGGTTTAGGTGAGGGGATAAAACGCCGATGAGCAAACACACGACAACCGTAACCCCTCACCCGGCTCACGTTGTTCGCCACCCTCTCCCACAGGGAGAGGGTTGAATCCGCAGGAAAACGACCAATGACCCCCAACACCGTCACCGTCGATACGTCCACCAGCCCCGCGACGCTGACCTATGCCGACCGGTTCAACGTGGCGGTGCCCTTCATCGACCGGCACCTCGACGAGGGCCGCGGCGACAAGGTGGCGATCCGTGACGACGACAGCGACACGACGTATGCCCAGCTCGCCGAGGGCGTGAACCGGGCGGGGAACGCGCTCGCGGCCCTGGGGCTCGCGCCCGGCGACCGGGTGATCCTCGCGATCAAGGACTGTCCGGCCTTCCTCTTCGCCTTCTGGGGCGCGATCAAGGCGGGCTTCGTGCCGGTGCCCGTGAACACGCTGCTCCGCGCGAACGATCACCAGTTCATCATCGAGGATTCGGGCGCGGCCTGCGTCGTCTGGTCGCCCGAATTCGCGGAGGCCATGGAGCCCGCGATCGCCGCGGCCCAGCCGGCCCACAGCTTACCGACCGAGGGCGGGGACGACAGCCTCGCCGGACGCATGGCCGCCGCATCGCCCGATCTGGCGCCCGCCCCGGCCACCGCCGACGCCGACTGCTTCTGGCTTTACACCTCGGGCTCGACCGGGACGCCCAAGGGCGCGGTCCATGCCCACCGGGACATGGTGGTGACCAGCCAGTATTACGGCGTCGAGACCCTCGGGATCACGGCGGACGACATCCACTTCTCCGCCGCCAAGCTGTTCTTCGCCTACGGGCTCGGCAACGCGATGACCTTCCCGCTATGGGCCGGCGGCCAGGCGGTCCTGTTCGCGGGCCGGCCCACGCCCGAGATCATGGCCGACCATATCGCGCGCTATCGCCCGACCCTCTACTACGCCGTGCCGACCCTGTTCGCCGCCCAGCTCCATGCACTCGAGAGCGCGGACGCCGACCTGTCGAGCCTGCGCGCCTGCGTGTCCGCCGGCGAGCCCCTGCCCGCGAACATCTTCGAGCGCTGGCGCGAGCGGACCGGCCTCGAAATTCTCGACGGCATCGGCACGACCGAGATTCTCCATATCTTCATCGGCAATCGCCCCGGCGACGCGAAGCCGGGCGTCAGCGGAAAACTCGTGCCCGGCTACGAGGCGAAGATCGTCGATGACGATGACAACCCCGTCGCTCCCGGCGAGATCGGCAACCTGATGATCCGCGGGGAATCCGTCACCTCGCGCTACTGGAACCAGCCCGAGCGCACGGCCGCCGCGATCGCGGACGGCTGGATCCGCACCGGCGATTCCTACATGCAGGACGAAGACGGCTGCTTCATTTGCTGCGGGCGCAGCGACGACATGCTCAAGGTGGGCGGCATCTGGGTCTCGCCGGTGGAGATCGAGGCGCGGCTCGTGGCCCATGACGCGGTGCTCGAGGCGGCGATCATCGGCCGGGCCGACGACGACGAGCTGATCAAGCCGGAGGCCTTCGTGATCCTGAAGGAGGCCGGCGACGCGTCCGACGCGCTCGCCGAGGAGCTCAAGGCCTTCTGCCAGGCCGAGCTCGCCCGCTACAAGTATCCGCGCTGGGTCCACTTCGTCGACGAGCTGCCGAAGACCGCGACGGGCAAGATCCAGCGGTTTAAGCTGCGGGGGTAGACCACAGCGGAGGGCAGCATGGACCTTCATCCCCAGGTGCTGAAAGCCATCAGCCTGATGGCCGGCGTCAGTTTCCCCGACCTGCCGCCCGGCGAGGCGCGCGCCGTCCTGCGCGAGAAGGTCGCGCTGCTGAACCAGCTGCCCGCGCCGCTGCGCCGGGTGATTGACCTTTACCCCATGGGTCCGGGCGGCCCGGTGCCGCTGCGGGTCTATGTGCCGATCACCGCGCCCGACCCCGGCGCAGAAGACGGCGCGCCCCTTCCCGTCGTGGTGTACTTCCACGGCGGCGGCTGGACCATCGGCAACCACGACACGGTGGAGCCCCAGTGCCGCTACATGGCGAATGCCGCGCGCGCGATCTTCGTCTCGGTCGAGTACCGGCTCGCGCCCGAGCACAAGTTCCCGGCCGCCGCCGAGGACTGCCAGTGGGCGGTGCGCTGGGTGCACGATCACGCCGCGGAGATCGGCGCCGACCCGGCGCGCATCGCCGTGGCGGGCGACAGCGCGGGCGGCAACCTGACGGCGGTCACGGCCCAGCAGCTCCGCGACGGCGGCCCGAAGCTGGCCGCGCAGGTGATGATCTGCCCGATCCTGAGCCTGCTGTTCGACACGCCGTCCTACGAGGAGAACGCCGAGGGCCCGGTGCTGACAAAGCGGATGCAGGAACGCTGGCGGCTGAACTATCTCGACGGCGACGACGCCCTGCGCCGCGACCCCCGGGTCTCGCCGCTGCTCGCGAACGACCTGTCGGGCCTGCCGCCCGCGACCGTGATCACCGCCAGCCACGACCCGCTGCGCGACGAGGGCATCGCCTACGCCGAACGCCTCGCCGAAGCCGGGGTGCCGGTGCGGCAGCGAAACTGGGAGGGTTACCCGCACCTGTTCCCCAGCATGGGCGGCTATGTGGA